>JBCCRX010000209.1:0-11494 GCA_039201015.1 Bacteroidota bacterium | reverse complement strand
TTTTTACGCCTGTTACGCTTAATAAAGGCAATGCTAATAGGGTCTCGTATAACTCTTTTGATTCCATTTCCCAAAGGTAAACCTTTGCACAATTTTATGCCACTTTTCTTCTATTCCACAAAATTCACCGATGAGCCGAATTAATCAAAGGCGATGGACATTATAAGGGTAAATTTATCGAATGTGCAGACTACTATAATTGGACGGTAGAGATCACTAAAAAGCCTGAAAGTCAACAAGGATTTGTGCCACAGAGCCAACGTTGGTAGGTAGAACGTTCCTTTGGATGGTTCAATTTCTTCAGAAGATTAAGCCGTGATTTTGAGAAAACAGCAGAATCTTCGGTTGCTTTTATGCAATTAGCTTTTATCGATATCATTTTGGCAAGATTGCACAATTAAATTTTAAAACATACTCTAAATGCCCTTAAGTGTTTCAAAAGACGTCCTACTTTGCAGTTTAGCCGCTACAAAATAGCGCATTGAATTTCATAAGAAAACCCTACAAAAAATAGAGAATGTGGAGTTATTTTTTCTAAGTTCCTCCTTGGTAATTCTAAAATAGTCGTGTACGAAGTTTTTAAATAAAAAAAATTAAATCTGAATAAAGCTCTTGAAATCGCTCAACAAGGTACTATCCAAAAAACCAAAAAATCAAGAAAAATTTGTGTTTCCGTCCGAAGAAAAAAACTTGAGCATACTTGTTGAACGATTTTTAAGCGCTATTAAGCATTGCTTTGAACTAAATGTTAAAAATTTCAAGACTTCGTACACGCCTAATTCTAAAAACCAAGTTAGTTACCATACTTAATATTCATATATTCATAAGCAGCCGCAATCAATTCCTTCAAAACAGCTTCGTCCACATCCTCCAATTTATTGACGTACAGACAAGACTTACCCGTTTTGTACTGCCCCAATTTCGCCATTAATTCATCGTAGCGATCAAAACCCGTCATGATGTAGATCGTCATGCTTTGCTTTCTTGGAGAGAAGCCCGTAATGTACCAATCGCCTTCCCGTCCACTCGCATATTTGTAGTGATAAGAGCCGAAACCGACAATGGTTTTTCCCCACATTTTGGGTGTTTCTCCAGTTATTTTGGACATCATTTCTAGAAGTTGGAAGCTATCTGCTTTCCTTTTTTCATGTTCCACACTGTTGAGGAAAGCCAGAACATCTCCGTCGTTTTCTTTTGTTTTTAATTCTGCCATATCATCTAATTCTATTGATTATTTGTTTTCTGTGGTGGCTCTAAGCACTTTTCAAAACAAACTCATCCCGAACCACTCTTGTTCTTGAAATACTATCGTGCCAACCTACTGCTCTGCTTCCTAGAAAAGAGAACTGTTCGAATGGAATGAATCTACACAATGTTCGTCCCATGATCGTCAGGAATGTAGGTCTTTCTCCATCTTGTGTTACTACTTTTGTCCTAGTCAAAAACTTGGCAGGTGTTTTTCCAAAAGCATACTCAAAACCTGCCCAATATCCGAAAGCGATCAAAAGAACTAGAACAACTGTGAAATTGGAGACAGATTCGCTGTAGCTGTAGTCAAATAAAAAATCCTCTGTGATAGAAATGAACAAAAGGATGCAGATATAAACTCCAATTCTATCTAAAATGTAATTGGCAAGCCGCTGTCCGGTACTTGCTAAAAAGGCTTCTGGATTTTGTTTCTCTTCTTGATAATCTAGTATTAAATCTGATTTATTCATAGCAGTTAATTGATGAATTATAATTATTTAATTTTCTTCTTGCACAAAGTAAGAAAAATGGTGTAGAAAGGGCTAAACAAGAATGAATTTATTTTTTGTCTAGACTTAATTTTTCTTCTTATTTAAGTTGTTAAATTTGCTCTAATTTTGTGGAAAATGAAGGCAAAAGCAAAGACTAACATTAAGGACAAAATTTCAATATGGCAAACAAGAATTTAAACTTTTCGCGTATAGTGGCGGGGGTAATGAATTGGGGAGAATGGGGAAGTAATTTCAGCCCAAAAGAATGCCTTCGCTTCATAGATCAATGTCTGGAAGCAGGCGTGACGACCTTCGATCATGCTGATATTTACGGGCATTACACCACCGAAACACTCTTTGGTGCTGCTACCAATGGTAGTTCTACGCTCCGTCAAAATATGCAATTGGTGAGCAAATGTGGAATCAAACTCGTGACGCCCAATCGTCCTTCTTATCGCATTAAATCTTATGACACTAGCAAAGCGCATATTGTGAGTAGTGTGGAGCGATCCCTAAAAAATCTAAAAACCGATTATTTGGATTTGCTTTTGATTCACCGCCCTAGCCCGATCATGAATCCACACGAAATAGCGGAAGCCTTTGCTGCTTTACTAGCATCTGGAAAAATACTCAGCGTAGGTGTTTCTAATTTTACGGCTACGCAATTCAACAATCTCAATCAATTGATTCCCTTGTCTTGCAACCAAATCGAAGCTTCTTTGCTGTATCGCTATCCTTTCTTCAACGGCATTTTGGAACAATTGGTGACCAATGGCTGCATGGCAATGGCGTACAGCACCATGGCAAGAGGTGCATTTTTTCAACATCCACCCCACGAAAGTGTACAGCGCATTCGTTTTGTCGCGCGCCGTCTGGAAACCAAATATGATGCCGCTTTTGATCAAATCATCACTGCTTGGATATTGAAACATCCCGCAAATATCTACCCAATTATGGGTTCTACTAAAATAAAGCGCATTCGTTCCGCTGTGCAAGCACTGTCTATTGAATTGACGAGAGAAGAATGGTTTATGCTGTGGGAAGCAGCGGCGGGCAATGAAGTACCATAGTGCATTTTTGCGCTGAATGTAGCTGTTGTCTAAGATAATATCAAGGGAGTAAGACGCTGTTGATTCGTTTAGAGCTTGTTTGGAAATTTATTTAATTGATAATCAATAGTTTATGGTTTCCGCCTCACGCCTGAGGCGGACACGGTGAGGCGGACACGGTCTGACTAAGAAATCAATTGTGAGTTTATTAGCCTCACGCCTCACGCCTGAGGCGGACACGGTGAGGCAGACACGGTCGGGATAAGTGAGCAATTTATTTCAACGTCAAGGTTCATAAAATGTTGGTTATCAGGACGATAAAATCCAAACAAGCTCTTAAATTGTTTATTTATTGAGTAGGCAATTGTATCCAGCATTGAGCTGTAGTCCAAGAATTCAATTGAGCAGCTAGACCTGAAAGTTTTAATCCTAGCCTTTCGCACAATTCAATGTTTTCTTAGGAACTTAGTAGGTCAAACAGATGTTACTGTATTGCCCATGCAATCAAATACAAAACAAGCTTTACAAAGCGTAAAAACAATATATGGCAGAATGGAATGTAGGAAGTACCGACCGAAAACAAGGACTAAAAAAAGAGGTTGAAAAGGCAGTTTTGGTTGGTTTGGTTCGGCAAAGAGAAAGTTCGCAGCAAGTCAAAGAGTACTTAAATGAATTGCAGTTTTTAGCGATGACGGCTGGTGCAGAAACCGTGAAATGGTTCATTCAAAAACTACCACATCCCGATCCGAGAACCTTCATTGGCAAAGGGAAATTACAAGAAGTTGCCGACTACATAGAGGAAAACGAAGCGATCACTATGGTCATTTTCGATGATGACTTGACGGGCAAACAAGTTTCTATTTTAGAAAAAGAATTGAAAGTAAAAATCATTGATCGGAGTTCTTTGATCCTGGATATTTTTGCGGGTCGCGCCAGAACCGCGCAAGCCAAAACACAAGTCGAATTGGCTCAAATGCAGTATCTCTTGCCTCGCCTGCGTGGATTGTGGACGCACTTGGAGCGTCAGCGCGGTGGTATTGGGATGCGCGGACCTGGGGAGCAGGAAATTGAAACCGATAGAAGGATTGTTCGAGATAAGATTTCATTGCTCAAAAAGCAACTAGAAAAAATTGATCGGCAAAACGTGACGCGTCGCAAAAATCGAGGCTCGCAGGTTCGAGTTGCTTTGGTAGGTTACACGAATGTTGGGAAATCAACTTTAATGAATTTGTTGAGTAAATCGGATGTTTTTGCCGAAAATAAATTGTTTGCGACTTTAGATACAACAGTTCGCAAAGTCGTATTTGGTAGAATGCCTTTTTTGCTGTCCGATACAGTAGGGTTTATCCGAAAATTACCACATCACTTAATAGAAAGCTTCAAATCTACTTTGGATGAAGTACGCGAAAGCGATATCCTATTACACGTAGTGGACGTCGCACATCCTCAATACGAAAAGCACATCCACGCTGTGAACGAGACGCTCGCCGATTTGGGGGTCTTAGAGAAACCAATGCTCTATGTATTCAACAAAATGGATTTGTATAGGGAACGCTATTTTGATGATTATCTTGATCTTGAAACACAGCAAGAACTAGAAGTAGAGTTGCGCGAAAACTTGAAAAATCAATTCGAAGCGGATAATATTTTTATTTCTGCAATAAATGGTGAAAACATTGATGCCTTGCGCGACAAGCTAGGGGATATGGTAAAAGAGCAATACGAAATACGTTATCCTTATCAAGTTAAGCACTGGTAAAGCGATTACCAATAAATGGAAATGTACTTTTTTATTCCATACGCAGTACACATCAGCTATAACTACTTTGCGCAACTTTGCGAAAAAAACTCTGCGCAACGCTGCGGTTAAAAAACCATCAAGCACACAACTCACCCTAAGTAAATTAAAGGATTATTTGCAATATTCTCCCCTCTGGCGTGGTATAATTTGTGATTGGGCGCACTTGCTGGATTGAATTTCATATCCAAAGAAAAATAGCGCATCGTATAGCCCGCTCGACGATAGGAAGAATTATTAGCGTTTGCGCCGTGAATGATGCGGGCATCGTGCAGTGAATAATGGCTTTCTTCTAGCTCAAACCAAACCACTTCATCTAAATCGAAAGTACCGCGCTTGATTTCTGTCGAAAAGGTACTGTTTTCTTTGTCCAAGACTTGCTCGTATTCTGAGAAACCATTGACTTGTGTGCCAGGCACGACTCCCATGCAACCATTTTCTTGACTAGTTGGATCGAGAGCCAGCCAAATCGTGACGATCTTATCCAATTCATCAAATTTTCCTTTCCAATAGGCACTGTCTTCATGCCAAGGCGTTCGTCTTCCAACTTTGGGTTCTTTACAAATAAAATGACTGCTGAATAATCCTATATTTGGACCGATCAAGTCTTCCACCAAATCCAAGACTTCGGGTGCTAACAAGAACTCCAACAACTCTGGATGCGTGAAATGAGGCGTATCCAACTCGTCTGCTTTTTTGTCTCCTTTGTTTTTTAAGAGGTCTTCAAATATCGCCGATAGCGCCTGAAATTGTTCTTCGCTATTGAAAAGAGGTTGGCGCGTGAGTAAATATCCATTTTTTTTGTAAAAATCCAAATCAGTGGTTTGGAGTACCTTGGGTTGCGTTAAAGTTAGCATGTTGATTAAATTTTGAATAATGATGAATCAATTGCAAAGTTGAGCATAGTCGAAGATAAAAAAATAGTGTATGCCGCTAAAAACTGATAGTTTAATGAAAATAAGGCGTTTTAATGAATAAAAATAACTTATTTCAGGCTTACAATTTCATTATAGTACACTTTTATAAATAAAAACCTTCGCTCTAATAAAATAAAACGAATGAATTTACACCAACTTCTTTTTGCCCTGCTGCTGCTAGGCAGTTGCGTCGCATCATCTGATAACACTACATCTGCTCCAGAACCCACTACTTTCAGTGAGCAAATCAGGATCAACCAAATAGGATATTATCCAAAAGCGAACAAAAAAGCCGTCATCGTCACTGAGCAAGCGAAAAGCACATTTCAACTACTTGATGCAGATAAAAAAGTAGTACTAGAAGAAAAGCTATCACCACTTCAAGAATGGGAATTATCGGGTGAACAGGTGCAAATAGCAGATTTTAGTGCCGTCATCGAAGCAGGTACTTATTCAATTGTGGTGGCAGGCATTGGACACTCTTACCCCTTTGAAATTAAAGAAAATGTATTACAAGGCGCTTTTTTAGGCTCTATGAAAGGGCTATACTATCAGCGTGTGAGTATGCCTTTGGAAGAAAAATACGCAGGCAAATGGCATAGAGCAATGGCGCATCCTGACGATAGCATTTTGTTTCATCCTTCCAGTGGAAAATCAGAGGGTTTTACGGCTTCGCCCAAAGGTTGGTACGATGCGGGAGACTATAACAAATACGTCGTGAATGCCAGCTTTCCTTTGGGGCAGTTTCTATTGCTAGAAGAACAATATCCGAATAGTGTGAAAGACGGCGCACTGAATATACCCGAAAGCGGCAATGGGCAAAGCGATTATTTGGATGAATTGAAATATGAATTGGATTGGGTATTGACGATGCAAGACGAGGACGGCGGCTTATTTCACAAATTGACCGCCAAGCGATTTGAGCCCATGGTGATGCCAGTAGCAGCTAGCAGTCAACGCTACATCGTCGGAAAAGGAACGACCGCTAGCCTTGATTTTGCGGCTGCCACCGCCAAAGCTTACCGCATCTTTCTACCTACCCAAAAAGCCTATGCTGAACAATGTCTAGCAGCAGCAGAAAAAGCTTATCAATGGGCATTGAAGCATCCAGCACTTGCTTTTGAGAATCCTGAAGACGTCTCCACAGGTGAATATGGCGACAAAGATTTTAGTGACGAATGGTATTGGGCGAATGCCGAATTGTACATTGCTACCCAAGATGAATCTTACCTAGCTGCTCTGAAATCTAGTCCACCAAATTTCGACTTCAAGGTAGGCGAAAGCTGGACGGCTTATATGCGTTTTTTGGCTTACTTTGCTTTGTTAGAACATAAAGATTTATTAGCATCAGACTTTTACAATTCCCTCAAAACGGGTATTCTTTCCGAAGCAGATCGCATCCTAAAGAAAGCACAAAATGCACCCTATTTCCAGCCCATAGATGATTTTCATTGGGGCTCCAATAGCGATATTTTGAATGCTGCGATGATATTAGCGCAAGCCTATCGTTTGGAAAAAGATAAAAAATACTTGACGGGCGTCCAGCAAGCCGCCGATTATATGTTTGGAAACAATGCAGTAGGATACAGTTTTCTTACAGGTTTTGGAGACAAAAGTCCGATGTTCATTCATCATCGGCAAAGTGCTGCCGACGGCATCGCTGAACCCGTACCAGGTTTGCTTTCTGGTGGTCCAAACAGCCGACAACAAGATGCCAAGAACGGTACGATTTATCCACCCAATGTTCCGCCCATGAAAAGTTGGGTGGATCAAGAACCCAGCTACGCCAGCAACGAAGTTTGCCTCAATTGGAATGCTCCGATGACTTACATACTTGGTTTTTTGGAGCAAGAGGCGGAATGAATTAGCTGTTGGCAATTGGCTGTTAGATGTTAGCTTTCAAGCAAAGTAAATTAGTGAAATTGCGTTTCAGAAAATTGGTGATTTGATGAATTGGTGATTTGGTGAAGAGCCGTTTACCAAACTCGTCCGCTTTAGTACGATGCCGTTGACTTAAGGGAGATGCGTGTAAAATTTCCCCTGATCTGCCTGAGGCGGAGAGGAATACGTATCTTTTTAATAATGAACGTTTTAAGTGCAAAAACGAAACTTTTCTCCGTCTCAGACGGACTAGAGGAAAATAGCAACGAAATCTCTTAAGTCAATAGCATTGCGCTCTTAGGCGCGATCAACGAAAATCAACTTTAATCGTAATGGACAGTAATGTAAAAATTAGCTTACGCGAGAAAATGGCCTACGGAGCGGGCGATTTTGCCACTTCGATGTTTTGGAAACTCTTTTCAACCTTTCTTATTTTCTTTTATACTGATGTATTTGGTATCTCAGCGGCAGCAGTCGGTACGATGTTTTTGCTTACGCGTATTTGGGATTCCGTCAATGACCCGATTATGGGCATTTTGAGTGATCGGACGCGTACGCGTTGGGGTAAATTTAGACCTTATTTGCTTATGCTTGCGGTTCCCTTCGCGGTTTTGGGCGTACTCACCTTCACTAGCCCTGATCTGAGTGCTACTGGTAAAATCGTTTATGCCTATGTCACTTACACCTTGATGATGATGGTCTATACCGCAATTAATGTACCTTATGCTTCTTTGATGGGCGTGATGACGAGTAATATTGGGGAGCGGACTTCTCTAGCTTCTTGGCGACTAATCGGTGCGTTTTCAGGTGGCTTATTTGTGGCAGTAACAGCAAACGCTTTGGTTGATTACTTTGGAGGCGATGGTCAGGGCAATATTGATTATGCGGCGGGCTATCAATCTGCGGTCATGGTTTTTGGTATCCTTGCAGTGTTGCTTTTTATCTTCACTTTTTGGGAAACACGCGAACGACTAGAACCACCCAAAGAAAAAGAAAGCTCTTTGAAAGCAGATTTTAAACATCTCGCTAAAAATGCGCCTTGGTGGATTATGCTATGTGCCGCCATTTTCAATAACATCTTCAATACGCTAAGGGACGGAACGATTTTGTACTATTTCAAATATTACATCCAAGATCAAGTCCTTTCCTTTTTTGGTACGAATTACGAACTCTCACAAAGCGCAATGGCATCGGCTTATCTGTCTATTTGGATTGGCACTAATATTATCGGTGTGCTGCTAGCAAAGCCCCTTTCTGCTAGATTTGGGAAGAAAAAAACCTTTATGTATGCCATTTTAGCTTCTTCTTTCTTAAGCTTTGGCTTCTTTTTCTTACAGCCACATCAACTCATTGCCATATTTGCGCTAAACATTTTTATTGGCATCTCCGCTGGCATTGTTCTACCCATTCTTTGGGCGATGTACGCCGATATTGCGGACTATTCGGAGTGGAAAAACGGTAGTCGCTCCACGGGACTTATTTTTTCTTCTTCTTCCATGTCCCAAAAATTTGGGTGGACGCTGGGCGGTGCATTGACGGGTTGGTTGCTCGCCTATTTGGGTTTTGAAGCCAATGTAGAGCAAACAGAAACCTCTATTTTGGGCATCAAATTGATGATTAGTGTCTTTGCTGGCTTGGCAGGCGTCATTGCGGCGATATTTGTGAGTCGCTATAAACTGGACGAAGCCACTATGGAAGATATTCAGCGCGACTTGATTGTCATGCGATCAGAAAAGGATTGAAGATGAAAATCATACAAGAACACGTTTCGCTTTCCGCGCGGCAACCTTTCTTAGTCAGTCTATTTGAAAACAAGGAAGTGGATTTGAGTTATCCTTTTCATCATCATCAGAAGGCGTATGAATTGACGCTCACACTTGGTGTATCGGGTACGCGTATGGTGGGCGATAGCACAGAGCAATTTACAGGCGCTGACTTGGTACTGATGGCACCTGGCTTAGCGCATTGCTGGCAAGATCATGGCGTCAAAAGTGGGAGCGAGCAAAAGGTATTAGTCATTCAATTTTCGGATGCTTTGATTCCAGAAAATGTACGATCTTTTAATCTCTATCAGCAAATAAATGCTGCCCTCAAAAATGCGCAATACGGACTAGAAATGCTCGAAGTAGCCAAATCAAAAGCGCAAAGATTATTGGCCGAATTTGGGCATCAAAGTGATCTGGAAAACTACCTTGCACTGTTGAAAATATTAGACTTATTTGGAGCCAGAGGCGCGACGAAAAGATTGTGCAGTGAAGGCTATTCAAAGCCTGTATTCAAAGGTGAATCAGGCAGATTGAATCAGGTTTTGGAGTACATTCAAGCACATTATTCTCGGAAGCTGCCCATAGAAGAAGTGGCTCAGCAAGTACATCTTTCTCCTTCTGCTTTCAGTCATTATTTCAAAAAACGAACCCTCAAGAGTTTCACGCATTTCGTTCTAGAACTTCGACTAGGAAAAGCCGCTCAACTCTTGCAATACACTGATTTACCAGTCACGAGCGTCAGCCATGAATGTGGTTTCCAAAATATGTCCCATTTCAATCGCTCTTTTAACAAAAAATACAGTACAACACCGCTTCAATTCAGAAGGCAAGCGGTTTAAAAACGATTTAAACATTCAACCTCCTCTGCTGTTTCAGCTTGCAAATTAATGGAATGGCAAAGAAATTATACATTGCAGCAACGGGGCAGCACAAAGGAAAAACAACTTGCACACTAGGACTAGTGGCTGCCATTCATAGAATGGGCATTAACGTAGGGTACTGCAAGCCTGTTGGTCAAAAGCACCTGATTATAGAGGGGAAAATGACCGATAAGGACGCTGTTCTTTTTGAAGATATGCTTAAGTTCAAGGTACGCCCAGAAATCCATAGTCCTGTCATTATTGCTTCTGGTGTGACGGCAGACTTCATCCAAAATCCAGCACAATTTGACTTTAAGAAAAAGGTGAAAGCAGCAGCAGAAGAGCTAGAAAAAGCCCACGATATTATTGTTTACGAGGGCACTGGACACGTCGGTGTTGGGAGTATCATTAATCTATCCAATGCGCAAGTTGCAAAGATGCTAGATGTAGAAGTGATTTTGATTGCAGAGGGTGGCATCGGTCGGACTTTTGATCGTTTGAATCTAAATCTCGCCCTTTTTAGAGAACAAAATGTGCCCATCAAAGGCGTCATTATCAATAAGATACATGCGGATAAATTAGAACATGTGCGAACGCATATCGAAGCACGCTTAAAGCAAATTGGGATACCTTTATTGGCTGCTTTGCCTTTCGATCGAAAGCTTTCTTTTCCATTGATATCCACCATCAATAAAAATATAAAAGGCAAAGTACTGCTCAATCCAGATCATTTGGACAACCAAGTAGAGGAAATACTAGCGGGTTCTTCGCTGGAAATTGACGAATTTACTTACTTTCAGAATATGTTATTGATCTCCAATCAAAACAACCTCAAATTGGCTGTGGAAGAAATTCAGCAGCACGCCAAACAAAGAGGATTGGACAGCACACCGCTTAGCGGCGTCATCCTCACAGGCGATGGCAAAAATAATGTATGGTTTGATGAAAAAGATTTGCACCATCCTTATCTAGTTGAAAACGAAATTCCTGTACTGGCTACTGTAATGGATACCTACGATACGGTAGTGGCAATCAGTAGTATCGAAGTGAAGATAAATACCAAAACGCCTTGGAAAATTGAAAGAGCTATCGAATTAATACAGGAAAATCTGGATGTAGAACAATTGCTTCAATAAACCTGCTTAGGCTTTGGGCTGTCAAGTTTTAGAGCATGTTTGGAGCAGGATTGAACTGTAAACTCTTAGCGTTTATTTATTTTTCATTCCTATGCCAGAAAAAAATGCCTTGATATATTCCAAAATAGCCTCGGTCAAAAAAGCGAATAAATTTAATTTACAGTGTACTAAATACATTGTAAAATAAGTTTCTTTGTATTTTAGATAGGGGAGTTTGAGGGAGAAAAAAGGGATTTAGAAAAACCCTTTTTTTCTCCCTCAACCCTTTTTCGCCGCCGTCTTCGACGGCGGCAGATGGGTTTTTTGAAGCTCGAAATTCTAAGGAATTTCTCGCTTCTCAAAATTAAC
>JBCCRX010000208.1:0-11494 GCA_039201015.1 Bacteroidota bacterium | reverse complement strand
TATTGGGCGTGTAAGCCATCGTATCGTTGTTGATACCGATGACGGTTTCCCCAAAAGACTTTGCTTCTAGGCGATAACCGCCTGGAATCGTTGCCGCCTTTGCCGTGACTTGATTGTAATAGCCCCCACCAATAGTGGCATGTGTGGCATTAGTATTGTCAGTAGTAGCTTTAATGTAATTGTATTGACCACCACCTATAGTCCCATAATTCGCTGAAGCGTTATTACCATCTACCTCTATTTCATTCTCACTGCCACCACCTATGGTCGCATAATTCGCATAAGATTCTATTCCGTTAACATCGACTGTGTTAGAATAGCCACCCCCTATAGTTGAATAACTGGCATAGGAATTATTCTTTACTTCTATTTCATTATCACTACCACCACTTATGGTTGTATAATTAGCGTAAGACCCCATTCCTTCGACACTAATTATATTACCGCCGCCACCGCCTACAGTTGCATAATTAGCATAGGAGTGATTATCCTCTATCTGTATTCTATTACTAGAACCGCCGCTAATAGTCGCATAATTCGCATCGGAGTTATTACCATCTACCTCTATTGCATTGCTGTCACCGCCGCCAATGGTTGCATTTGTAGCATCGGAGTTATCACCATCTATCTCTATTGCATTGCCGTCACCGCCGCCAATGGTTGCATGACTCGCAGAAGATTCCATTCCTCCAACATCGACGTTGTTACTTTCGCCGCCGCCTATGGTTGTATAATTAGCATAGGAACCATCGCGCAAAACTTCTATTGCATTGCCGACACCGCCGCCAATGGTTGCATAACTCGCATAGGATTCCATTCCGTCAACCTCAACTTCGTTACTATTGCCGCCGCCTATGGTTGTGTAATTAGCATAGGAACCATTGCCCTCAACTTGTATTTTATTATTTCCACCACCACTTATGGTTGTATGATTTGCATAAGATTCCATCGCGTTAACAAAAATCTCATTAGCATAACCACCTGCGATAGTTGCATAATTCACATAGGAGCCAGTTCCATCTACCTTTATTGCATTCTCACCGCCACCACTGATTGTCGCATAAGCCGTTGCTGCTGTGTTGTTCTTTCCACCTGTGACGGTAGAGTAAGACCCTACATTGGCTTCATCCCATTCGTCTCCTTCTACGACTCCTGCACGAAAAGCCGCTTTACTTTTATCAAAGAAAAAGCGAGCGTCATCGTCTGTGCCTGTTAGTACTTTATTGTCCAAACTATCTGAGCCAAAGACAAAATCATCCGCAGCTAGATCACCAGGTGAGTTGGAGGTCACATTATTGGAAGTCGCAAATGCCCCTGTACCGCCTGAAGCATTGGCGAAGGTGATGTTGCCCATGCCATCGGTTTGTAGGACTTGACCTGCTGTGCCGTCGCTGTTTGGAAGACGTAAAGTATCTGTGCCATTGCTTAAGGAAAGGACACCATTGAGTTGAGTGTCACCATTTTTAAGCATGACGAGGGCGTTGGAACGATTGCTATCATCTGTTCCATTACCAATGATAAACAGGCGATCTGTAGCTATAAAGGCATCAGTTGTAGGCTGGTAGTTGGTGGTATCATTATTGAGACCAATAACTACTTCTGCATACGATTTAGCTTTAAGATTGTACCCTCCAGGAATGTTGGAGTAGCTACCTGAGGCAGTATTACCAAATCCACCACTCACTGTTGAATAACGACTTGAGGCAGTATTACCAAATCCACCACTCACTGTTGAATAATTATTTGAAGCCTCATTTGATGCACCACCACTCACCGTTGAATAACTATCTGAGGCAGTATTAAAAAATCCGCCACTCACCGTTGAATAACGACCTGATGCTTGATTATAATTTCCACCACCGACTACTGCATAATTACCTGTAGCCGTATTCATCGTACCATTACCTTGTGTATCGCCTGTCAGTAAAGTCAAAGCACTACTCGCTTCACTACTCCCTGTGGCATTGGCGGCTTTTGCTACGATGTGGTGTGTACCTGTACTCAATCGTTGGTTCAATTGTATGCGCCAATTTCCATCGGCATCCACTTGTACGTTAGTCGCTAATACGCCATCTACACTACTTTCAAGCGTAATCGTCGTATTTTTTTCTGCTTGCCCTGTCAGCACAGGCAGTTCATTGACTTGCAGTTGTCCTGCTTGATTTAAAAAGGCATTGGCGAGCTTAGGCTGCGTCGGTGCTTTAGGTGGATCGGTCGGATCGCCAAGTGCTGCTTTTTTGTAGTTCAGTGTGCCACCGTAGATGCCGTAGTTTGCGCCAAAGTCGCTGTTGTTGTCCATTGAAATAGCTTTCATAGCTGTATCTGTCAATGGATCGGGAAGACTTACTTTTTCTTCCACTTTAGGCTGCAAGGCTGTGCTTGGCGTGTAGTTAAAGATGCCTCCGCCTTCTATTGGAGGACGCAAATTCAAGGCACTTGTCTCATCCACGAAAGCTACTCTATGATTAAGGTAGGCATTTTCATGATAAGCACTAATCGGTCTGATGTATGCGCCATTGTGGTCTAAGCGATCATTGATCGGCGTTGTGGCGGCTGCCATTGGCTTTTTCATGATGACGCCTGTGGTCAGCAAAGAAGCGATAATGGCAGGTTTCATGGGTACACGCAAGCGTCGTGCGAGTTTTTGTAGCCGTTGAAACAGCTTGATCTTGCGGATACGCGACCAATCGTGGATCATCCCATTCATGGCTGCTCGCTCCATACGTTCGCTTAGTTTGCGAAATTCTTTTCGCCACTGTCGCGACCGATAAGTGGATTTGTTGTAGTTCTTCCTCATGTTTGAAGATTGCTTTTAATGAAATAGTGTTGAATGCTCAAGTGTTTGATTGTGCACGGTTGTTGGATAGCCTGATTGGGGGAGGTTTTTACTCAGGACGTTTCTATTTGTCAGAATCAGAATTATCAGAATGTTGGAATTCTCAGAATAGGTTCGCTACGCCATATTAAGGGACGAGGAAAATAATAATCTACGCATCTGAGTCGGTCTTTTTTCCTTCCTTGTCGTTGTGAAAAGCCTTACTTAGCTAAGGCTAGGTGCGGTTTTCACGCCTCGATGAAGAAAAAAATACACTTCCTCATATTGCCTACTTTATTTATTGCCTCGTCCCTAAAATTCTGGAAATTCATTAATCCTGCGAATCCTGATTCTGACAGATTTAAGTGGTTTCCTTTAAGTCACTACCTCCACTTGCTTTTGTACCACTTTCCGTTGTGGCGGTTTTTGCTGTGATGGCATTGCCCAAAAAGTAGCTTTGGGTAGATGCAAAACTTGATTGTGCATACCTGAAGTAGTATTGAATAAATTGGGGCGTAGCGCATCAGGCAATAATTGTACATCATAGATTTCATCGACACTCATTTGGTATTCTAAGCGCGAAACGATGCTTGCTGTGGGTAAATGCAACATCGTAATAGTGGCTTTATCTGCTGCATCTGCTATTTGTAGATGCCGAAAAGTAGAGGAGTTTTTGCGTAGCTTAGAGGTCGCGATACAGAGGTAGTCGCCTATGCGATCCATGCCACGTACAAAACCAGGAATGTGTGCGACCACATCGTATTTGCCTGTTTCGACATCTATGCAGACAAGTTCTTGCGCTGCCGAAAGCAAACAGTACAATTTGCCATCGTAGAGGCGAGGCGTGTGCGGCATAGCGAGTCCTGTTGCGACGACTTCTTTGCTCGGGATGTGAATAATCGCGCCTCCTTTGGTGATGTTTTCGCGCCAACTTTGGGGTGTATCACCTGTGCCTAAAGCACTTACATATTCAGGTTCGCCGTCCTTCATAGCTAAGCCATTGAGGTGGCAGCGGTCGCCAGAGCTGATAGAAGAAATGAAGGGTGGTGTCCAATTGACAGAGAAGCTGTAATCATTGCCGATGGTGCAGAGGGCAGAGAAAGAAGTATTCACTGCCCAAAGCTCCCCGTTTTTACCAAAATGTAGATCGTGTATATCTACATTGCCCGTGTAATAAGTGGATCTTGGGAAATAGAAATGGTCGTAGGTATTGGGTGCATGAGGAAATGTTTTGGCAAGTTCGGGAGAATCTTTGAGTAGGATGACTTCACTTTCGGTAGCGACTGCCATCCAGTCTTCTTTGAAAGCAACGCCCATCGGTTTATTGAAATCGCGCACCAACTGGAAAAGGGTATTTTCGTCTTGCGGACTCAACATTACGATCTTCCCTGCCTGAAAGGTGCTGATGACAATGGAGCAATTGAGTTTGGTGAGTAGTTCTGGGAGGTTGGGGGTGTAAGTGCAACTAAAAGGTGCGGTTGCGGTGTGCGGATTCATCATGTTTGTTTTTAAATGTTCTTAAATCAATGGTTGTGTAGTTTCTAGTTTTTAGTTTCTAGTTGAATTCTAGGTGGACGATTATGAGTTAAAGTGCTGAGCTTGATGTACTGACAGCTTGTTCTATAGATTTCGATATATTTTGATAAAAGCCATCAACTATCTCGAAAGCCTCCAACTGATAGTCTAGGACTTCTCTTGACCTGATTGCTGCCTGTGGAAAAATGCTGCGGTGAATATTCCCTAGCAAAACCTTAGAGTTGTTTTTGAATACATTATTTGTTCGATGACTAGTGTCCGCTTCTTGAAAGCGATAGCCTACTGACTCCATCACAGGTATTCTTTTTGCACCTGCATTCACTGTTGTTAAAATATTTTTGACGTCTGTATCTAAGCAAGCGCTGATGAACAAGTGACGTAAAATTGCCGAGAGCCTATGTCCCCTGTATCGAATATCGGTGCAAGCTCTATCCAAAATCAAAGCAGGTAATTCTAGCCTATCATGCATCCGAATATCAAATTTGGCTTCTACACTTTTTTTCTTAGTAAGCACTTTAGCGCGCATACTCGAAATGATTTTACCACTGTCATTTTCAATGAATAATATGGTGGAAGTTTCATCTTCCTTATTCCAGTACAGGAAAGAATAGTCCAAAATGATCGCATCAGAAGCAGCCTTGTAAGCATTGAGCCGTAGCTGATTGATGCACTCAGCAGTAGAAGGGTTGGCGATTCGTATCTTCATAGTATATAGCTTTTAATCAGCATAAGTAGTGGTATTCTCACACTTAGTACTACCCTCTTGAATGACTATGGCTTTCACTTCGACCTCTCCATCTTGTCTCACATAGAGATCACTGTTGACGGTATTTGTACCGCCTTCCGCCCAGGCTGCGGGCATCAAGCTGACTTGCATGGTTCTAATGGTAGCACCCACCTCGGGCGGATCATTACTGGTCAGGGTAATAAAGTATCCTTTTGGAATGTCCGTTACCGTAATATCATTGTTATAAGTGTGGTCATCTTTGCTAACTAGAGTAATTTGCTGTGAGCAAGTCATGAGCATTGTTTGTTTTGAATGAATAATATCAATGGACACAATATTATGAAGTGCCGTCACTAGGCAGCGAATTTTGGAATAGCAAAGACGTGACAATGGATAGCAAAGGCGTGACAGGCTAGCACGGAGGTTACAAGCGGTAGCACGGAGGTTGCAAATGAAGATATTAGAGCGCATCTCAAAATGTCGCAGAAAGTTTT
Organism: Bacteroidota bacterium; assembly: GCA_039201015.1. GTDB lineage: Bacteria > Bacteroidota > Bacteroidia > Chitinophagales > Saprospiraceae > JAAUTG01. Next base: position 5,922 of record JBCCRX010000208.1, on the reverse strand, counting down.
TTTCAAAGGTGAAAAACTTTCTGCTAGGGGGGATTTTTAAGGGCAAGAAGCGTTAAAGATTTAACGCTGCTTGCCCTTAAAAATCCCTTGGAGCATCCGAAAATCCTCCTTTATAGATTTTCGGATGCGACTGCATGAAATACAGACGAAAATTCGCCCTTTAATCAATAAAACGATATTTTGAGATGCACCCAGATATTATAAGCGCTTTCGTTACTCGAAAAACACTTTTATGGAGTAGTAATTATTGAAACTAACTGCTTTTGAGAGGTGTTAAGAAGGCATGTTTTATTATAAAAATTCTTTTCCCTATGAATGAAATTCAAGTATTACGTTATCAGCTAATTGCTGCTATTATGGATATTTCGGACTTGGGTAGGTTGCGTTCGTTGTATCGTGAAGCACAGCCTGTGCCCTCCGTACTTCCTGACCCAAATATCCCCGTCATGGAGGTGAAGTCAGGGGTGAGTTTGGAGGAAATCAAGGCAGAGCAGACGGTACGACATAGCAGTTTTGAAGATCATATGCAGCTAGCAGAAGAAGTAGAGTGGGATGAGCCATTGACAGAAACCCTGAAATTGTTAGACTAAAGGCCTATGAATTACCTATTGGATACTAATATAATTATCACATACAGTAGAAAAAATGCACTTGCTGAACGGATTGAGAAGCAATATGCACTATTGAGCGGTGAACACGTACTTTATGTGTCTGTTGTCTCTTTAGGAGAAATTGATGCTTACATCAAGAAATTTAGAATTGGCAAACGAAAACAGCATATTATTCAGCGTACACTAGAGCTGACTTACCAAATCGACATCGGCTATCAAGAAATCATCAGCAAATACGGTGATATAGATGCGTTCAGTCAAGCAAAGACAAAGTTGCCTGGCTATCATTTCACAGCACGTAATATGGGAAAAAATGACCTTTGGATTGCTGCTACGGCTAGTCACTATGATCTCACCTTACTCACGACAGATCAAGATTTTAATCATTTAGATCAGGCTTTTTTAGATTTGGAGTATGTTCAGCCTGAGTAGCGATTAAATCTTTTCTATGATGAAATGGTGCTGTTTATTGAAAAACAGGATGTTTACAAACAATCAGAAAGTTCAGACTTATGGAAACAACTACTGAAAATTCAATAGAAAAATTGTACATAGAAGATATGACCCAACAAAAGATGTACAACATTTTTGGGTTGCAGCGAGTACATGCTTTAGCAGATTTTGAGTGCCCTTAGAAATATATTGCTAAAACGGATAGACGAATAGTCGGTTTAGAGATCGGAGACCTTTGACCTCTCCGATCTCTATGATTGGATCGCTACAACTTCACAAAACGCAAAGCTTCTGTCTTACCCACCAGCAACCACCAATTTTTTGAAGAAGGTCGTACCATCGGCTAGGGTCACTTGAACAAAATGCTGCCCAGCCTGAGCATTAGCTAATGGCAAACGAACCGTATGGCGTCCTTTGATGAGAGTGGTTTCCTTTTGAAAGATCAATTTGCCAAAAACATCTAGCACATTAATCGTTGCATCTTGTATCTGTGTAGAGGCGATGACTAAATCAGCATAGGCTGTTCCTACTGGATTTGGAAATATATCTTCTACACTCGTTTGATTTTTATCTATGTGTTCTATTGTTATCATATCAGAGTAAGCAAACGTTCCATCAAAGTCCATTTGCTTCAACCTGTAGTAATATGGTTGGTTGGAAAGAATCGTTTCATCTTGAAACTCATAATTGATAGTTTCCAAGGAATTGCCAGCACCTTTTATCCAAGCTATCTTTCTAAAATCTTTGCCGTTCTCACTTCTTTGCACTTCAAAGCCTTCATTATTAATCTCAGTAGCTGTTTCCCAACTAAGCTTTGCCCTTCCATCTACCACTTTTCCTTTGAAAGAGGTGAGTTCTACGGGAAGAGTAGCACAATTACCCACAGCAATGCTTGTCACGGGATTTGTCGGATCGTCAAATGGAGCAGTGGCAATTCCAAATTCACCTATAGTCACTTCATTAGTGTCGTCATCCCAAGTGACTTCAACAAATCCAAGGGTATTATTCTTTGCAAAGACCATGTAGCCAGTTGAGGAAGTTCCAGGCGCCCATCCTCCTACATCTCCAGTATTATAATCCAAGCTAGCATAGCCGTCTATAGTGACCACACTGCTATTACAGGTAAGGGTAGCACCATCTGCACGAAGCTGAATGGTCACATTTGCGGAGTTAACTACACTTCCGGAAGTATAGTTATTTAGATACGAAAATCCACCTTGATTATATCCAGCAAATCGCAGATTAGCATTGCCAACTACTTGCAGACCTAGTCCGAGACTTTGACCTGTAAAGAAAAAATCAACACCGCCTCCATCCACATCTACTACTGCCGTGTTACTACCCGACGGTGCATTAGAACAACCAGCAGAGGTAGCTCCCGACGGTGAAGTAGGACAGGCTTGCGCTTGTATTGCTAAAGGACTCAACGCAGCTGCTGCAAGTGGAAGTAAGGTAGCAAGATTTACTTTGATAGCCGCATTACCTCTGCCATTGCTAGTGGTCAGATAAATCCTGTTTTTCAACTGATATTTTCTTAGTCGATCAGTTGTCTTTTCTGTCTGTTGTAGTTGTTGTGCGTATTTTTTAATTCTCATACTCAAATGAATTACTAGTGTTATGATTCTATTTTTTCCCGATACAATCTATTATCAATTGGCTTTATCATCTCCATGGGTTGGACACTACCGCCCAGAAAATTACTGATTTTTATAGCATATTCCAGAGGAGCTTTCAGTACTTCTTCATACGCTACATAGATGACTTCTACACTTGGATGCTTGTCCAACCAAAGGCGACTTTCTTGTACTGTCTTTTTCAAACTGTCCAAAAGTGCAATGGAAAAAGTGCCTGTTTTTTCACGTTTTCCCAGTCTTTGTAACATCCTTTCTTGTGAATTATATATTTCATGTGGGTTTCTGAGCATGAATATAACTTTATATTTGTAATTGAATGGTAAATGGGTGATTAAAGGGGCAATAATTTTTACGACCTTTCCATTTGCCGACCTCAACCAATGCTTATTGTGCGGAAGTTTTTTGACAATTTGATGCTCGTAATAGCCCTTGGGATTATTTTCATCGGCTACTCGCTTTTCATCCGTAAACGAAGGCAAACCTCCTGCTTGTAGCATTTGCATCATCATAGAAGTACCAGAACGAGGCAAGCCCGACACTACCACCATCTCTCCTTGCAAATATTTACCAAACTCCTGCATGACTCGAACAGATGCCGCGGGCTTTCCTAGATGGGTTTTTAGTAGATAAGCTAGCTGTTGCCTTGCATGATTGTTGTGTGGCATCATTTCAAGCGTCACTTCAAATGCACTTGCTGCTTCCTCATATTTCCCCAATGCTAGCAGAGTTCGTCCCATGTAATAATGGGTGGTAGCTAGGTTGTAATCTAGTCCAAGTGCATTTAAAAAACAATCAACTGCAGCATCGTAGTATTGATTGTTGTAGTTCCAAACGCCCAAAAACTCATGTGCTATTGGATTGTCGTAGTCTAAATCCAATGCCTTTTCAGTCGCAGCTTTTGTTTTCTGTGGTTGCCCCAACATAGAGTAGCAGCGCGCTGCTTGCATATAGACCTGCGCATGTTTTACAGTGCCTTTCTGTAACAATTTTTCTAGTAAGTCAATGGCAGTTTGATACGATTGCTCTCCAATGAGTAGGCTCACCTCCATCGTGGTCAGCATATCTTCTTGATAGAAGTGACTTTGTTTCAGTTCTTCGATTAATTGGCGGCATTTGGGATGTTCTCCTAACATTTGGTAACAGGTAGCTAGTCGAAACTTTATCCACGGTACATTGGGTTGTTTGAATTGGAGCTGTTCAAAAATTTCTTTTGCTTCTACGATCTTTCCACCGTCAAAGTAAGCTCTAGCAAGATTGAGATCACAGAAGCGTTTGGTCTGTAGATGAGCTTCTTTCTTATTGTTACTTGGGGGATCGATGTAGCCTAAGTCTATCAGTTGCTGCATCATATCATCCAATGCCCCTTTGTTATTTAAAAAGGCAGCTTTAGGCATACCACTTTCCCCTACTACTTCCTCCCAGCTTGCTATGTGCTTAGGCACGTTTGGATTTTCATAGATGGACAGTAATGGCATTCCGTCCATATCTCTTCCGATTGGAAGATCAAAATGATGAAGTATAGTCGGTGTGATGTCCAATAGGCTAGCACCATACACCAAACTATCTTGTTTTATTCCTTTTCCTTTTGCCAAAAATATACCATAAGGACTGTGTTCATAAGCAATGCCTGCGGGTTCGTAAGGAATATTTCTAGGGCGCAAATGATCGGGCTGAAAGCCATGATCGGATACCAATATAATAGTCGCTTCTTCACCTGCCAATTCAACTAGCCTTCCCAGCATCATATCATGGAAACGATACATTCCCACGATTACATCTTTGAACAAGTCGAATTCGTCTTGCGGAATATGTGGACGCTTTGGTGGATGGTAGCGCATGAATTCATGACAAGTTCGGTCAATACCATCAAAATATACACTAGCAAAGTCCCACTCTCTGGTACGGATGATATTGGTAAAGGCAGCCTGTAAAGAAGAATTTTCAGCGATGATACGAACAAGCTGAGTAATATGTTGAGAGAAATGCGATCCTAGCTCATTGATATTGGGAATGAATGGGAATAAGTGGTTGCCTGTAATTTCTTGGGGATGAATACGAAATTGAGCAAAATGCGCTGCTGCTTCCATAGGATGAACGGCATTGGGCGTAAGTTCCCAATTGTCTGCACTAGCCGTAGTAGCCCGTTGAAAAAAGTTGGAAATAGCTACGCCATTGATGGGTTCTGCTGGATGCGAGGGCCACCAACCTACGAGATGCGTTTTGTAGCCTTCCTGCGTAAGTATATTCCAGATGGCTTTGCATTTTCTGGAAAGCGACAATACGGGTCTTATTTCCTCTTCACTGCTGGGTACAGGTTCATTGAAACCCAGCACCCCATGTTTATAAGGGCGTTTTCCTGTCCCAATGGAAGACCAAAGCATAGGAGAATAGGCAGGATCGAGAGTGGCTAAATTCCCAATTGTACCTTGGTTAACTAGTTTCTCAAGATTAGGTAGGAGTCCCTGATCAATTAGGGGATTAATGGTTTTCCAATCTGCCCCATCCCAACCGATTAACAATAATTTTTTACTGTGCTTTGCCATCTGCTTTTTGTCTTTTCAGTCGCCATGCTATGAGTCCAATGTCGCCGTATGCAAGTAGTCCAAGAGAACCACTGATAGGAATTTCAATAGCTGTTCCATCTTTAGTTCGGAAGCCTTTTAGGAGGTCTTCTAAATTCTGCTGTTCCATTTGATGTATTTGTTTTGCTAAGTAATATAGCAAGAAATGTTTATATGACAGGAAAAAGTGAGTTTCTATTGGTCAACTCCTGATAAAATATCTCCAACAGTCGGACTTTAGCCCGACTGTTGGCAAACGAATCAGATATCTTCGAAGTATCCGATCCCTCAAGTAGTAGAGTTTACAACTTCACAAAACACAATACCTCCATACTACCAGCCACATTCGCTAACAAGTGGTAAGTTCCCGCCGCTAAATTGGAGACTTCGACGGTACTATTGCCATTGATAACATTTTGCTTTATAAGGACACCCATTTCATTCAGAATGCTAATTTCGGCTCTTTCTGCTACCAAAATCGTCAGTTGATCTTGCACCAAGTTAGACTGTAGTTGAACCCATTTATCTGCTTTCTGCATATCTACAACTACCACTTCGCTGTATTCATACGCTCCATCAAAGTCTATTTGCTTTAAGCGGTAGTAGTTCGTGCCAGCTAAGGGCGATTCATCTAAGAACTCATAGTACTGTTGCTCTAAAGTC
>JBCCRX010000207.1:0-11550 GCA_039201015.1 Bacteroidota bacterium | reverse complement strand
ATCTATTGTAGCTTTGGTATTAGCACCCTTCATTGCAGTGGATAAAATAGATGATATGGGGGATAAATCAGACTTAGCACCCAAGCAAGAGCAAATCGGTGAGATGATGAAGGATGATTTAGAAGATGCTTATGAAGTGAAGTGATAAAAGCAAAATATCAGATGTGAATGCGTATAGAATGATTGTAAATCACTCATTATCTGTTGTTCGCTATCTTTCTAAAATTGTAAAAATGCTTAAGGGCATGACTTTGAAAGTCATGCCCTTAACTTTTTGAAGCTATACAGAGGTGACGTATCAACAGCTATAATCTCTGTTTAAATTCAAAAATAATCTTAGTCTTTTTTGCTTTTTCTTTCCTCTGCGTTCCTATTTTTCGCCTTGTATCAGAACAAAACCCGCCTGCCAGCGATCAGACAGGTCTGCTCGGTCAAAATGCGAAACTTATTATTTGTCCGTTACTAACTTGCTACCTATTTATGCGATATGTTCTGACTATGATCTAGGCGTTTCCATAGTCGAGACGCCTACTTTTGTTGATTAACTTTTTGTTTCATAAACCGATTTGAACTCAAAAATCACATTCCAATCAGCGTCCCCATCACCGCCTCTACGCCTATATTTTTGCCAGCCAAGTTCTTTTGCTCAAAATATTTGTACCAACCTGAGCCTTCTACGGCTTTTTCAAAATCTTGCTTTATTTCGGCATTCGGGAAACTCCAAACCGCATAAAAATCGTAGTCGCCACGTCGGTCAGTATCGCTGTCATTTTGTCCCCAACTGATGATTTCTACGCCTTGTTCCATTAGTCCTTGAATGGGTTCGGCTAGTCCTGCCATGTATTCGCCACGCTCTTTTTGTGATAGCTTTTTCCAAGTATCCGTGGGTGTCCACATTTCGATAAAATGAATGGGTGGATTGGTTGTTGCATCAACGGCTTTTTTGGCATCATTGAAAACAGCAGTATCATAGTAAGTAAACTCTTTGACTATTTTTCCGTCCTTAAATTGAAAAGCGTGATGTGTAGGAATATTGACAACAGCACCGGTAACTTTAAGTGTTCCAGTCCAATTTCCCCAAGCATAAACCCACATTTCGCTCTTGTCGTTAATGACTCGTTCCAGTTCTTCTTCGATCGGTGCCCATTTGTAATCGGCGTATATATCTAAATTTCCTTTAAAACCGCCGAGCAGTTGAATGGCGGTGAGTTCGCCCGAAGTATTGTGGCTGATGACGGCATCTTTGGCATAGAAGGTGTTCAATTGCTCCCAATCGCCTTCATTGTAAGCCGCGAAGTAAGCCTTTGTCGTTTCGATTTCAGGGGCTTGCTGTGTATAGCGAACCTTGTCTTGTGCTTGGCTACTACCAAAAATGAAGAGTGCCAAAATAGAAAGCATTACGTTTTTCATTGATTGTGTTTTTTTGTTTTAGAAATGAAATGGATTTGTAGAGGTTATTTAGCTGCTAAAAGCATGAAGCGGCACACTTGCCTCATGAAAGGTGATGCCTAAATCTCTTTGTGCAGCCTTGCTTTCATAGAAAATACGCGCCTGTCCCGTCGGTTGCTCGCCGTTTAGCATGGCTGCAATGTCAGACACGCGCCAACTTTCGCTGCTCAAGATGTAGTTTTTGCCGTGTAGTCCTTTTTGCTGACAAATAGCATAAATAGCACGGCTGACATCTTGTACATCCACCATCGCAAATTCGATGTCTTGGTCGTAGAGTATTTGGATGAATGGATTGGGCGCAATCCTATTTTTGATTAAAATAGCAGTCCACTAGACGTCGAATCAGCTCTGCTCGATAACGCCTTCCCGACGACTAGCACAGGCGAAACGCTCGTAATGTCAAAGCCCAAATTCGGATGTGTTTGTATGAATTGTTCCACATTTTGATTCGCTAAAAATTTAGCTTGCCCATAAGGATGACTTTCTTCGCTCAGGAAAGGTGTGTCTTGCTCGTTGAAAGTGTCTTCCGTTGGGTTTTTTGTTTCAGGCGGCAGCGGAAAATGGGTATTGTAGGATGCTACGGAAGCAACAAATACCAGCTTCTCTAGCATCTTTGAACGACTTGCCGCTTCGAGTAGATGTTCTGTGCCTTGAAGGGTCGGATCAAGTAGTTCCGTCTTTGGGTCTTTGACTTCTAGTTGAAAAGGTGTGCCAGCATGAATGATGATGTGACAGCCTTCTACAAAAGTTGCTGTCTGCGCCTTGTTTTCCACTCTTAATGCTACGATTTCCAACTGATTCGCATTTGTAAATGTGTTCAGATGCGCATACTTTTCGAGCTTGCTCGGATCTGTTACCGAAGCCTTCACGCGATACCCTTGCGCTAGGAATTTTTGGGTGAGATGACTCCCAATGAAGCCTGCCCCACCAATGATGCCAACTGTTTGCATGATGTTTTTACTTTAGTATAGCTGAATGAAATAGTATCGGATTCGTACTTGTAGCCTGCTTAAGTTAGGAACTAACTTTGAAGTTAGCTCCTAACTTGGCGTGCTGCCTACGGTCGCTCCGCAATAGCCTGAGTCGTTTCGTAATGTTGAAAGCGCGTGACATAGCTGCCGTTCCACGTCCAAGTATGCAGAAAAGGCACGCGAACAATCAGTTCAGAACGGCTCGCTTGATAGATGCCACTGACCGTGATTGTATTGTTAGCAGATTCATTAAAAGTCAATTCTTGTACCTCCCAATTGGAGTAACCTTGCCCCATTTTACCGAATAGTAGCTCACCGATGCCGTCTGTATTGTAATTTGGGTCACCTACAGGATAAGGAAATTCCTTTTGATCGTTCCATTGTACTTCTTTGCCTAAGTGGGAAGTTAAGCTATATACATCGCCTTGCTGCATCGCGCTATAAATCGCTTTGGTTTTGCTGATGTGGCAAGAAGGCTGAATACCTGCTGTTTCCAGTTCGACTTGCGTGATCGCAGGATGCCACTGATCGGGATTTGCGTTCCATTTGTGTGCGTCAGGATTGTAGTCTTGAGCGATTAACGTTAAGTTAAGGCAAGCAAAAAGTAGGGTCAAAAAAGCGAAATTCATTTTCTGTGTTTTCATCTTGAGTTGTGTTTGATTGAATGATGGGACAAAGGTGTGCTAGAAATAAGCCCGTTCAAAGTGCGTTCTTCCGAAGCTAGCGTTCTAACTTCCGAGGAGGTGCTTTCCGTTTCCGAACGGAAAACTACGCTGTTCCACCATTCCGTGAATAAATAATTGATATTACAAAGGTAAGCGCACTTTTAGGCGCGTACCTAGACCCAAATTGCAAAATCAAGGACGCATTTTGCAAGCGATGAAAAAAGTTAGCACGGCGTTTACAAGGCTTTACAGCAGTCGCACAATTATTGCAAAATTGCCGTTTCGACACGCTATTTCCGATATTCAGAAGGCGTAAGCCCATAGATTTTTTGAAAAGCCCTCGAAAAATAGTTCGGGTCGGTAAAGCCTACATCATAAGCCACTTCTGATACCGTTCGGTCAGTGGTTTTCAATAAGTCTCTACCTTTTTGCAAGCGATAGAGGCGAATAAATTCAGAAGGCGTTTGATCGACGAGGGCTTTTAATTTGCGATAGACTTGCATTTGACTCATCGAAACCGCTTCGTATAGTTGATGAACTCCAAAATCAGGATCATCCAAATTTGCTTCGATAGCAGCTTCCACTTTTTTGATGAAAATAGCCTCCGCAGATTCCGTTGCAGGTCTTGAAGTGGCATTAGGATCGGGCTGTACCTTTTTCAATACATCTTTTAGCGTATAAGTGCTACCCAATTTTTCGGCTGCTTCGATTTCTTTCTTGGAGAGCTTCTTTTTGGCATTGTCCAAATAGACTTTTCCATGATTGCTGATGCCAAATTCGACGGCGATGCCTTCTTGTTGTGCAAATTCTTCCGCCGCTGCTGCGATTTCCACTGCGCATTTATGATGCCCTCTCACGGCTTCTATGGCTGCCAATCCATTCATGGACAAACCAATGCCGCGCGTGCTACCGACCTCTTGGTAGGCTTGAATGGATTCTAGTGTTTGTGCCAAAGCCGTCTCCGTATTTTTGATGGCGAGGTATGCCCAAGATAGCTCATACGCAATGCGCGCCTCTTCCAAGCGATCACCAACTGCTTTGAAGGCAGCTAGTGTCGCTTCGTAAAGTTCGATGGCTTTTTCGTACTTCCCTGCAATAAATTCTAGCATGGACAAGCCGCTTTGCGCACATCCTTTACCTTCGTTGTCTTCCAATTTTTGAAACAATCGAAAAGATTCTGAATAGCTTGCTTTAGCGACTTCCAAATTCCCTGTAATCAAATGTAACAATCCATTTTGCCACAAAGACAGGGCTTTCCAATAGCCTTTATTCAATGCTCTACAGGCAGCTACTGCTTCGTTGCTATAGTTGACTGCCAAAGTTGGGTCGAGGTGCAGATGACCAAAGCTCATCGCTATTAGTCCTTTACCAATGGCTACTTCATCGTTGATTTTTTTTGCCATTTCGTAGGAACGAATCGCCGCTTCTTGGCATCGGTCAAGTTCTCCCAAAGTGAGTGTAGCTACTTGTAAACAGAACAATGCGCCACATTTGTAAAGACTAATTTGCTCATCGTCCGTATGTTCTAAAAAGGAAGTAATGTAGTCTGCCGCCAATTTATGTTTTCCACGTATGTGCCAATACATCCACAATTCGCTACAAATGCCCAAGCCCATTTCTCCTGCCTCGGTATCTCCTTTTTGAGCTTTTTCCAGCAAATAATTCAATGCAATTGATGTGTTCGCTTCTTCCGCTATGCCTTCTCGCATCCGTTTGTCTTGTTCTTGTCCTTCTGCACCTTCCCTAAGATAGCTTGCAAATTCCAAAAAATACTGCGCGTGTTTGTGCTGTATGCGTTCTTCTTCTTTTGCTTCGATTAGTTTTTCCATTGCAAAGTCCTTGATCGTTTGCAAAAGGGTAAATCGACCTTCCTTACCCATTCGTTCGACCAGTCCTTTCTCCGCTAAGGATTCAATTTCGTTGATGGCGACAAAAGGGTTGGTGGCTGATTCGTAGCACACGGCTTGGACGGCTTGTAGGCTAAAGCCTTTTGCAAAAACGGATAGTCGTCTGAACAACTGACATTCTGCTTCATTGAGTAGCGTATAGCTCCAGTCGATAGCTGCTCGTAGGGTTTGGTGTCGCTTTGGGGCATCTTTCGCGCCAGTGGTGAGCAAGTCCAGTGCTTGACCCAGATGCTGCAGCAATTGTTTAGGCGATAGGATGCGCAGTCAAGCAGCGGCTAATTCCAGAGCGAGTGGCAGACCGTCTATTCGGCGGCAGATTTCAGTGATTTCGTGTGCATTTTCTTCGGAAAGTTCAAAGTCTCTATTGACTTTTTGGGCGCACTTGACAAAGAGTTCGATAGCAGGATAATCAAGCAGTTTATCGAAAGTGGTGTCGCTCGGAAGTGCCAATGGCGGCAAGGCATATTCGTATTCCGCTCTTATTTTTAGTGGTGTCCGACTCGTGCAAAGCACACTTAAATTAGGACATTGTGCGATTAAATTCGAAATCTCATAGCTTGCAGAAATCACATGCTCCAAATTGTCTAAAGTCAATAAGACTTTTTTATCGGAAAGCACGCTCGACACCCCTTCTGCCAAATCTCTGCCACCTACTTCTGTCACGCCCAAACTATCCGCCAATGTAGGAATGACCTCTTTCGCATCATTCAAAGTAGCCATGGAAACAAAGAAAATACCATCTTGAAACTCCTGCTGAATAGCATTACAGATCTCTAGCGAAATTCTTGTTTTACCAATACCGCCAGCACCTGTGATGGTCAAAATTCGGTGCTGCTGTAAGAGTTCACTCAGTTCTTCGACCTGTTTTTTTCGACCCAAAATTGGCGTTACAGGTGTGGGTATTTGGTAGTCAAATTGATGTAGGTTTTGATGCTGATTCATGGTGGAAATATTTGTATTCATTTGCATTTGATTTTTGATCGTCACCAAAAGGATTTTAAATTCTTTTTAAGTGACAAGGTTAAAGGTACGAAAAAAGAAAAAAATATAAAGTGAGGACTTCCGAAAGTCGGGTTTGGGTTTCCGAGGAGTTTTTGAAACACCTAAGTGAATTCAAGTGAATTTAAACGTTTGTTTTATTTCGGTGTCCTTCTGTGATCTTTGGTATTTGAAATTTGAGCCTCTTTGAAACACAAAAGGACATCTAAGTGCTTACTTTGTTTCGATGTCCTTTTGTGATCTTGGGTGTTTAAAAAATCCTTACACTCCATTCAATTATATGTTCTTATTGCGCGCTCAAGTATTCAAATCAACTGTATCCGCTGCAAAAACTCTTCCCGATAAGACTTACCGAGCGGTACTGCCTTTTTCTTAATCACCACATGACTCTCTGCCACTTCATCTATTTGCTGTAAATTAATGACAAAAGAGCGGTGCACGCGCATAAAATGATTGGGCTGCAATTTCTCGGCGAGCTCTTTCAATGGAATAGACAATAAATATTCATTGGTTGGACTATGAATACGGCAATAGCTGCGCTCTGCTTCTACATAAAGAATATCTTTTAGGAAAAGCTTGACCATTTTGTTGTTTTGACGAACGAAAATACGATCAGAAAGCAGGTAAGAATCCTCTTGTTGTTGCTCATTTTTAATCACCGTACCTTTGTTCTGCGCCATTCTACTCACGGTGAGTTCGATGGCACGCTGGAGGTCTAGTTTTTTGTAGGGTTTAGAAATGAAAGCATAGGACGCGTATCTTTGGCTCGATTGAAAGTCGCTTCATCGGCATTGGCAGTGAGATAAATAATTGGGATATCCATTTCTTTTTGAATCACCTGCGCGCTTTCTATACCGTCAATCAAGCCTTTCAAATTGATGTCCAGTAGTAAGATGTCAGGTCGATGCTCTCGACAATGCAGTACTGCTTCTTCCCCTCTTGGGATGATACCCGCTACTTCATAACCTAATTGTTCCAAATGCAGAGAAATCTTAGCCGCGATAATCATTTCGTCTTCTACGATTAGTATTTTTATGTTTTTCATTGGTTGAGTGCATTGTTTAATGTAGAAAGAATAGAAGGGTGGTTTTATTGTTTGCTAGATTTGCCTAACTATTAAATAGGAAATTCAGTCTTCGCTGATGATGGTAGCCTGATTTTGAATTACTTCAGAGGCAAATACTTTGTACGAAAGCCTTCCTTCGAGGCTTGCTCCAGTTGTTGGCTAGTTTCCTGAACCGTTTGTTCAAAAGGAATATAATTCATATCTAGATCTGTAATAGATTTTTGCGCATTGTAGTAATAACGCTTAGCGGACATACGAGCCGTTTCTTTGGTGATAAAAGGACGCTTTCTCAAAAAAAAGCCTTGCAGTGCAGCTAGTCGCCAAGCCACTTCCTGTATCAATGGCGTCACTTTAATGGAAGGTGGTTTTTTGTTCAAGGCTTTCGACATCTGGAACATCTGATCTTTATAGGAAAGATTGGCGGCATTGATGATGTAACGCTTGGCAGTAATATCACTTTCCATCAACTGGATGGCGGCTTTTGCGACATCACGCACATCTACGAAACCCGTGCCACCTTGCGGATAAAAGGGAAATCCATTCCAAGCATTCATGAAAATTTTACCCGTTCCTTTTTCCCAAAAGCCACTACCTAAAATCACGGAAGGATTAATCATAGCCGCGTTCAGACTTTCTGCAATGCCGCGCCACACCTCCATTTCTGCCAGATATTTACTGACGGAGTAATGCGATTGACCTTCCTTACCTTGCCATTCCGCAGATTCGTCGAGTTGATTGTTGCGTTTGCTCCTGCCCAAAGCTGCAATCGAACTGATGTGTACCATTTTTTCAATCCCCACTTCAAGTGCTAAATCCACTACATTGGCAGTCCCTTGCACATTGACTTCGTATAGCCAATCGCGTTCTTTTGGATCGTAAGAAACCACTGCTGCGCAGTGATAAACTTGCTGTACACCTTGCATCGCGCTTTCCAAAACCGCTACATCTAGAATGTCGCCTTCTATCCATTCGATTCGTTCAGACACTTCCTCCACCAATGCCATAGGGCTATTCTTCCGTTTCAAAGCACGAATTTGGGTATATCCTCTTTGTACTAAATAACGAAGGAGGTAAGAACCTAGAAAACCTGTTCCACCTGTAACGAAAATTTGCATATAACTCGCAAATAATTAGCAATAGTCCGTGTATGATTGATAATCAAAAGATTATAGAACAAAACAGTAAAAGTGCAACTCTTTGAATATCAAATTTTTGTGTTTTGTATATCCTTTGTAGTTCAAAAATTGCACGGACTATTGATTAGTAAACGTCTGAAAGATAGATCTATACTCTTTATCTTTTCAAAACAGAATGAAAAACGCCGTTCTTTATTCCCTCTTAGGTCTATTAATAGAACCAACTCCTCTACACCAATTCCTCCTCATAATAATGCGTGGCATCGTACAGCAGAGTCTGCAATTGCTCTTTTTCTTCTATAAGTTGTGCATCATTCAAGTTCAAGTAGTCTTGCAAATCCTCCGCAATGATGTCTTTCGCTGGCTCAATGCTAAGAATATCGAAGTAAAGCCGTCCCGTTCTGCGAACAAAAAAATCGGTCAGTGATTGCACCATTTCATAATGCACTCCAAACCACAACTCCGCGCGCAACAGTCGAGTACCTGCGCTAGCACCTTCCATGTCTTGCATTTTATCCAAGATCAATTCGCTTTGCTTGCCATAAGTCGTTGTCAAATACCAAGCATGATAGTCGCTCAGACCAAGTGCATGTACCCGCTCTTTCAAGTTTTCGATATAGATTTTTACTGCTGCGTAATTAGGAAGTGGTACTGGCGTCAAACTAATCTCTTTCGTGAAACAATCTTTGAACGAACGGCTTTCCTCTTGCTCCACGACAAGATCAACAATACGCTGCGCCATTTTACGATAGCCCGTCAACTTACCGCCCGCAATGGAAATTAGTCCTGTATCTGAAATGAAAATCTCGTCTTTACGCGAGAGTTCAGAAGGCGATTTTCCGTCTTCGTGGATCAACGGACGCAGCCCCGCCCAATTGGAAATAAGGTCTTTCATTTGCAACTGAATAGAAGGAAAAGCATTATTGACGCTCTCCATAATATATTGAGCATCTTCGGCAGTAGCCACTACTCGATTCAAATCTCCTTTATAAGTCGTGTCCGTTGTACCGATGTAAGTTACTTTTCCTCTAGGAATTGCGAACATCATTCTGCCGTCTGGTACATCAAAATAGACCGAGTAATTGACGGGCAATTTTTCATGTGGCACAACAATATGTACACCTTTAGTCAGATGCAAACTTTTGCCTTTCAGTGAGTTATCTACTTTCCTCAATTGATCCACCCAAGGACCACCTGCCGAAACAATATGCTTAGCATGGACTTCAAAAGTATTGCCCATTGCCTGATCTTCGCACACCACAGCACTCACTTCTCCTTCTTCGTATAGGAAGTCAATCACTTTGCAATAATTCAATGCCAATGCGCCGTATCGAGCAGCCGTCTTTATCAATTCTATGGTCAGTCGGGCATCATCCGTTCTGTATTCTGCGTAATAACCTGCTCCTTTTAGCACCTTTTCGTCGAGCAAGGGTTCTTTTTCCAAAGCTTCTTTTTTAGAAAGCATCCGACGTTTGTCTTTGCCTTTCACGCCCGCTAAAATATCATATACTTTCAGCCCAAAAGAAGTAGCCGTTCTACCGTAAGTGCCGTTTTCTATCAAAGGCAACAGCATCTTTTCGGGCAGCACCAAATGGGGTGCTAAACGATGCACGATGGCTCTTTCTGTTCCAGTTTCTCGCACTAGACCAATCTCCAATTGCTTCAAATAGCGCAAGCCGCCGTGAATCAATTTAGTTGATTTGCTGCTCGTGCCAGAAGCGAAGTCGCCCTTTTCCAGCAATAAGGTTTTCAATCCTCGACTAGCGGCATCCAAAGCGATGCCACAGCCCGTCACGCCGCCACCGATGACGATCAAATCAAAGTTTGTTTGTGGTAGTTGTGTGTGTAATTCTTTGCGTGGAATGGCAGAAAAAGGTGTCAGTTCTTTCATGGAAAAAATTTTTGTATGCTGTGTTGTTTTTGTTCACTGTGTCAGTGATGTCACTACTCTACCCTACTTTTTTTAAAATGCTAACCAGCTCGCCGCCTACGGCAGCTCGCAATATTGTGTTTCTCCTCTTAAATCCCCCCTGTTTTCGCCGCAAAGCGGCGGAAACTAAGAAGGCTTATAATTTTAGTAGGATTGGAATACGATGTCACTTACAATAATACTAAAAAAAATCGTGAGTTTATTCATTTGATTGTAGAAGTGTGTGTAACAAATTGCACTCCTGTAAAAAAATCACGAGATCATTTGCTTCAAATCAACTTGGCATTGAGCCAAATTGATTTGATGAGGGTTTAAAAAGGATAAAAAATGGCTTTTCAGCCATTTTTTATCCTTTTTAAACCCTCATGGATTTGTATAGACTCGACGTGTCCATGTAAATCCAAAACAAGCTGCTCTTTTTGTATAATTGAACATTTGTGCAACTTATTATGCACACATTATAGAATCAACCTGCCTCAAAACCTAGATTTGTAAAATCTTACACCTCAATCACCAACTTCCACCGAAATGCCCATTTCCAACTCAATTCGTAATTGGTCATTTTATTTTTCTGCATGATTTCTTCTAAGTCAGCTTTTCTGAAAGAACGAGCGACCGAAAGCGCGGCGTCGTGCTGCACCATAGGCGATTTAGAAAAAAATCGAGTGATCCATTTAATGGAATAATAAGCCAAGAAATGACGGTGCAAATCATTGATAATGATACCGATTTGGGCTTGTTGTTTGAAAGTTGAAAATAGCTCAAATAGTTGCTCTTGGGTGAAGTGGTGCGTGAATAAACTGGCGTGTAAAATATCGCATTTTAGAGAACGAAATTCAGGGCTGAAAATATTTAAAGTCTCAAAAGAAATCTCTGGATAGTCCTTGCAATTCTTTTCTGCATAAGTTACGATATTTGGATTGGCGTCTATGCCGATAAAACGAATATTACGATTTGCTCTTCGCGCCCAATCTGCCATAAGCATCAATATATCGCCACCACCACAACCTAAATCCAAGACCGTAATGATCTCTTTATCAACATTTTCCAGCAAACTAGCCAAAGCATCTATGCTAATTTGATTTCCGCCCAAGAGACGATTGATGATTTCTAATTCCTTCAAAGTCTGATCAATAATTTGACCCGAACTTTCCAAATCATCCATGATTTCTTCTTCTTTGGAGCGTTGTTGTAGGTTGACGAACATAGTTTATCGTATTCTTTTCATTTTCATTGTAACAACATCAATAGTACATGAGTAAGAAGCCAGATTTAAGAAGTCTAGCAATTTCTTATTCAGGATTTAGAAATGTCATTTTTTGCTCTAAACTGTAAGAGTATGTTTTAATTTTTGAAGCACGATTTTTACAAAAAATTAAATATCTGATAATCAATAAGTTAACTCTGTTTTGACGTGTTTTATGTAT
>JBCCRX010000206.1:0-11589 GCA_039201015.1 Bacteroidota bacterium | reverse complement strand
CAGACAGGTCGAACCCGACGATTTGTAGGAAAATTCTTTCAGGAGCGAGCCATATTTGAGCTTTTAGCTCAAATATGGCTCGCTCCGAAAGAATTTTCATGAATTAGAGTGGCTTCGACAGCCACTCTAATTCAAAACACGGTAGCTTTGACAAGCTACTAGATTTCTCGCACTAAAACACACTATTGCGTAACATCAGTTATTAATTGCCATTAGTACAACACCAGCATCAACTACCATTGTATTCAAATCTGAATTTAGTATGAAACACTCGACCTGTAGCCGTGTCCTATTGTGCGGTCTTTTCGCATTTTTTAGTCTTTGTCTAGCCGCACAAAATATCAAAGAACTCACTGTAACGGCTAATTATCAAAAAAAATCAGCACGGATTATACTAGAAGAATTGGATCGCCAATTGCCCATTAAATTCTATTACAAAGAAGCAGAACTACCCAACCGCAGCTTAACGCTCTCCTTTCAAGATGCACCTCTAACGACGGTTTTGGATGCCTTATTCAAAGAGACCTTATTGGGCTACACCAGCTATCGGGATTATGCGATCATCATTGCTCCCGACCGAATCCTGCAAGAGGTTTATTCCTCCGACTATTATCAAGGATTGGAAAAGTCTTTGACGGGGAGTACAGAAGTGGCTAAGGTACGTCCAATTAATGTGGGTAGTATTGACCAACTCTCGCCCAATGGGATTTCAAAAGTGAGTGGTATTGTGAGAGATGCCGAGACGCGTGAACCCATCATTGGTGCGACCTTGAATTGGACAGATTTGGAGCAAGGGACGGTGACGGATATAGATGGTACTTTTGCATCAGAATTGCCCGTCGGGGAACACGAACTGGTCATTCAATACATTGGTTACGATAGTGAAGTGAAGGTCATTAATGTGTATAGCGACGGCGATTTCAAAGTTGATCTATCCAAAGCGGCGGTGCAATTGAGTGAGGTGACGGTGAGTGCGCGACGAGCGGATGCCAATGTAGAAAATGCGCAAGTGGGTTTGACGACTTTGGACATGAAGAGCCTTAAAAAATTACCTGCCTTTCTAGGAGAAGCGGATGTCGTAAAGAGTTTACTGCTGCAACCAGGGGTCAGTTCTATTGGAGAAGGTGCGGTGGGTTTCAATGTTCGTGGTGGCGATGTCGATCAGAATCTTGTATTAATGGACGAGGGCTTTTTGTTGAACTCTTCGCACGCACTCGGATTTTTCAGCACCTTCAATGCAGATTTGGTCGGTGGTGTGGATTTGTACAAAGGAAATATTCCTGCTGAATACGGTGGTCGCTTGGCTTCGGTCATGGACGTGCGTATGAAAGACGGCGATTTCAACAAATTTGGCATCAAAGCGGGTATCGGACCAGTGACTAGTCGCTTGAGTGTGGAAGGTCCGATTGCAAAAGAAAAGGCTTCTTTCATCGTAGGTGTGCGATCTTCTTATTCTGACTGGATTTTAAACTTAATAGATGTTTTAGAAGTGCAACGAAGCTCTGCCTTTTTCTATGATGCCAATGCACGCCTCACCTTTCGATTAAACGATAAAAATACCATTGTACTTTCTGGCTATGCTTCCGAAGACGAATTTACGTATAACGAAGAATTTGGCTTTGAATACAGTACCTTGCTAGGGCAATTTACCTATCGAAATATTTTTTCTGACAATGCGCTATCTAATTTTACGATAGTGGGCAGCGAATACAAAAGTGCACGATTTGATTTACAGGGCGTTGATGCAGCTCAATTGGACAATGATGTTTTTTATTTGAAAGCCAAAGAACAACTGACTTTTACGCCGAGCAATAATCTTCAAATTGATGCAGGCATTGCGAGTATTTACTATCAAGTAGATCCAGGAACGCAAAGCCCTGTCAATGATAGTTCTTTGGTGGTCAATAGATCTTTAGAGCGAGAAAAAGGGCTGGAATCCTCCATTTTTGCAAGCACCAATTGGGATATTTCTCCACGCTTGACGCTCTCAGGTGGTTTGCGTTTCGCGCTCTATCAGTTTCTAGGTCCAAAAACGGTATTTGAATACGAAGATGAAACGAGACCTAGCTTGGTTGGTACTACGGGCAGCAGTTTATTGGAAAACGTAATTGAAACTTACAGCAGTTTTGAGCCGCGTTTGTCTTTGCGCTACAAACTAAACACTAATACTTCCCTCAAGGGTGGATACAGCCGAACTTCCCAATTTATCAATCAAATTTTTAATGGCGATGCGCCCATACCGACCAGTCAGTGGCAATTGAGTACACAATACATTGAACCGCAGCGGTCGCATAATTTTTCGATTGGTTATTTTCAGAATTTTAACGATAATCTATACGAAGCTTCGGTGGAGACTTTTGGTCGCTACGTCGATCAATTATTTGATTATAGAGACTTTGCACAGTTGGTGATGAATGAACAACTGGAGACGGAATTATTAGATGGTACGGGTCGATCTTATGGAGTAGAAGTGAGCTTGAAAAAGAACTCGGGCGTCGTCAATGGATTCATTAGCTATGCCTATTCGCGCTCGGAACGCCTAGTGGAAGGTATCAATCGAGGCAACTGGTATCCAAGTAATTTTGACAAACCACATGACCTCTCTATCGTATTCAATTATCAACCCAATCGTAGAAATACCCTCACGGTCAACTTCATCTATGGCACTGGGCGACCCACTACGCCGCCCGTCGGAAATACGCGATTGGCTAATGGTTTGGTATTGCCGCTTTACTCTTTGCGAAATGAACTGCGTATTCCCGATTATCATCGTATGGATATTGCTTACACTTTGGGACAAGGCTACAAAAAGAATCAAAAATTTCGGACGAGTTGGACGATCTCTATTTATAATGTATATGCCAGAAGAAATGCCTTTTCTGTTTTTTACACCCAAGCAGCTTTCCAATTGGTGCAAGCCAATAAATTAGCAATTCTAGGAACAGCTTTTCCTTCGCTCACTTTTAATTTTGAGATATTGTAGAGAAACAACAAGGAGCTGAGCGCGAGGAGTGACGAAAGTTTACTTACAATCAACTAATCCGGGCTTTAGCCTTTAGCTGATTGGCGAGCCAAAATCAAATTGGTATTTTGCTACGATCTTCCAAAAAGACCGACCGTTAATAAATTTAAACGCTTGATTAAGAAGTACTTAGTAGATAATAGCCAACAACTAAGTGCCAATAGCTAAAGTCGAGCTAATTCCACTAGCAGTCATTAAACACTTGAAATTATGCGACTTTCACCCATATTTTGCATCTTACTTTTAGCAGTAGTTACTTCCTGTTTGGATGAGATTGAATTAGAAATTCCAAAGGGCTTAGATGAAAACATTGACATTCGAGGAGAACTTATCATGGGCGATCCTGCTGAGATTACAGTTTACTTGGAAAATGTCTTCAACTTTGAGACCAGCAGTTTACTTGCGGTAAGGGCACGTTTTGTGGAACTGATAGACGCAGAAGGAAATAGAATGGAAATCCCTTCTATTCGTGACGGTGTCTATTATTATCAATTTTCCAATACAACTGATCCTATCAAGATAGCATTCGATCAGCAGTACAAAATTCGGGTAGCTTTATTTAATGGACAGACCTTCGAATCTGAATTTGAAAGGATGCCGCGTCCTGTCGGAAAAGGACAAATGAGCGTGAAGAGAACAATGAAATCTCGTCTGGATGATAATGGTTCTTTAAGAAACTTTGACTTTGCTAGTTTTTTTATCAACGCACCCCTTCAAACAGTGGAAACTGGAGAATTTGCTAGACTACATTGGGTGCCTCAACGCACTTTCAGATTGACAGACTCTGCCTTTATTGCTGGTTTTGTTCCTACCACTTGTTACATTACAAACAGTATAGATATTACTAATACTTACCTATTTGATGCCACAGTCGCTAAATCTGACTTTGTCAATGACTTTCCCTTATCAGAGCTACTCCTAAATTTTGAGTTCGCAGAAGGCTATTACTACACGATATTTCAGCGTTCTTTGAGTGAGGGTTCCTTCAATTACTGGAAGCAAGTGCAACAAACCTTCGCTGCTGACGGAAATATTTTTAGTCCGCCTGTCGGAAGAATTACTTCAAATATTCGCGATGTAGATGATCCTGAAAAAGAAGCTTTTGGTTATTTTTCTGCGCTTTCGCAAGATACGGTTCGGCTTTACGTTCCTCCAAGCACTTTCAACATCCCAAGCACTTGTCCAAGACAACCCGTCATGGGAATGCCTTGCCCTTTTTTGCTCTGTTGTGATTGTGCATCGGAAGCAGGCAGCCAGACAACAAGACCTGATTTTTGGGAAGAGTAGCAGAGCTAGGGTATAAACTATGGCAATCGCAAGAAAGCTAGACTTTGTTGATCTATTTATTGCACAAATTCCCTTGATTTTACTTTTTTTGGTCAGTGGTTGTCAGATAAGCAAATAAACATATCAAAATTATAAACAGAAAAAATTTTCTTGCGATTGCCTTGGGGTATAAACTGACTATTTTGTGCGCTACCTTAAATTTACAATATGAAATTTTTATATCGTTTTACACTAATATTCCTTCTAATATGCGCTGTTTTACAGATGCCCTCTGCACAAAACAGCACTTTACTACACTTAAACAAGTCTTTTTATGTGACGGGAGAAGTACTGTGGTATAAGTTTTACTTACCGAAAGCATACGAGCAAAAAGCAGTGACTTTAGAAGTTGTGATTTCTGATGATAAGGGCGCAGTTGTCAGTCGATACTTTTTACAAAATGAGGGAAAATCGTACGTATCTTCTTATTACAAAATCCCTTTTGATTTGAAATCTGCTTGGTATCGACTCTCTATTTTTCCGACTGGCAACTTGAAAGATTTGGAGTCAAAAGAGATAATAGCGATAAAGGAGCAGTTGCCTGATTTACCTTCAGAAAATACGGATGTGGTGTTGAGTAGCATTACTTTTCCCATTTACAACGACTTGGCTGCAATAGATCAAATTATAGCAGATGACTTTTCAGGACAGCCCAATAGTGATTTGGAGGATTTACAGATAGAGATTCAATTGAATCAATCAAATTACAGTCCGCGAGAACAAGTTTTTGTAGAAGTATCAGTGAAAGATAAATCTGGAAATCCACTTGCAAGTGATATTTCTGTATCCGTAAGCGATAGCCGATTGATAGAGAATAGCCTAATCAAGAAAGAAAAGCTAGCTGCTTTTTTGGGAAACGAAATTGCAGTACGGGGAACTTTTAAAAACGAGAACGGACAAGCTGTGCGAGCGAGTGTTTTGGGGATGTATTCTAGCCTAGAAGATCGGATATTCTATAGTTCGGCGGATGAAAATGGGCAGTTTGCTTTTAAGCCGCCTTTGTTTTATGGAGAACGCCCTGTGCAATTCATTGGCTACCAATTTGAGCACATGGAAGTCAGTATCGACTTGAAAAAACGCCAGTTGCCGCCCATTGAACAAGCACTAATTTATACCGAAAAGATCAAAGAATATATTGCATTAAGTCGCCAGCGGAAAAAGATTTTTCAGCTCTACAAATCACTCGAAAGCCAAATAGAACCAGCAGAAATTGAATTGGATGTCTTGGATTTAGAACCTTCTGCCACCTACATCATAGACGAATACGAATCTTTTGAGTTCATGTATGATTTTTTTGGAGAACTACTCACACCGCTCAAATTTTTCTTACAAAAAGACAGTACCTACCGAGCCAGCATATACAATCCAACGGGACGCCGATCCGCGAACACCGAACTCTCTGGTACGCCACTCTTTATTATTGACGGTAAACTCACACGCGATGCCGATTTTGTAGCGCGTATGGATATGGACTATATTCAGAAAGTGGAATTGATGTACAAAACGGATAATCTAAGGAAAAAGCTGAAAGCAATTGGACGCAGTGGTGTGGCAAAAATTACGACGAACCTGCGCGATGTACCTATGGCGGAAAAAGATGCAGAAGATTTGTTCACGATCAATGGCTTACAAACAAAAGCGGATTTTCCTACCTTTGATGCCAATAAGATAAGCGTCAGTCAGCCCTTTTTTCGCCCACAACTTTATTGGAATCCAGGGCTACAAAGCGATAAAAACGGAAAAGCCAACTTTTCTTTCTACCAATCTGATGACGTGAGTCCGTTCGTCATTCGCGTAGTGGTACAAGGCGAAAATGACGCTTTTGGCTATACGGAGAAAGTGTATGAAGTAAAAGCAAAGAAGTGAGTTTTCTGGTTTGAAGGATTTTTTGGGATTTGCTGATTAAACCATTCCTAATTTGGTTTCAGCTACTTCAAATCTTATTTATTTCTCTATCTTTGCCTTCATTTTTTGAATCAAATCAATAAAAATTATTATTATGGGTAAAGGAGATAAACGTACCAAAAGAGGAAAAATCAATAGTGGTTCTTATGGCAAGAGTCGTCCTTCTAAACGTAAAAAGAAAGAAACGAAGAAAGAGGAGAAATCGGAAGAGTAAATTACTATCAGGATCATTTAAGCTTTGTTCAATATGTGCTGTGTCTGTATTAGAAACTGGTTTCATTATTTTACCTTCTTTAGCTACTGGCAATTAGCTATTTCTTAGAAGTTGGTTGCCAGTGATAATGTTTTGTTTCCCATCCTACTAATACTACATCATTCATCTGCTCATATCCATCTATCTATCTATTTTATAGAGCCACTTTTTTACTTTAGATATAAGTAACTCATGTTACGCAAATAGTATCTTATTCTACACTATTCGCTAATCTCTAAGGCTGGTATGTTTTGAATTAGAGTGGCTTCGACAGCCGACGATTTGTAAACAAGTGACACTTTGTGTCATTTGCAATTTGGTGTTTTGCGTAACATCAGTAAGTAACACTCTATTCTATGCTCCTCCAATGTTAAATATTTCTCCTCTTTTCTTTTTTGATGAAAAAATCACAACTTTCGCTTTTCTATTTGCAAACCAATTTTCCTCTTACAATCCTTCACTCAACATTACCTAATCTCAGATTTATTTTCTCCCACAAAAGGCAATTGTAAAGTAAGTCAAAGCAATACACAGACTTACGAAATCATAATTATTTACACACAAAATACACATTAATGAAAAATCACATACTTGTTGGTTTATTTGGCTTAATGCTATCATTTAATTTTAGTCAAGCACAATCCGATTGGACATTGGACAATGCAGAACTCTTTTACTTCAACGGCACAGAAAACGTTAATTTACAAGCCTATACCAATTCGGCGGCCATTTATTTCAATACGCCTCCTACTATAAATGATTTGAATGCGCTGATTGCAGATTTTCCAAATTATCAATTGTTGGCAGCCAAAAATTTGCTGATTCTAGAAGACGAAAATGGTTTCAATAACTTGACCTCCTTTTCAGGCAGACGCAACTTTTTGAATCGCTACAACCTATTCGCTGCGGATGCTTACGAAGCCTTGCCGATGTTCGTCCTAGACGGTGGTTATCCAGCTTGGTTTACTGATAAATTGGTCGTTCGACTAAAATCAAATATAGGTCTGACGGCACTTGATCCTTATTTAGCAGATTATGGAGCTACTTTTATAAGAACCATCCGCAATACGACACATCAAATCGAACTCAAAGCCATTGAGCAACAGTTGGCACTGATTCAGGAATTGTATGCAGACGGACTGATTGTTTGGGGACAACCCGACTTTCGCGCACCTATTGAGCGTAGCAATGATCCATTATATCCTCAACAATTTCAGATGAACAATACGGGACAAACCATAGATGGCACAGCAGGTCAGGCAGATATTGATGTGGATGCGCCCGAAGCTTGGTCTATCACGACGGGCTCTTCTGCTATCACAGTTGCAGTGATGGATGATGGACTAGAAGCGCACCCTGATCTACCGAGTATCATCGGTGGCTTCAGTCCTTTAAATAATGGAAACGGAGGTGTTTTCAGTGGTAGTAATCACGGGGAAGCCTGCGCAGGTATCGTAGCTGCAAAACACAATAATATTGGCGTGAGAGGTGTCGCTCCTGATGTACAATTGCAGTCCATTAATATTTTCTTGGGATCAGAAAGTCCAAGTGACATTGCAGATGGTTTTTACTGGGCAATAGACAATGATGCCGATGTCATTAGCAACTCCTGGGGATATACTCGATTCTTAATTTTTGCAGAATGCAATGGTAATCTTCATCCCGTACTCACCGATGCTATCAATGACGCGGCTACCAACGGTAGAAATGGAAAAGGCTGTGTTATTACTTTTGCTTCTGGCAACAATGGAGAAAACTGTGCTACCTATCCCTCTAATATTGATGCCGTTTTAGCGGTAGGAGCCATCACGTCTTCTGGCAATAGAAGTTCATACAGCAATTACGGACCAAGACTAGATATAGTGGCTCCGAGTGATGGGGGTGCTGGCGACCCAACGATTAGAACAACAGATCGCCCTGGTAGTGCAGGTTACACAACTGGTAACTATACCAATACTTTTGGTGGTACTTCGGCGGCTTGTCCCGTAGTCGCGGGCGTAGGTGCATTGGTCTTATCTATTGATCCTAGCCTGACTGGTCCAGAAGTGCATGCGATTCTAGAGAATACTGCCGACGACATGGGCGCAAATGGCTTTGATAATTTCTATGGTCACGGGCGCGTCAATGCCCACCAAGCGGTTTTGGAAGCGCAAGCGGGTTTAGGCGGCTGTACAGATTCGGATAACGACAGTGTCTGTGATGATGTTGATCTTTGTATTGGTGTGAATGATTTACCCTTGACCCTGATTGATGACCCAATAACGAACGAGACCAATACGACAATTAGCTCCATCAACTCCAATGTATTCATTACCAATGGGCTAAACGTAAATTACGAAGCTGGAACGGTCATTACTCTAACCACTGGGTTTCACGCGGAGAGTGGTGCTACTTTTAGCGCACTTATCAAAGCTTGTCCAATCATTAGTAATGATGCTGTAGTGGAAAATAGGGGTGATATGATACTTTCTAAAATACTTGCCCTTCGTGCATACCCAAATCCTTTTCAGGAAAATCTCACTATTGATTATGAATTAATAGAAGCTGCCAATACGCAGATTTTCATTACTGATTTGCAAGGCAAGCAAGTAGCAGAGTTGCAAGCAAACACTTGGCAAGAAAATGGGAAACATCACATCACTTGGCATGCACCTAATCATTTTTCAGGTTTGTATTTCTTGTACTTGAGAACAGGCGATCAAGTGGAAGTAAAAAAGTTGATGATTAATCGTTAAGCCTTTCTAGTGGCAATTCGAGACATGGCTTTAGGTGCTTCCTTCGCTTTATAACTCATAAAGTAAATCAGAAAAGTTTTTCCTTTTTTGTTGGAAGAAATGAAAAAAGCATATAAATTTGCAGCCCGTTCGTAAAAAGGGCGGTAGGTCGGTGCGGTAGCTCAGTTGGTAGAGCAATGGACTGAAAATCCATGTGTCGGCGGTTCAATTCCGCCCCACACCACAAGAAAGATAGTTAAGTAAACATTCTAATTGCTAACCCTTTGATTAGTAAGATTTTACAGCAATAAAGTTGGGAGAATCAACTATCTAAAGCAATTTAAAGCCTATCTATATTTTGCATTCGCATATTAAAATATAGATAGGCTTTTTTATTTCAACTCATTTCCATTTCCAGTATTTTACCTTATGTTCTTGTGCCAAAATTTATCATGGGTTTATCCTTATTTTTTGGGCGCAAAAACTCAATTCAAACAATTTTTCTATTCTTGACGGGGGTATCGCAGGATTAATTAGTGTCATAGGGCGTAAGTTAGATTGACCCATACCATTTGTTTATACCTAATTTTCACTGGCATATATTTTTTTTATACATTAGTCTGAATTTTAATTAAAAAGTATATTTGGTGGAAGATAAAGAGAATAAAAAGCATAGAGGACGTTTACAGGCACAGTCAAAGGACACTGAAAAATCAGTGAATTGGGCGCAAGATGAACCATTAAGTAAGGAAGATGGTTTGAATTTGTTAGGAGAGCTTAAATCTAAGCTGACTAAAAAAGAATATGAAGAAAGAGAAAAGCAATTTAAAAAAGTAGAACGACTAATTAAAAACTCGCAAGGTATAGATGCGCATTATGCTCGTTCTTTTAGAAATATTAAATCAAAAGATAAAAGTACTCGTCTTGATGTCGAAGTTCACAGTGGTACAGCTTTTGTTTGCATCCTTGTCATTTTAGCAATATTATTTTATCTCTTTAAATAGAAGATAAATGGAAGAAAAAGAAATTATCATATTATATCCTGATTTTTTAGAGGATGAAGAAATATACGACCAACTAGAAGCAAGTTGGAATGAAGCAATTATGGCTTTAGGGGAAGAACATGAAATAAGTTTAGCACCTTATATCAATCAGTTTGATGCAGAAGGGAATAAATATAGAGAAGCAAATCCAATCATTTCTGCTTTAGAACAAAGTGCAAATAGAGGTGTCCGAATTATCCAATATACGGTAGAAGAAGCCCAAGAACTATTTATATCTGCTTTTTTTAATGAATTACCGCTTGATGAAGATAACCCAATTCAAGAAATGGTCATTGACTTGGTTTTGTCAGAAGAAACGAAGCTAAAGGCTTTAGAATGGATTAAACTATGGCTAATTGACCAAATAGAACAGGAAGAAATGGATGAAATCATTGAAGAAGAAATGGAATTAGCAGAAGAAGCTGCATAGAGATTTTTGGGGCAAAAAACTCATTCCTCAAAACTTAATTCTGCATAGACTGGTAAATGGTCAGATATTGACCTAGCACGTTCTAAGTTGCTACAATCTCCTACAAAATCAATCCTTCCTGCGTTGTTGATTTCAAATATATTAGAATTATAATAAATATTATCAATGGAGTGATTCAAATATGCTCCTGTTGCAGTACACTTTCGTTTTAAGGTGGTGGGGCTGTTATAGATAGATGCTTTAAACCCTTGTTGGTACAAGCCTTTCCAAACTTTATGTTCTTCGTCCATATTGAAATCTCCTAGAATAACTACGCTTTCTGAATTTAACTTTTGAGTGTAGCTAGAAAATGCTGCTATTTCTAAATCTGGATGCTTATTGTAGGGGCGAGAATGAAAATTGACAGTATAGAACTCCTCATTGCTTTTGGTTTTGAATTTGGCGATATAGGGTTCTCTATCGCATATAGTAGCAAGAGATTCATCTAAATATGGTCTGCCACCAATCTGGGTAAGTTTAGCAGTTTTCCAAATGTAGGCATACCGTTCTTTAATATATGATGATGGACTATTGGTAGGATTACTTATTCTATAATCCCATTTATTGCCCATTCTGTTTAATAGGTCTGCTATTTCTGCTACTTTTTGCGCTCCTGCTGGGTCTTTAGCAACGATCTCTTGAATAGCAATCAAATCATGCTCATTCATTATTTTGGAAATAGCTTTGATTTCACTTTCATCTTTTGTTCTCCCTAAATCCTTAATATTCCATGTGAGAATAGAAATGGAGTTTTGCGCCAAAATTAGAGTGGTTATACTTATGAAAAGGGTGGTTATAATTGTTTTTCGCATTGTCTATTTAATATGATTTTTAAAATTTATTTATATAGTATCAAT
>JBCCRX010000205.1:0-11687 GCA_039201015.1 Bacteroidota bacterium | reverse complement strand
GAAAAGCGGTTTTGAAAAAACCGCTTTTCTTCCTCAATACCCTATCCGCCGCCGTCTTCGACGGCGGCGAGTGTTTTTTTGAAGCTCGAAAAGCTAATGCTTTTCTCGCTTCTAAAAATTTAAATAAACTTAGATTACACTGTACTAAACCCGATAGCTTTCAAAAAAGCTTTTCCATCGAATGGTCAGCACACCAGCGATGGCTTCGTTCACTATTTTTCCAGACATTTTAGAGACTCCCTCTACTCGATCCGTGAAGGTGATCGGAACTTCCTTTATTTTGAAACCCAACTGATAAGCCGCAAACTTCATTTCAATCTGGAAAGCATAGCCGACAAAGCGAATCTTATTCAAATCAATCGTGGAAAGCACCGCTCGACTGTAGCAGACAAAACCAGCCGTTGGGTCTTTGACGGGCATGAAAGTAATCAAACGAACGTAAAGCGAAGCTCCGTAGGAAATGAAAATACGATCGAAGGGCCAGTTTTTCACCCTGCCGCCTCTAGTGTATCGAGAACCGACGGCTAGGTCTGCGCCTTCGTTTTTGCAGGCTTCGTAGAGCCGAATCAAGTCTTTTGGATTGTGGGAAAAATCAGCATCTATCTCAAAGAAATAAGAATAGTCTCTTTCCAATCCCCAACGAAAGCCTGCAATGTAAGCCGTTCCCAAACCGAGCTTACCTGAACGTTCCAGTAAATGCAATTGCGATGGATATGTATTTTGTAAATCTTTCACCAAATCAGCAGTTCCGTCAGGAGAGCCGTCATCTACCACAAGGATGTCGAAAGCAACAGATAAGGCAAAGATTGCTTCTATAATCTTTACAATGTTTTCTCGTTCATTGTAGGTTGGTATTATTGTTAGATTTTCCGCCAAGGTCTATCTTTTTTCAGCTATGTTTTTCTGTTAATCCAAAAATCATCGAATAATTTGCGCTATCCATCAATCCAATAAGTGAGATCGCCTTTTCGCTACTTAGCCTTTTCCAAAGAACTTGAAATTATTAACTTTGTATGCGTAATGTACTTACAACATAATAGACAATAGTTTAAGTATCTTCAATTTGCCGTTTTATCAATGTTTATTGGACAAAATACCAATAAGCCACAAATTCATTTTAATCCTTGGCAAAAAAAGCCAAGTACAAAAATCACAAGCGTAAAGCTAGAATAAGATGAGATATTCAATATATATAATCACAGTTTTTTTTCTATCCATTGTCTTTTCCTGTACACCACCAGCAAATGATAGTTCACAGGCATCCAGCAATAGCCAACAACATACCAGTGTGGAGGAGGCAACAAAAGGCGCAGAAGAAATAAACGCAACAGGAGAAGAAGCACAAAGTTTGCTACCAGATGAAAGCCAGCAAATCGTGGAGCTACCCGAGTCGCATGACTGCACAATTGATACGGAAGTTTATGAAGGCAACCAGCAATGGTTTCGAGGTCAGAGCGTCTTGGTTGCTATTACCGCAGATGAATCTACTTTTGATGAATCGCTGGGTGTAGGTCATCGTTTGTTAGTGGCTTATGATACTGAAGATTGCTCCGAAATATTCAAAGAAATTTTGCCAGTGAGTGTGAGTGCCGATTACCCCTATTATTTGACGCCCGTTGATTCTTTGAAAGGAGAATTGGTTGGTATTTTGGGAGCAGATCGCTTTTTTATTTATGATGTTGCTAATAACCGATTGTCCAAAGCACTCAATCCAAAATTTAGGGGCAATCGAGAGCTGGAAGATGCACAATCTGGTGCTATTATCGGCATGGAAACTTGGGGCAGATACGTCATCGGATACGCAGAAGACAAAGGCAGTTTTGTATACAATATGACGATTCCTGAAACGCCCAAACAGGAAACGGCTTTTGCTGAATACAAGCAATCCGACGGTAGCTTTGCCTCTCTGTATCTATTGAAAGAACAGGAAGATAACGTACAAGCAGTGCTTCCTGAGTATGACTTGAACGAACGAGTATTCCGCCTCAATCCTTTGATGAAAGAGGCAGCAAAAATCAGTCAACAAATCAATAAAAATGCGCTAAACAACCGCTACATCGTACTGCGAATGCAAAACGAAAATCGGACGCCCGTTGCCATTGATATGGAGAAAAGCCAACGCATAAGCCTACCTGATGCAGTGCAATCAAAATCGACTCAAGAAATACTGGAGTGGGTGAAGAAAAATTCTTAGCAATTAAAGGTAACAAGTCAGTTTTTACACTACTGGACATTTTTGGCCTTTAAGTCTTAGTGTTCAAGCATATTGAGCCAAAAGGAAAATTTTTTCTATGAAAAAAATCCTTTTGGGAGGGCTTCTCTGGACAGAAACAGATGTTTTTTGATGATTTTTTCAAAAAATCACCAAAAAACATCTGTTTCTGTCCAAAAGTTCCCTTTGAAAGCCAAATGAAAAACGAAGTTTTTCATTTGGCTTTCAAAAAATATGCAAAGCGTTTGCAATTATTTTTTTCAAAATATCCAGCAGTGTAGTCAGACTTAAGAAGTCAGATGCAAAATGTTCACAATCAGATTTCTACAAGAAATTGAGTGTAGATGGACGGTGTCAGACTACTTATAAAACTCAATTCTTTCAACTTGTCTAGCATTTGCTGTGTTTTATCGAATGATTACAAATTTTATTAGTCATTTTTATCAATTATGCGTTAATATAAGTGAAAAGGTATATAAAAACGCTCAAGCGCATTAAGGAATGATAAAACAATAACTTATAACATTTGACTGCTTCTTTTCCCTTATTTGAACTTTAAAATCAGTCATAGGATCAAGCTACCCGTCCGCTAGCGGTTCGCAAACGGTGTTTGTTCTTTCCTTCTTTTAAAATTCAGCTAAGAAAAAAATAAGCTAGTCCTATATTTATAATTTATTATTTCATCATTCCTAAGGTGAAAATTTTTGAGCAGACGAAGATTAATAATCACAGCTTGAATGAATAAAAAAGATAAGAACGTAGCAGCAGTATTGGCTTTTTTCTTGGGTACATTTGGCGTACACCGTTTCTATTTAGGACAAATCTGGTTGGGCATTTTACATTGTGTCTTTATGGCAACCACTATTCCCACTATTATCGGTTTTATAGATGCAATGGTATTGCTTTCCATGGACGAAGACAAATTCGATGCAAAGTACAATTGGAGAAGCATCAAGGAGAGAAGAAGAGAAGAACACTGGCGGGAAAATAGCGAAAGGTGGCGCGAAGAAAAATGGGGCAGAGAACGAGAACGCAGAGAGGAAGTATTTGAAAGAAAACGCTACCGCAGAGAAAAAGAGATCGAAAACTGGGAGCGTCGGCACAAGCGCAGAAGAAGAGAAGAATCAAGGCAAGAAAGACAGCAAAGTCGTCAGGAAGATAGGCAGAAGCGCAAGGAGGAAATGCAAAGAAAAACAACCTACAAAACCGAAGGTATCAAGCGGTTCAAGGAATACGATTACGAAGGGGCAATTGATTGCTTCGATCAAGTGCTAGATATTGACCAAAAAGACGTGGCAGCACACTTCAATTTAGCATGTGCTTATTCGCTTATCGAAAATACAGAAAAGTCCATTTTTCACCTCGACCAAGCCGTAAAGAATGGCTTCAACGAGTTTCAGAAAATAAGAACACACGACGCACTCGCTTACGTCAGAATTCAAGATGCCTTCGAGGATTTTGCTGCGCGCGGTTTTAGATTGGAGGAATTAAACGAACCGACCACAACGACAGCAGAAGAGGTGAAAAAAGACGAAATCATTTTGAGTGCGCCACCACAAGTAGAAGCACCCAAGCAAGACTTGCTTCAAGATACACCCGATTTGCTCGACCAATTGCAAAAATTAGGCGATTTAAAGGAACGTGGTTTGCTTTCAGAAGAAGAGTTTGTCAGAGAAAAGAAACGTCTTTTAAAGTAGCTTACGAAAAGACAAAGCCTTTACAATAATTCACATCTTTTTTACTTTTTATTTTATAGTAAAATTTGGAAGACAAGAGGAAAAATAGACTCCAAAGCTTGGTTAGTACATCATGAATCCTCCTTTTTTGAGTGGTTGTGCACACTGACTGTTGGGTAAAAATTTATATAAATTTAACTATAAATATTTTTCGTCTGATTTCTCAAATCTGTCTTTCTATTTAATATCATTCATTATCACAAAAATAATTTTACAATGAAGAGAATTCACTTGATTGGTACAGCTTTTTCACTATTAATGCTGTGCTTTAGTGTTGCTTCTTTCGCACAAAACGATAAACTACCAGAAGGAGTAACGAAAAATACCAGCGTAGAAGGTATTACGGAGTACCAATTGGAAAATGGACTCAAAGTACTGCTCTTCCCAGACCCCTCGAAGGCAACGGTGACGGTAAACGTGACTTATTTGGTCGGTTCGCGGCACGAAGGCTATGGCGAAACGGGCATGGCACACCTTCTGGAGCATTTGGTTTTTAAAGGAACACCGAATCACGAAGACATTCCTAAGGAGATGAAAGATCGCGGCGCCTCTTTCAACGGTACGACTTGGTATGATAGAACCAACTATTTTGAGACTGTTCCAGCCTCTGACGAGAATTTAGCTTGGGCATTGGATTTGGAATCTGATCGCATGGTCAATTCTTACATTGCCAAAGAGGATTTGGATAGCGAAATGTCAGTGGTTCGCAACGAATTTGAAATTGGAGAAAACAGTCCTGTTGGCATCCTGATGGAGCGAACCATGGCGACTTCTTATATTTGGCATAATTATGGTAATACAACGATTGGTGCAAGAGCAGATATAGAAAATGTACCCATTGATCGTTTGCAAGCATTCTATAGAAAATACTACCAGCCAGACAATGCGATTCTGACTGTTGCAGGAAAGATTGACGAAGCCAAGACGCTTGAAATGGTCAATAAATATTTCGGAAAAATTCCTCGTCCAGCACGCGAATTGATTCCTACTTACACCAAAGAACCTACGCAAGACGGAGAGCGCATGGTGACTTTGCAAAGATCAGGTGATGTGCAAGTCGTTTCTGCGATGTACCACACTCCTCCAGGACCACATCCCGATTACGCACCCGTCAATGTCCTAGTAGAATTACTGACCAGCGAGCCCTCTGGACGTTTGTATAAGGCTTTGGTAGAAACCAAAAAGGCATCTAGCCAATGGGGATTTTCGCCAGGATTGAAAGAAGGTGGATTTGCCTACTTCAACGTGGATGTAAGAAAAGAAAATTCTTTGGAGGAAGCCAAAATGACGCTTTTGAATACCTTAGACAGTGTGAGCATAATAGCACCTACACAAGAAGAAGTAGATCGAGCAAAAACAAGAATCCTGAAAAATTGGGATTTGGCGTATAATAATTCAGGACGCATTGGGGTACGTTTAAGTGAATCCATTGCACAGGGCGATTGGAGGCTATTTTTCTTGTTCCGAGACAATGTAGAACAAGTAGAATTGGAGGACGTCATTCAAGTGGCAGAAAAGTATTTCAAGACTTCTAATCGTACAGTGGGAATGTTCATTCCTACCACCGAACCTGATCGTGCAGAAATTCCAGACGCACCCGATGTAGCGGCACTCGTCGCCAACTACGAGGGTAGAGAAAGTATCTCTGCTGGAGAAGAATTCGATCCTTCACCAGAAAACATCGAAAGCCGAACGAAGAAGCACGAAGGAAGCAATGGCATTGAGTTTGCTTTGCTATCCAAAGAAACACGTGGGGATGCCGTAGTGGCCAATATGACTTTGCGCATGGGCAATGAAGCCGCTTTGAAAGGCAAAACGACCATTGGTGAGATGACCGCAAGCATGCTAGACAAAGGAACAACAAGCATGACGCGGCAGGAAATTCAGGATAAACTGGATGAACTGAACTCACGTGTTAGAATTTTTGGAGATGAGCAATCCGTGAGTGTCCGCATCGAAACGGAGCGGGATAATCTGCCAGCTACTATAGAATTGATTTCTGATATTTTGAAAAACCCATCTTTTAGTGAAGAAGAGTTCAATAAGCTGAAAGAAGAACGGCTGGCACAAATAGAGCAGAATCTATCAGAGCCTCAAGCATTGGTATTCAATACATTAAGCCGCTCTTTGAGCCCTTATGATAAAGGAAATATCCGCTACGTGATGACGATGGAGGAAGAAATTGAAGCAGTGAAAGCGACTAGTTTGGAGGATATAAAGAAATTCTATAAAGATTTCTATGGTATCACCAATGGTGCGACGGCTTCTGTCGTGGGCGATTTCGATGAAAAAGAGATCAAAGCCTTAGTAAGCAAAGAATTTTCGGGCTGGAAAAGTGCAACGTCTTACAAGCGCGTAAAATCTACTTTTACTGCCAATAAAACGGGCAATAAAGACATAGAGACGCCAGACAAATCCAATGCTGTTTTCGCGGCGGGTATGAAGATCAAAATGAGCGAAGAGCATCCTGATTATCCCGCTATGGTCATGGGCAACAACATGCTTGGTGGTGGTGCTTTGTCCAATCGCCTAGCGAATCGTATTCGTCAAAAGGACGGACTTAGCTATGCGGTAGGTTCTGTCTTCCAAGCGCGTCCAAAAGATGAGAGTGCTGCGCTTTACGCTTATGCTTTTTATGCACCTGAAAACAAAGCAGCTTTGGAAAAAGCCTTCAAAGAAGAAGTAGAGAAAGCCGTGACGGAAGGATTTACGCAAGAAGAATTTGATGCAGCGAGAAAAGGTTGGTTGGAAAGACAAAACCTAAATCGCTCTCAAGATGCCGCACTTGCGGGTAAATTGAATAGCAACTTGTTCAACGATAGAACGATGATGTGGGATAAGAAAATGGAGGAAAAAATGAATCAGTTGACACTAGAAGAAGTCAATGCTACCATGAAAAAGTACGTTGACGTAGAGAAAATGATTTTGGTGAAAGGCGGTGATTTTGCGGGTGCAGCGAAGAAGGAAGCAAAGCCTTAATTGGCTTTCTTGTTATCCAGTAACTTCTCGTTACTGGATAACTTTTTACGAAATTTGAGGTAAATTTTTCTAGCAATGGTAAATCCCGCCTGAATGTATTAAAATCTTGGTAGATACTAGGCTGCATTCGGGCAGAAGTACTTGAATTTAAGTACGAAAATAAAGATAGCTATACTATTCCCCATTATAACAAAAGCCCAATTTATCAATATACTGGAAGATCAAGCCACTTGCCCACTCAACAGCGAAGAATTGGATGATTACGATCTTTTAGACAGCAAAGATGCTTTTGGAGAAGTTTTACTATTCTAAGCCACAGCGTATTCAGAGTAAGAACGCATAGATACAGGTAGAAATCCAAGTACTAAGTGTTCGTTAGGAACTTCAGCGAGTTCTCTCAAAGCAATATCAATTTGTATTTCTGTATTGTTTTGCTGAATCCAAATGTTACCCGTTTCAGGGTGAATGGATAAATGAATCAATACTGAATGAAAATCCACACTTTCATCTGCTAAAAATTCGTTCCTCATACCAGATAAATTTCTTCATTCTTAAGACTATGAACAGCATAAGATAAACAGGCCAAAATCTTAGTTTGATTTATTCGAGGATAAGCCTCTAGCAAGCCTTCTGTAGTTTCTCCTAATGATAATTTTTCTAGGATGAGCTCGACAGGAATACGAGTATCTTTCAATACGGGTTTCCCATACATAATGCTCGGCTTTGATTCAATGTATTGCATCCAGTTCATTACAAATTCAATTTTTATATGATACGATAAACAAACATTTGGCAGAAAGGAATAGTTTCTATTCATCTGCCTTTTGCTGACGCTCATATACCCACTCGCCCAGCCTATTGTTAGGTTTCGACCAAACCGCAACACCCTATTCCTTTTGTTTGCAACGAAAAATGCGCTTCCCTCCAAAATAAATACGTTAGAAAAACTTGCATCCCACCCAAAAAACCCATACATCTATGAAAAGGAAGCAATAGACAGACGAAAAACAAGACAAAGAGGTGCTTTCCGATGGTAGATAACAATAAGTACACTGCACGAAAAAGACGAATTGTTTAAATGTGGAACTGCCGAATTGTTGCGCGCGTCAATTCGACAGTTCAACAACTAAGCAATTCAACAAGAAAACGGCTACTTTAACAACACGGACAACTTATTTTTTAATATAAAACAAAAATTATGAAATATCATTTTGTTTTTATGGGCTTACTATGCCTACTGGCTTTATTTTGCACTACCAGTTGCGATAAAGAAAAACTGGAAGATGTGCCGATTTGGTTACCTGGAGACCAAGAATTTGGCTTTGCTAAAGGAAAAAAAAACAAAGAAAAATTTGAAGCCAGTGCCTTTGCCTACTTCGGTCAGCCCCCCATAGATAGCCTTATCATCGTAGCTATAGTAACCGAATCTGAAAGCGGTTATTTGAGGGAAAGAATCAATCTTGCCACTTTTGAATGGATACCCCAGAAATATACTTTATCTGATGAGGAGATAGTTCCGAACAAACAAATTGTAAGATGTACTTATGGAACTATGGTAGATGGCGGAGATGTATCAGGAGATAATTACGACTTAGATATAGATAAAAAGAGTAATCAACTGGAAATCACGGAAGTGGATATTGAAAATAAATTAATCAGTGGTAAATTCACTGCTACACTTTACAATACTGATAAGAATGATAAAAGTGATCCAAAAAATCCTGATGTAGTGACTTTCCGAAATGTTTCTTTTGAAGCCACTATCACCCAATAATTTTTTAACAAAAAACATTAAATTATGTCAAAATTCATCCAAACCCTGATCGTCGTAGCTTGTAGCTGCCGATGCCGTATGCTTAGCAAATGAAATAAGCGTATTCGCATCTAAGCGAGGACGCTTAGACGATCTAAGATTTTTTGCTATGTAAAAAATTTCCTTTTGAGAAAAAAGATCAAAGTCAAATCTCCCCAACACCAACAACTTCTACCCATTGCCCCATTTTCCGTGCTTGAATATCATCATCGTACATCGCTGCACAGCTTGCCCCTGAGAGATAATAGCGACCTTGATAAGCGGCATTCAGACGGATGCGATAGCTGTGTATGTTGTTTTTTCTAATATCAAAGTAAGTATAGACGCGATCATCACGAATGTCTTGATACTCGGGTGTGCTGGCATTGATCGCCGCTAAATCGTCCATGCGCGTATTGATGATTTCCCAACCAGAAGGAAAAATTTGGGTCAGTGCCATTTCATCATAATCAATGCCTTTCGTACCTGGATTGCGGACATCAACGAGGGCAATGAAATCCGTGCCTTGGGTCAACCTACTTGGATCAATGGCATCGCCTTCTAAATTGGTGTAGCGGACCTCCATTTCCAAATTACTCGCCATCGCACTTTCTTGCCCGACGGCGGGTTGTCCGCTCAAAATCAAGCGCGCGTAGAGGATATTGTTGTGCTTATTTTCAACGCGCACCGTGCGATTATTACTGCCATCAACGGGTACATCTACTTGCACCAAAGGATAGTCAGAACCCGCATTGATTATTTTACTACCAGCTTGATACGTAAACTGAAATTTCTTGCTCGTTCCACTTTCCCCCACAAATTTACTGACCGCCAAAAGGCAATAAGCGGTCGTTTGCGTATTGTACCAACGATCCTGACTCATCTGCTTAGAAATATCTTGTACGATGCTTGCCGCTTGCTTTTTGTCACCCAAAGCCACCAAAGTTTCTACAATCATTGCGCGATCCCGCAAATCCGAGCCATAAGTATAGCCCAAAGATTGATAGTTTGAAATATCGGTGGTCGTATTATCCACAAGAGTTTTTGCCACTTCTTTTTTGCCCGTCAAAGCATAAGCGGCCGCCAATCGCCATTTGGCTTGAATGGATAAATTTTCCATCTCTCGCATTCGATTCATAGCCGCTAATTCGGGCGCACCTGCTAATGCCAAAGTATAGAGGCGATAGGCTTGCGTCAAGTCGTCGTAGCTGTAATAATAACTGTCATTGCTATTTTGTCGCCAATTTCGAGCGCGATTTTGCTGAAATGTTGTCCAGCGATTGAGCATAGTACTTGATACTTGATAGCCTTTGGCTTTAGCTTCCAATAAAAAATGTCCACCGTAATTGCTGCCCCAAGCACTAGCGTCTTCTTGTCCTGGCCAATAGGCAAATCCGCCTTCCATGGTTTGGAACTGTTTGAGGCGATTGATGCCCGCTTCGATATTCGTTGGGATTTTTTCTGCTTGCTCGTCCTTTAGCTTCAGTAGATTTTTGACGTAAAGTTGAGGAAAAACAGCAGAAGTGGTTTGCTCTATGCAGCCGTGTGGATAGCGCAATAAATAGCGCAAACGTCGCCCCAAATCTATCGGCGGAATATTGGAAACTTCGAGTGTGCCTGTATTCGTGCCTGCGATGCCGACTGCTTCAAAATTGAACATATGATTTTCGTTTGGATTCAAAACCACAGCTTGCACATCGGTGGCGTAAGGATTTGGATTTCGGACCTCAATTTCAATTTCTTGACTGGCACTTTCTCCATTGCCTTTTGCGCTGATCGTGAACTTGGCAACGCCTACCACTTCAGGAATTTGTAGGTCAAAATAGATCGTTTCTTCGCCTGGTTGAGCAAAACGAACGCGTTTGCTTGTGCCATTTTCTATTTTTACTAAGCCACTACTTTCTCGAATGGAGACTTCTACATTTTTTACTTTTTGCTCTCCTGCGAAAACCGTCACGGGTAGTTGCAAGCGTTCTTGTGTACCCAAAACTCTAGGCAAAGTCGCCAGCACCATCAGTGGACTTTTCACCGCAGTCGTTTTTTCTACATTTCCGTACGCCCCTTTCGGGTTGGCGGCTACGACCATTGTGCGCACCGAACCGATGTAATTGGGCATTTTGATTTCGTGCTTGGCTTTGCCTTTTCGCAAATAAAATGGTCCTAAGTGCATCACGACGGGCTGGAAGCGATTGGCTTGGTCTTTCTCTGCATTGACTTCCACCTCGCCATCGCCACCGATGCTCAAAATGCGCTCCAATTCACCACCGTAGCCACCGATCACTTGATCGTAAACGTCCCAAGTTTGGACACCGAGGGCTTCTTTGGCGTAGAAAGCAGCGTGTGGATTGGGTGTTTTGAAATTGGTCAAATCCAACAATCCATCATCCACGACGGCTATGGTGTACGCCATTGGCTGATTGTTGGTTTCACTCACCTCTACTGTGAAAGTTTGTTCTGGCTGTAGTTCATTGGGCATCGCAATTTGAGGTTGCAAAATGGTTTTTGGATTCTCGACCATAATGGAAGCGATGCCGTACATACGGATCGGTAAATCATTATTTTGCTGAGCGTGTGGCTGCATCAAACTGATGTGTGCATAGACATTGGGTGCCATGTCGGGCGTCGTTTTGATTTCAATAATGTTATCGCCCGCTTTGGTGTTTTTCCAAAAAGAGTTGAGTACTTTCGTTCCGTCTTCTACAGATACAAAAGCATAGCCATTTGCGCTAGCAGGCACACTCAATTGTACCGTTTCGCCGACTTGATATTTGTCCTTATCCGTCGAGAAAGCCAACATTGCCGCTGCTTCCCGATTTTGTCCATCTTCATCGTACCACGGATAGCCTGCATAGAAATAATCGCCTGCACAGTGTCCGCTTTCCGTATCACAAACGCGCACAAGGTAGCGTCCCCAATCTCCCACTTTCAGATTCCACTGGGCTTCGCCTTTGCCATCGGTCGTGATATT
>JBCCRX010000204.1:0-11884 GCA_039201015.1 Bacteroidota bacterium | reverse complement strand
TTTGTTTAGTCTTTTTGGTGCTTTTGCAACGCTAAAAAAGAAATTCAGTCTTGGCTTTTTTGGTGCTTTTTGTGCTAAGACAAAAAGAACATGTTATTTCCTGAAATCGTACAGCTAGATCACAAAAATTTTCAAAGAACCTAAAATAGTATTATACTTGAGTATCTAAAAAAAGCCTAACCAATGCAAATTGATTTAGAAAAAAGTAAGAACGAAGACCAAATGAAACTGCGCATTGCGAGAATGCGGCACCGTTTGGAAAAAATAAAACTCGGCGGGGGAAAGAAAAAGATCGAAAAACAACACCAAAGAGGAAAACTGAGTGTCCGCGAGCGCATCGAGCAATTGATTGATTCCGATACGGACTTTCTAGAGATTGGTGCATTTGTAGGTTATGAAATGTACGAAGAACACGGCGGTTGTCCTGCGGGTGGTGTGGTGACAGGGATTGGCTACATAGAAGGGCGGCAGTGTATGATTGTAGCGAATGATGCGACGGTGAAAGCAGGTGCTTGGTTTCCAATCACAGGCAAAAAGAATTTGCGGGCGCAGGAAATTGCTATGGAGAACCGTTTACCGATCATCTATTTGGTGGACAGTGCGGGCGTTTTCTTACCGATGCAAGACGAAATCTTTCCAGATAAAGAACATTTTGGACGTATTTTCAGGAACAATGCTAAAATGTCAAGCATGGGTATTCCGCAGATTGCAGCGATCATGGGGAGTTGTGTAGCGGGCGGTGCTTACCTACCGATTATGTCGGATGAAGCGCTGATTGTAGAAGGTACAGGTTCGATCTTCTTGGCAGGTCCTTATTTGGTGAAAGCGGCGATAGGAGAAGATGTGGACAAAGAAACGCTGGGCGGTGCGACCACCCAATCCGAAATTTCGGGCGTCACGGATTAT
Organism: Bacteroidota bacterium; assembly: GCA_039201015.1. Classification (GTDB taxonomy): domain Bacteria; phylum Bacteroidota; class Bacteroidia; order Chitinophagales; family Saprospiraceae; genus JAAUTG01. The sequence goes on along the minus strand of JBCCRX010000204.1, from coordinate 10,978 downwards.
AAAATGCCTGACGATCCGACTTGTTTGGCTACGATTCGGAAGTTGGTTTCGCAGTTTGGGCATTTTGAGAAAGCAGGTTTTGACCGCATCGAAAGCAAAGCTCCAAAACACGATCCAAAAGAGATTTATAGCATTTTTCCCGCCAATCCCGCTAAGCCTTACTCCACCCTCGAGCTCCTAAAATGCTTGGTAGATGATTCAGAATTGACGCTTTACAAAGAAGGCTACGGAAAAACGATTGTTTGCGCCTATGCACGCATTGACGGCTGGTCGGTGGGCATCGTCGCCAACAATCGGGAAGTGGTGAAATCGGCGAAAAAGGAGATGCAATTTGGCGGTGTCATTTATTCTGATTCTGCGGATAAAGCCACACGTTTTATTCTAAATTGCAATCAGAAAAAAATACCATTGGTTTTTTTGCAAGACGTAACGGGCTTTATGGTCGGTACGCGCTCTGAACACGGCGGCATCATCAAGGACGGTGCAAAAATGGTGAATGCCGTTTCCAATTCAACCGTTCCAAAGTTCACGATTGTCATGGGCAATTCTTATGGTGCGGGCAATTATGCCATGTGTGGAAAAGCCTACGATCCTCGCCTGATTGTGGCTTGGCCAACCGCTAAAATTGCTGTAATGGGCGGTTCGCAAGCTGCCAAAGTGCTACTACAAATCCAAACCGCTTCTATGAAAGCCAAAGGACAAGGCGTATCGGAAGAAGAGCAAGCCAAACTACTCGAAGAGATCACGGCGCGCTACGACCGACAAACCACGCCTTATTATGCGGCCGCGCGCCTTTGGGTAGATGCCATTATTGATCCGCTAGAAACTCGAAAGGTGATTTCAATGGGTATAGAAGCTGCGAATCACGTGCCTGTGGAGCGGTTTAATGTGGGGGTGTTGCAGACGTAGATGTTTAGTTTACTTGCTTTTTAACTTGTAATAATCTACATTTGAAGTTGATAGTCAATATCTTCGGCAGGTATGATATGTATTTGTTCACTATGAAAACTATCTATCCTTTCTCCGATGATACCAATTGCCTGAATGTTCAATAACCCACAAGCTAAAGTATCTATTCTCGTGCTATCTTGACCTTGAAATAAGGTGAAACGATCTTCCAACTGCGAGCTAGAATTATACGCCAGGCTAATATGCAGAGAATCATAATTCATATTAGAAAACTCAAAATCAACACTTGCTTGCTCTCGAATTATAATTGTTTTTTCTATCAAGGGCGAGGCATCAAAACTAAACCGCTTATCATCTCCTATGTAACCGTATTTAGTCTCAGGTGCTGAAATTTCTAGCCAGTACAAATTAGAAGCAACTAGAGGATATTCTAGCTCAAAATAACCGTTTGCATCACTTACCACGGTTTTCACTAGGAGCGATGTATTGGGCGATATTGTTCTCCCAGATAGAATAGATCGAAATAGCTGAAGTTGAACATTTTCAAACACACTACTATCACAAGCATTGATTACGATACCACGCAGAAGCTGCCTTTTTGCAACATCTTTTTCACATGATAAGTAAAGTAGCCCAATCAAAACAAAAAGAAAATAACGTTTCATAGGCTTATTTTTCTTCTTTTAGTTTTGGAATAAAATAATAACGCGCACCAATACTAAATGCCCTAGTTAGACTAGCACTTATTGAAAATTTTTCTCTCGTAAATTTACGCTCTCCTCTCTTTTCCATCCTGTACTGTGCTTGAAAACTGCCGAAAGCGGCTTCCAAACCCCATTTTTTGTTTAGCATGAACAAAAGACGGGGAGTATAAGTCAGTGCCAAGCTCAATTGGTAATAATTATCGTAACTAATACCTCGACTATTACTCGTACCTAAAGATAAAACTTCTGGATCGTTTTCGTTAGGGTAAGTCGTAATATAATAAACTACAGGCAGACCGATTTCTGAAATGATACCGATGCGTTCGCCAAACATTTTATAATGTCGTACTGAAGGCATTAATTTAATATCAACTTCATTTTGAGTGGAAACAAAATAATTTCGAGTAACACCAACATTAAAATTCCCATTATTTATTTGTCCAACAACAACAGGAATACTATTTGCGTCAAAAGAGTACAGATTACTATAAACCAATGTATTAGACCTATTCCAACTAACACCAGCTTCTATAGCAAATGCCCATTTTTCAGAAAGAAACCACCCAAATTGTGGATGAACAGCAATAGACAATTGCTCTGTACTCAGTCCGTCTATCTGATCAGGTTCAGCTTGAAAATTAATAGAAAAATTACCTCCTATCAATCGAGTATTACTTTGAAATTGACAGAAAGCGGTTAATTGTGTGAAGAAAAAAAGTAAAGTAAAGAATTGTTTCATATTTGCTTTTTTCATAAATTATGATGTAAATGTAATCAAAAAGCATTACGAATGCAATAAAGTTTTATTTACTTAAAAAATTTAGAGGTTTTTATAGCAAAATGAACTATACCTTCCATGAAGGTTAACTTTCCTTAAATTTTTGACGGAAAGTTCTTTTGGAGGTAGAGAAAAACAGGAAAATTATAAATTTTCCTGTTTTCTCTACCTCTAAAGGGTAAATTGGATTTTTTCTGTGAAAAAATCTAATCTTACAAGAAAGCCCTTATTAATCTACTGAGCTAAAGGCATAACTTTAAGATCATACCCTTAACTAGCCTTACAACTTTAGAAGAGTGGATGACCTTTTTGAAAATAAAAATGATTTTCAATATATTGCCTTTGTATTCTTTGTTCCTTTGTGTTTTTAATTTATCTCAATGCCTGTTTGGTTAAGAGCAGTTGACAACTTGATCTACAAGATTGAATAGCAGCCCCACTTTAGCTGAACATCTAATACGTACTACCTAATACAATGGTTCGTGAAGGAATTTTAGAATAATCTTTGGCAATTTATGGTGCTTCGAGGGGCGAATTTTAATTATTTGACTGTGTAGGAAATCTCCATACAGCCAAATAATTAAAAAGTCAATCAGAATTCCTTTAAAATATTTTCTACTAAAAATTAATTGCTTGATAATCAATTATTTACAGTTTTTGGCAGAAAAATTAAATTTTGTCAACATGAAATTTTCATTGAAAACCTTCACGAACCATTGTAATATGAGTCTTCGGTTATTTTAGTGGGAAATGAAAAAGTACTTCTTTCATTTCCCACTAAAAAGAAGTTTGTGGAGAGACAAAATGACATAGTTTTTCTCTCCACAAAATTCCCCGATGCGTCCCTAATATTTAGCACTTATCACCTAACACTTAAAACCTACTACTGAAAAATTATGGAAGAAGGAAAAATAGTCACAAAACAAGAGATCAGCTTACTAGAAGCGTTGATCCCCTTGTTTATCTTGATCGCGTTGCTGGGATATAATGTGTTGTTTATTTTTGGAGACGACGCACTAAGTGGCTCAAATCAATTTATTCTGTTATTGGGTGGAGCAGTAGCCGCTATCGTGGGTTTTAAGAATAAGGTGAGCTATCAAGAAATGATTGAGGAAGTATCGAACAACCTCAAATCGACCACGGGAGCAATTTTGATTCTCTTAATGGTTGGATCGCTAGCAGGTACTTGGCTGATTAGCGGCATTATTCCAGCCATGATTTACTATGGCCTACAAATTCTGAATCCAACGATATTTTTGCCCGCTACTGTCATTATTTGTGCCATTATTTCCATTGCAACGGGTAGTTCCTGGACGACTTCCGCTACCGTTGGTATTGCCTTGATTGGTATTGGTGGAGCAATTGGTTTACCCTTGGGTATGGTGGCTGGTGCGGTGCTTTCTGGGGCTTATTTTGGCGATAAAATGTCGCCGCTTTCCGATACTACCAATCTTGCTCCTGCCATGGCTGGCGCAGAGTTGTTTACCCATATTCGCTATATGGCATTGACCACTGTACCAAGCATTACCATTACGCTAATCATTTTCATTGTCATAGGTTTGGTGCAAGATACTTCGGGCGCAGCAGACACGGATGCGATGCTGGTTTCGATTAAGGATTCCTTTAATATCAGTCCATGGTTGTTCGTTGTTCCTGTCATAGTGATTGGGATGATCGTGAGAAAGACAAAACCCTTGGTGGCACTCTTAGTTGGCACTTTGCTTGGAGGTGTTTTTGCAGTCATTTTTCAGCCAGAAGTCGTGAAAAACATAGCAGGTGCGGATCAATTGGATTTTAATGCTGCTTACAAAGGTGTGATGACGGCAATCACTGTGGATACAAGCGTCGCTTCGGATAATGCGGAATTGGCAGACCTTTTCTCCGCAGGTGGTATGGCGGGAATGTTGGGAACGATTTGGTTAATTATCTGTGCTATGGTCTTTGGTGGTGTCATGGAAGCCATTGGTGCGCTATCGAAAATTAGTAGTTTCCTGCTGAGTTTGGCTCAATCTGTTTTTGGTTTATTTGCGAGCACAGTAGCCAGTTGTTTGGCTTTGAATGTGACGGCTTCCGATCAGTATTTAGCGATTGTAGTACCAGGGAAAATGTTTGCAAAGGCTTACGAAGATAGAGGATTAGCACCCGAAAATCTCAGTCGAACCCTAGAAGATTCTGGCACGGTGACTTCCGTTTTGATTCCTTGGAATACTTGCGGTGCGTACCAATCTGGTGTACTAGGGGTGGGTGTAGGAGAATATTTTTTCTATGCCATTTTCAATTATCTAAGTCCTTTTATGACTTTGGCTTTCGCGCTGTTCAAAATCAAGATTAAAATGCTTGGTGAAAAGACGGATTTGAAACCAGAGCCTCTGGAGATGATTTAGAAAATAAAAAAGGCACTTTGATAATTTTTGTAGTTCCTCATATTGATAAGACTTTTGCAGTTTGAGTGCACTCCGAAACCCTGAGAAAGGAGGTAATTTGTCAAATTTAAAGCTATGATAATGAGTTATTTATATTTGACCCAATTTTGCTTTAGGGCTAAAATAGGACACAGTTTTACTTTTCGGAGTACTAGCAAGTTTTAGGCTCAAAAGTGTTAGAAATTAAGCGTTCTAGGCTAAACCTCAAAAGTCTAATATTTGTATGCTGCAAAGATATTTCAATATTTATGAAAAACAAAAAACCTGACAAATGTTGAACATTTGTCAGGTTTTTACTTCAGATAAATAGCGTTCGCTAAGCTACTTTTGTTCTCTTACGCTAGCTAGGTTCAATCTTTGGAAAAAATCGTATTGAGCAGCGGATTCTTTCAATTTCTCTAAGGTGGATACGACGATTGGTAGTTCACGACCTGTTGTTTTTCTGTAGATTTGATACACACCAGATAAGGCAATTAATGTCAACATTTTTAGATATAATTTTAATATGTTCAGGAATAGGTAGAATTTTCTACCTTGGATAAAATAGTATGTTATAAATACGCTTTTTGACGTATAAAAGTTGCTGAAAGTAACAGTTAATACATGTTAATTTTTTTAATACTTTACTTTATGAATTTGAGGGTATAGGAATGATGATTTTGTTTTTATTGAATTTGTTAGTAGATCACCTAATAGCTAAGGATGTGAACAAGGGGCAAAAATACTTAAGCGTTGATAAGCAATAGTTGGTTCTAGATGATTTTATTTGGTCAGCATTAATTATGGAATCTTACGTTTATTTTCAAATCATTCGGGCGTCGAGCCCAAATGATTTGACCAAGGGTTTTTAATCGTTAGTGATGCTTGTCTAATGATACTCGACCAAATGAAATCATTTAGCTCCCAATAGTTTAGATTTGCTAAATTTGAGTCCGCTCCGAAAAGTAAAATTGTGTCTCATTTTACCTTAAAGCAAAATTGGATTAAATGCAAGGATTTGATTATCAATTAGGGCTGTAGGAAGTCTTGTTTTTATTAACATTTTACTCGAAAGTAAGCTGAGGCAATGTCAGTAAATCGCTTCGGACGGAAACACAAATTTCCTGATTGTAACGTTTTGCGGTAAAAGAAAAAAGTCTTTAAAAATCAGCAAGGCGAGGTGTTTTCCGCGCCTTTGGCGCGAAAATCCTTTTGGAGGGAGAGAGGAATCAGCGGTTTTACCGCCGATTCCTCAGGCGTGAGGCGCGAGGATGATACCCGACAATCTGTTAACAAGTAGTACTTTATATTATTTGCAATTTGATATTTTGCGTAACATCAGTTAGCAAATCTTTACGCTGATCCTTGAGAAGTCATAGGACAAAGTTTCACCCATTATTCGCATTAAAGACGAATAACTGCACCAAAAATTACCCACCTAAAATTTCTCCCATTCCGATAAAGACCAATGCACCAGCGATGAAGCCAATGACTGCCAACCAAGCTACTTTTTTGAAATACCAGATGAAGTCAATTTTTTCCATTCCCATTGCCGCTACGCCTGCCGCTGAGCCAATAATTAGCATACTACCACCCGTTCCTGCTGCGTAAGCAATAAAGTGCCAAAGCCTAGAATCAATAGGTTGATCGTACATACCCATGGAAGCCGCCACAAGCGGTACATTATCTATGATCGCAGAAGCTACGCCAAGCAGCATGACGACGATATCTTGATTTGGAATTGCTTTATCTAAGCCCTCTGCCACATAGCGCAGCGTACCAAATTCTGTACCTGGAATGACTAAACTTTCGAGTGCCGCTACTGCCATCAAAATACCCAGGAAGAACAAGATACTGGACATTTCAATACGCGAAAGTGCTTTGTGAGCCGAGTACAAATGTCTTCTTTCTTCGGTGAAGTTTTCCTCTGGATGAATGTATTCTGAAACCAGCCAAACGACTCCCAAACTCAACATCATTCCTAAATAAGGCGGAAGATGAGTGATTGTTTTAAAAATAGGTACAAAAACAATCATTCCTAGTCCAAGATAGAGCATCAGCCTACTGCTCAGCAACTTTTTTATACCTGCGTCTTCGTTTACACTCGTATTGATATTCCCTTTGAAAGGCTTCAAAAAAGTAGCAATAAAAGTAGGGACAATGAAGCAAAAAATAGATGGAACCACTAGATACTTAATTAATCCTGACGCGGAGACCTTATTGCCGATCCAAAGCATCGTGGTAGTCACGTCGCCAATGGGCGACCACGCCCCGCCTGCATTGGCAGCAATGACGACTAGGCCTGCATACCAAAGACGGTCGTTCTTATCTGGAATAATTTTTCGCAATAGAGTCACCAAAACAATGGTAGCGGTAAGATTATCAATGATCGCCGAAAGGATGAAAGCCAAAGCACCAATGATCCACAGTAGATTTTTCTTGCTTTTGGTCTTCACATAGCCTTTTAGCACTTCAAAACCTCTATGCAAATCAATAATCTCTACGATGGTCATTGCTCCAATCAAGAAAACGAGTATTTCTGCGGTCTTTCCTAAATGATGAAGCAAGGTATTCACAAAGCCTTCCTCTGCTTCATGGTGGTCGCCTGAGTGATCTCCTATCAGGCTGTAAATGTGTTCATGCGAATCCACAACGGATAATATACCATTGTAAAAGCCAATGGCAAGTAAAGCCCAGCACAATGCCCCCATGATGAGGGCAGGCACAGTCTTATCTAGCTTCAAGGGATGCTCAAAGACAATAGCAGCATAGCCTATGAAAAAGCAGAGTATAATAGCAGCAACCATATTACAGGTGTTTTCGTGACGAAATGATGTGTTGTAAAATTAGAATAATTTAGAAGGAAAGGAAGAAATCTGCGAAGTGTTTTTGGTTTTTGTAGATGGATCAGTCATTTTTTGGCAGCGATTCATCAGATCATCGAAGTGCAATCTCCGAAAGAATGGTTGCTGCTGCTAGAAGTGTTGGAACTGGCGGAGGGAGAAGCGTTTCGGGCTCAACTTCTACAATCTTTGATGCGTATTGCTGACGGTTATAAGTATCTCAAAACGCTTATTGAAGAAGGGATAGAGATGCTCTTAGAATCTCGTTGGCAGGTATTGTATGAAAGTGTGACTTAGTCCTCTCATGTCTTTTGAAATGAGACAATTTGGCAAATTTAAAGCTACAATAGTCAGTTATTTATATTTAGTCGTGTACGAAGTTTTTTAAATAAAAAAATTAAATCTGAATAAAGCTCCTGAAATCGCTCAACAAGTATGTCTAACAAATCTCTGTGGACGGAAACACAAATTTTTCTTGATTTTTTGAAGAAAAATCAGGAAAAATTTGTGTTTCCGTCCGAAGAAAAAAACTTGAGCATACTTGTTGAACGATTTTTAAGCGCTATTCAGCACTGCTTTGAACTAAATGTTAAAAATTTCAAGACTTCGTACACGCCTAATTTATATTTAATCCGATTTTACTTTAGGGTCAAAATGGGACACAATTTTACTTTTCGGACTGTCCTCGTAAGGTAAAACCTTTTGAGATCAATCAGCTAAACTCAAAAACGAATATTCTTTAAATTTCTTTCCATATCGCGCTTCATATCCTTGTCCTTAATTGTATGTCGTTTGTCTGCTGATTTTTTACCCGTCGCAACAATGATTTCGAGTTTTGCAAAACCCCTCTCATTCAAATATAGGCGATAAGGAACGATCGTGACGCCCTTTTCCTTCACTTTTTTCTCTAGCTTTTTGAGTTCTCTTTTGCGCAGCAATAATTTCCGCAGCCGACGCGGTTCATGGTTGAAGACATTGCCGTGTTTGTATTCTTTAATATATAAACTTTGTATGTACAACTCGCCCTTCTTAAAATAACAATACGCATCACTCAAATTGACATGTCCTGCTCGGATGGACTTAATTTCTGTACCTTGCAATACGATACCCACTTCAATTTCTTCATTGAAAAAGTATAAGTAGCCTGCTTTCCGATTGACGATTTCTATTGTCTTTTTTGCCATGAACGCTCTAGTTTGGGCGAATTTTTTATTGCTGGTATCTTGTTGAAGCTTGTTTGGTTTAGTTCAGCCTAGATTTATCTCCTTTTCACAAGGGAAGGAACGTCGAAGTAAAAGCAAAAGTTCTCTTTCCAAAAAAAAGTAAGCACTGGATATATACTCCGGCTCTAAATGATTTCATTTGGTCAAGTATCTTTAGAAAAATATCTTCAACTATTAAAATTTCGTTCGTTTTCGTTTAAAAGGACATCAGCCTGAGGCGGACAGGTCGAGTCCTTTAAAAAACCTTGATCAAATCATATGGGCTCGACTTGTCCGCCTAACCGTGTCCGCCTTAGGCGTGAGGCGTGACGCCCATATGATTTGAAGATAAACGTAAGCTTCCATAAATAATGCTGACCAAATGAAATCATCCAAAACCTATACTCCGTTTGGGATAAAAAAGTGCATTTTCTTTTTTGTTGATTTGTTGAACTGTTTATTCGTATGCACAAATTTATCCCCTTTGCAGTATAAGTGCTTCTAATTTTCCGTTCTCCATTTTCAACGTATCCACTGTGCAGGATCAAGGCGTTGTTTTTCTCTCCAAATCTCAAAATGCAATTCGCTCTTACGACTACTCAAACGTCCAATGCTTTGTCCTGATTGGATATTCGCGCCTTTTTGAATGCTACTATTCACACTCGCCAGATTGGAGTAAACGGTGTAGTAATTTCCATGCGCCAGAATCACCATATTCTGATTGCCTGGAATGAATTGCTTGCCAACCACTTTTCCTGGATAGACGGCTTGCACACTCGCACTTGGTGCAGCAGCAATGTTGATGCCATTATTTTCTGTGATCACATTTTCGTATTCGGGATGTTGATGTCGCCCGAAGGCTTTCACGATTTTTCCATTGGCGACGGGCCAAGGTAAATCTCCAAACATTGCCTTAAATTCATTGGCTTCTCTTATAATTTTTGATTTATCTTCGGCAGCAATTTTACTCCTGTTTTTCCTTGCTTCCTCTTCTATAATATTGGCAATGGCACTTTCCAATTGATTTCTACGTTTTTGTTGATCTTCTAAATTACTAGCTAGTTGGGCTTCACTGGCTTTTAATTGTCCTAAAAGAGCATTTTTTCGAGTCAGTTCTTCCCTCAACAAGTTCTTCTGTCGATTAGTAGATTCTATTAAAGCTTCTTTCTCCGCTTTTTGTGTCCCTAGCTGTTCTACTTTTAATTCTAATACACTCCTGGTTTCCAATATCAAAGTGGCTTGCTTTTTGCGATAATCGTCATACTGCTTCAAATATCGCCAACGCTGCACCGCATTGTTCAAATTATTAGAAGACAACAAAAAGAGCCAACGACTATTGTTCATCTTCTGTCGATACGCAGTTCGTAGCATTTGCGCATAATCCTCTCTCAAACGCGACATGTCTTCGTTCAGCGATTCAATAACAAAGCTATTGCGATCAATACTTTTATCAATAAAACTCAATTCTGCTTTCAAAGTATTCAGCAGTTCCTGCCGCTTGCTCACTCTTTTTTTGATCGCTAAATATTGCTGGAAAGTATTGGCTTTATTGGCTTTGGTTTGTGTCAGTTCGCTATTCGTAGCCTCTATTTCGGCGAGTAAGCGTTTGCGTTTATACTCTAAATCAGTTAAGGTTTGGGCGGCGATTGATGTTGAAAACAACAGTAGCCACACTACAATAAAAACGAACTTTAACGAATGGAAATAGTTGTAATTCAATGTTTGATGTTTAATCATTTCTAATCGGTTTTTGTTTGAGTTGCTCGGTGATAGACATAATGTATTTTATTTACTTACTCATGTTACGCAAAACACCAAATTGCAAACGGCACAAAGTGCTACTTGTTTACAAATCGTCGGGTGTCAGCCTCACGCCTCACGCCTGAGGCGGACACGGTAAGGCAGACAGGTCGAAGCCACTCTAATTCAAAACACGGTAGCTTTGAAGAGCTACTATATTCCTCGCACCAAAATATACTAGTGCGTAACATCAGTTACTTATTGATGCACGTTTCGCTGAAACTTATTTTGAAAAAATAGACTTATAGCAGAAACCGGCTCTAAATGATTTCATTTGGTCGAGTATCTTTAGAAAGATATCGCCAACTATTAAATTTCGTTTGTTTTCGTTTAGAAGGAC
>JBCCRX010000203.1:0-11901 GCA_039201015.1 Bacteroidota bacterium | reverse complement strand
CGGGCTGGGCCAAGCTTCAGCTCTGTTTAGCACCTTGTTTTGGCTCATACAGTATTTTGTTTTTAACGCCTTTTTGGCACTTTTTTCACTAAAAGAAATGAGGTCGATTTTGATAATTCCTCAAAAAAATTCAGAGAACCATAAAAACAAGACTTCGTACAGCCCTAAATTCAAAGTACCAAAAAGAGCTTAACATTTTTGCGATATTATTCTAGCTTTTGGCATCGCTCAAAAAGTATCAGCCTCAGGCAGATGAGTTATTCAATAAGTCTTCGTGGACAGAAACAATATTTTTGTTGATTTTTTTGGATAAAAGTCAACAAAAATATTGTTGAGCGTTTGCATAAACTGATGTTGTATCGTATCTTTATTTTCTAAATAAGAGTCTTGAGATTCATCAATTGAACTTCAGCCGCTTACGTAAAAGTCTGACAATTTATTTTTACACTATAAAGCAAAAATTTAAAATGGAACATCATATTAACTCATGTTACGCAAGTAGTACCTTAGTCTATATTATTCGCTGATCTCTGAGATTGGCGTGTTTTGAATTAGAGTGGCTGCCAGCCTCACGCCTCACGCCTGAGGCGGACACGGTAAGGCGGACACCTGACGATTTGTAAACAAGTGGCACTTTGTGTCATTTGCAATTTGGTGTTTTGCGTAACATCAGATATTAATTGTATTCATTTTATGAACTAGCGTTCAGACGTCAAAGTCCAAAAACCAGACTTGTAAACCATAACTTGAGGTTTAATTGTGGTTTTCACTTAACTGACACATTCGTATGATCCACTTGCTGTCAGTACTCAAGATTTGTGTTTTTTATAAAAAATTTGAAACTTATGAGACGAAAACAACTAATGACAAGCTTCGTGCTAGTCTTTGCACTATTCTCCCAAATCTGCCTTTTGGCACAAAGTATCACAGGTAATGTCACTGACGATGAAGGCACTCCTTTGATTGGTGCCAATGTGGTGGTAAAAGGAACAACAACGGGTACGGTAACGGACCTAGATGGAAACTATGAAATTAATGCTCCTACGGATGCTATTTTGGTTTATTCTTACACTGGATACATCAGTGTAGAAGTGCCTGCTAGTGGACAATCAGTGATTGATGTATCACTAGAAAACGATACGGAGCTTTTGGGTGAAGTGGTGGTGGTTGGATATGGACAGCAAAGGCGAGGTGCCGTCACAGGTTCAGTAGCTTCTATTGATAATGAAGAACTCACCGCACTTCCCGTTCCTAACTTGGCGGAAGCTTTCCAAGGACGATTGCCTGGCGTACAGGTCATCAATAATGGTGGTCCTGGTACGGCACCCATCGTGCGCATACGCGGAATTGGTTCAATTAGTTTTGCCTCTAATCCACTGTATGTAGTAGATGGCTACCCAGTCGGTGGCTTGAATGATTTTGACAACAATGATATTGCTTCCATTTCTGTTCTGAAAGATGCGAGTGCAGCAGCGATCTATGGTTCGCGTGCAGCGAATGGCGTCGTATTGATTACAACAAAAAAAGGACAAGCAACAGATGGATTACGTGTCAACTATTCAGGTTATGTGGGCGCCGCGCAAGCATGGAATCAATTAGACCTACTAAATCGTGAGCAATATCTGCAATATGGTCGGCAATTACTAGACAATGCAGGCGATACATATCCTGATCGTTGGGCACAACTGGATCAGCCGATTTACGAAGGTACTTCTCAAACTTATAACCAAACCGATGTAGATTATCAAGATGAAATGTTCCGAACAGGACTGAATACCAATCACAGCTTAAGCTTGACTGGCGGTAGCGAAAACGCTAGTTTCTACACTTCATTTGGCTACTTCCAACAAGAAGGAATTATGCTAGGGACAGATTACGAACGACTTAATCTGCGCCTTAATTCTGACTACAACATAGGTAAGCGTATTAAAATTGGGCAGACACTGACTATAGTTGGTGGTGCACGCGAAAACGAGCAACAAGGTGGGGGTCGTACACAATTGCAAAACATCATCCGTGGCATTCCTTACATTCCTATAGAAGACCCAACACTACCAGGCGGCTATCGAGCACCAGATAACTCTGATGGCTCCGATCCTGAAAACCCAGTTCGAGTAGCTTTATTAGATCGAAATTTCGACCGCAATGCACGTATTTTTGGTACAGTGTACGCAGGCATAGAACTGATAGATGGACTAGAATATCGCTTTGTTTCGGGACTAGATTGGAACTACAATCGCAATCGGGGGATCGCACCGATTTATTTTGATGGATTTTCTGGTCGAGACTTTTTGGAACTGGATGACCGAAGGAACAATTTCATTGGAACTTACTTCTCCAATCAATTGAATTATAGAAAAACTTTTGGTGGGCACAATATTGATTTGTTAGGTATTGCAGAGCGTCAGGATTCAAGATTCAACTTCTTGAATGGGAGTGGACAGCGCAACAGTAATGTTTTAGAAGTGCTAAATGGTGCCAGCAATCCGCAAGTCAATAGCGGAGAAAGTGAAAATACGATCTTTTCTTTTGCTGGTCGATTGAATTACGACTACTTAGGACGCTATTTATTAAGTGCATCCATTCGTCGTGATGGTTCTTCTAAATTCGCAGAAGGTAATAAATTTGGAACGTTTCCAGGTTTGTCGGTTGGATGGATGATTAGTGAAGAGCCTTTCATGAGTAATGTGGGTAATCTTTCCCGCTTAAAAATCAGAGGTAGCTGGGGACAAATAGGCTTTGAAGGAATCGGTGACTATGAAAGTCAAGCGGGTATTGTCAACAATACGGCTGCTATTTTTGGAGAAAATGCTATCCAAGGTGCATTTTTCGATAAATTACCGAATCAGGAGTTGGAGTGGGAAGTGACGACCATGGTAAATATTGGTGTAGATTTGGGTATCTTGAATGATCGCATTCAATTTTCAGCGGATTGGTACAATAGAGTGACAGATAACTTAATTCTAGCGGTGCCACAGCCTCCTTCTCAAGGCTACAATCAATCGACCATTGCCAATGTAGGTGCTATGGAAAACTGGGGACTAGATTTTCAAGCTACCTACTATTCCGATCGCAACAAAGCATTCAATTGGGACGTCACCGCCAACGTATCTATCTATCGAAATGAAGTAACCTCTTTGGCTACTGAAAATGCAGCATTATTTGGTGGGCGAAATAGCGATTTTGGTGGATTTGACATTACTAGGACAGCAGTAGGCGATCCAATTCAGTCTTTCTTTGGTTGGGAAGTAGAAGGTATCTTCCAAAGTCAAGCACAAATTGATGAATTCAATGCACGCGGCGATGCAGATGTACCTTACCAAGCACAAGCAGCGCCTGGTGATTTGATTTTCAGAGACTTAGATGGTGATGGCACGATTACAGCAGATGATCGCACCGTCATTGGAAGTTTCATTCCTGACTTTACTTATGGCTTTAACATCAATGCTGAGTTTAGTAATTTCTACTTACAGATGTTCTGGAATGGTGTACAAGGCAATGATGTTTACAATGCAACCAAAGTATTAACAGAAGGAGGACTTCGCCTTTTCAATGCTGGAACAGCAGTGCTAGATGCTTGGACACCACAAAACACAAATACGGATATTCCAAGAATGGTCAATGGCGATCCAAACCAAAATACACGTACTTCTGATCGTTTTATCGAAGATGGTTCTTTCTTGAGATTGCAGTCTTTGCGCATTGGCTATCGCTTGCCGAGTAAAATTTTACAAAATTCAGGTTTTTTGCGTAGTTTAAATGTGTATGTTTCTGGCGCAAATCTATTAACCTTTACGGGTTACTCTGGTTACGACCCTGAGATTGGTTCTCGTAACAACAATTTGCGAACCGTCGGTATTGACTATGGTCAGTATCCTCGTCCGCGAACATTACTGTTTGGGATTCAAGCAGGATTCTAAGAGTTGGCTCGGGAGGCTACCTGTAGCGGACAACAGGCGATGGACGTTCAGAATCGCGCCTGTTGAAAATCAATACTTTATATTTATTTGATTTTTAGCTATTTACAAACTTAGGAAGGTAGCCTTCAAAAAAGCTCTTGATTTATCTGAGGCGTTAGATCATCAATTCTAACATCTCCAACGAAAGTTCAAATTTAAACTTTATAAAAATGAAAAAAATACTCATTTGCACTTTGGTCGCTATAATGTTTGCGATTTCATGTGCCGAAGAAGATCTCGATAAGCTCAATCCCAACCAACTCGTTCCTGAGACTTTTTATCAAAATGCAGAAGAACTGCGTTCAGGCGTCAATTCGATCTATGCTTCTCTACAATCTTCTCAGTTGTATTCGCGTGAGATGTGGTTTCTGCACGATTTGCGCAGCGACGATAATGTTTCTGGTGGCGGACAATTAGAGACTCCGCGCAATCAATTACTTATTGGCACACATGATCCTGCTAATGCTGTCATGAGCAATGTTTGGTCAGGTTTATATCGCGTCATTTTGCGCTCCAATATTGTCATCAACAATGCACCAAATGCGGCGGACGTATCTGATGAAGAAAGAGACCGAATTATAGGAGAGGCACTATTTGGGCGTGGATTTGCGTATTATCAATTAGGTACGCTTTGGGGCGGTGTTCCCATCTTTACAGAGTTCGCAACCACCTTTGATGATACCAAGCCGCGCAGTACACAAGAGCAGACCTTAGCGCAAGCTATTTCTGACTTGCAAGCCGCAGCCAATTCACTTCCTGAGAAATCCGAAACCGATCCAGGACGTTTCACGAAAGGAGCTGCCAATGCTATGTTAGGACGTGCTCACCTTTTCTTGGGCGACTACAATGCTGCAAAAACAGCACTAGAAGCAGTTGTCAATTCTGGTGAGTACAGCCTAGTCGATGAATACGATGACAATTTTCAAGAGGAAAACGAGAACAATAGCGAGTCAATTATGGAAATTGGTTATGCTAATATTGGGCAATTCAATTGGAATGGTACTGGCGATAATCTAGGAAATGAAGGTAGTGTGCGCTCTCAAGAATATTCTGCTATTGGCTGGAGAAACTTAGTTCCTTCTCCCTCTTTGTTGGGAGAATATGAGCGGCCTGAAAATGGAGACGACAAGCGTGATCCGCGCTTAGATAAGTGCTTTTACTTCACTGGCGATACTTTCAACAATGGCGAAAGTACGCTGACTGCCGAGGCGCAGCGTGGAAACTCTACTATGTTCGATGGAGAAGAACAAAAAATAAGTTGGCGAAAGTACTCGGTCATGTACAAACTAGACCCAGGTGGCTTTCGTATCACTGGCATCAACCATCGTGTAATTCGTTACGCAGAGGTATTGATCAATTTAGCAGAAGCAGAACTAGAAACGGGTGGACAAGCCAAAGCAATTGAACTATTAAATCAAGTACGTGCTCGTCCGAGTGTCGATATGCCAGCTTATCCTACTGCCAACTATCCAGTAGATAGTGATGATGCCATCATGCAAGCCATCATTCATGAGAAGCGCGTTGAACATTGTTCAGAGCAAATTCGCAACATCGACATCATTCGCTGGAGAAAGGAAGGAAAATTGGATAAAGAACCTTTTGACTATTTTGTGCCCAATAAATACGAGTTGTTGCCGATTCCACAAAGTGAGATTGACAACAATCCGAACATTAGCGATAGTGATCAGAATCCTGGATATTAAGTAGTTGGACGAAGGTATTTTGATTTTAAAATTGCTTTTCCGCAGCTACCATCTACTAATAATCGACTGAATAGAATTTTACTTTCTTTCGTGCCTTAGTAGTTTAAATAGGGCGGAGTAATTAATGTGGTTCAGATTACAAAAGCTCAAAGATTTAGGTTTTATAAATCTATTAATCATTGCCCTAATAGCATCTAGCTATTGGGGCAATTTTTTTTGTATTAGAAAACAAACATGAAGACATTTCTTTATTTTTTTGTGATAATGGGTCTCTGCTCTTGCCAATTCAATTCAGACCCGACACTTTTTCGTAAAATAGACTACCGCGAATCTGGTATCGACTTCACCAATACCATCACAGAAAACGACACTTTCAATGTACTTGATTACGAATATATCTACAACGGTAGTGGTGTAGGAGTAGGTGATTTTGATAAAAATGGATTGCCCGATCTATTTTTTGCAGGCAATATGGTGAGCAGTCGCTTGTATTTGAATCAAGGCAAATTGAGGTTTGAGGACATCACTGAACAAGCAGGCGTGGCGACTGATGCTTGGTGCACAGGGATCGCAGTGGTGGATATCAACAACGATGGCTGGGAAGATATTCATGTATCGACTGCACACGATGCGCAATTGAATGGTAGTAAAAACTATTTTTTTATTCACCAAGGTTTGAAAAATGGCATCCCTATTTTCAAAAATTTAGCTACCGAAATGGGATTGAATGAAAGCTTATACAGTATTCAAGTTGCCTTTTTGGACTATGATAAAGATGAAGACTTAGACCTTTTTTTGATTAACAATTCAATGGAAAATTATCCACGTAATCGTCCGATAGGGCAAAGTAAAGATGGCAGTGGCAAAAGTGTAGATCGACTATATCGAAATGATGGTTTGGATGCAAACGGATTACCAAAGTTTACGAATGTATCGGAGGAAGCAGCCATCTTGGTGGAAGGCTGGAGCCTAGGAATTGCTGTTGTGGATATCAACGAAGACGACTATCCTGATCTCTACATCGCCAATGACTTTTTGTCCAACGATTTGCTCTATGTCAATCAAAAAGATGGGACATTTTCTAACGAAATTGCCAATTACTTTAAGCATCAGAGTTATAATAGTATGGGCATTGATGTGGCAGATGTGAACAACGATGCACTGGATGATCTTCTGGTGTTGGATATGCTACCCGAAGACAATTTGCGCCGAAAGACCATGTTCGCACAAGTACCTTTCGACCGCTTTGATGCCGCTATTCAAAAAGGTTACCAACCTCAGTTTGTCCGAAATGTTCTTCAAATCAATAATGGGAATGGCGTATTCAGCGATTGGGGATATTATTCTGGTTTGGCAGCTACGGATTGGAGTTGGACGCCATTGCTAGCTGATTTTGATAATGACGGTTGGCGCGATGTGTACATCACAAATGGCTACAAAAAAGATGTGACCGATCTTGATTTCATCAATTACAGCGGCGAATTTAACGTGTTTGGAACGAGAGAAGAAAAACGCGCAAAATTGATAGAACAACTCAAAAAAATAGAGGGTATCAAAAAGACGAACCGACTATTTTTGAACCAAAAAGAATTGCGATTTGAAGATCAAACAGCCGCTTCGGGTCTTGAGCAGCCTTCTTATTCCAATGGAGCAGTTTACGCTGACTTGGATGCTGATGGCGATTTGGATATCGTCGTCAATAACTTGAACGATCCTGCGCTACTCTTTGAAAATCGGAGCGAAAACAACTACTTGACCATCAAGCTGCCAAATGACGAGACCGCCTATGGCACAAGCGTTCAGATATACACCAAATTAGAAAAACAAACCGCTACTTTTTATCCGCAACGCGGCTATTTGTCTTCCGTCGAGCCTAAAATTCATTTTGGATTAGGTAAAACAGAAACGGTTGATTCTATCCAAGTAGTTTTTCCAAATGGTCGCCGATATGTGGCACATAACATTACTACCAATCAGACATTAAAGCTTCATCAAAATATGGCAAACCATACTCGAAAAAGAGTTCTGCCTAATGCGGTTTCTACTCCCGTCCAAGTGCTCAATGATCCTCCAATTGAATATCGACCTATTCCTAGTCGCTTTGATGACTTCAAAAAATGGTCGCTTCACTTTCGCTCCTACAGCCGAACAGGTGCAGTGCTGGCGCGTGCAGATGTGAATGGCGATGGCTTGGAAGACGTCTTTATCGGTGGCAGCAATCAGCAGGCTCAAAAACTTTTTCTACAAACTACCAAAGGCTTTCAAGAACGACCCTTTCCCACTAATGAAAATCAGCCTTACAATGATGTCGCTGCTGTATTTTTTGATGCTGATGGCGATCAGGATATGGATTTGTATTGTGTGAGAGGCAGCTCTGCGCACTACGGACAGCCTGAAAGTTATCAAGATCGCTATTTTGAAAATGATGGGACAGGCAAATTCACATTACGCTCTGATCGCTTGCCCACGATCAGTGCAGCAGGCAGTTGCGCTATTCCATTTGATTATGATGCAGATGGCGATTTAGATTTATTTGTCGGAGGCAGGCTAGATGCAGCACATTATCCAAAGTCGCCTCGCTCTTTTTTATTACAAAATGAAAACGGTCAATTTATAGATGTGACTCCCAAAACCTTAGCTCATCTAGGCATGGTGACGGATGCAGTAGCAGTGCAAATGAACGAAGATAACTTACCTGATTTGGTAGTGGTCGGAGAATGGATGCCCGTACAAATTTTTTACAACGAGGATGGGCAATTTAAGCACGCTACGACCTTGCCACATTCTAGTGGTTGGTGGAATTGTATAGCCAAAGCAGACATGGACAAAGATGGTGACGATGACCTACTAATCGGAAATTGGGGATTGAACAATCCATTTCATGCCAATCCTGAACAGCCACTCGCGCTTCATGCCAAAGATTATGACGATAATGGAGCAGTGGAAGCTATTATGACCTATTACAATCAAGGAAAATCATATATTTTCCATCCACGCGAGACTTTGGCTAAGCAATTGCCTGGTATCAAAAACCTGTTTAATGATTATCGTTCTTATGGTGAAGCAGTTGCAAAAACCGTTCTAGACATCAATCCAAATACAGATGTTCAGCGACTGCAAGCTGTTGAGTTAGCTTCTGTTTATATTGAAAATACAAACACTGATGAATTGATAATCAGCAAGTTACCCTATCAAGTTCAAGCTGCCCCCATTTTTGATTGGGCAACTTTGGACGTTAACCAAGATGGACATTTGGATGTACTTGGCGTTGGTAATTATCATGGTGTGGAAATACTAAGTGGGCAATATGATGCACTCAATGGCATCACACTCTTGGGCGATGGCAAGAGTGGATTTACCTATTTAAGTGCTGCTGAAAGTGGATTCGATGTACCGACGGAGGCAAATGTTGTTTTGCCTCTCTCTACGGTCGAAGGCAGTACTTTACTACTAGTAGGCAGTCGAGTGGAGGCATTGAAATGGTTTGAGCATTAAAGGCTTCCCTTCTAAGCTTAGAAATTGATCTAATGCACTAAAGGCTTCAGCTCGAAAGTGAAGCCCTTAGATAGACTACTGGATATTTTAGGGGGCTAGCAATATTTGAAATAAAAAATTTAGCATACACAAAAAAGAATTTTTTTTTGGAAAAAATCCAAAAAGATGTCCAAAATCAATGCACGCTTGTGTCTTTAGGTAAAATATTTAAAAAACAATCAAGATGAAAAAATATCTATTGCTTTTACACGAAGATGCGGAACAGCTAAAAAACTTATCGCCAAAAGAGATGGAAACATTAGTAGGTGCGCATATGGCGTGGGCAGAAAAATTAGGGACTACAGGACATTTAATCGCAGGGGAAGCCCTAGCAGAAAAGGGTGTACAAATTACTGGAAAAGAAAGCATTGTGAAGGACGGCACTTTCTTAGAGGTGAAAGAAATGATTGGTGGCTTCTATTATTTGCAAGCAGAAAATCTGGAGCAAGCCATTGAACTGGCAAAAGGCTGTCCTTGTCATGTCTGGGGCGGAAGGACAGAAATTAGACCTATCATGGAATATGAAGAATAGTACCACTTCAGTTATCGAATCTAGTTTTCGGACTTATTACGGAAAGTTGTTTGCGGCTCTATTTAGTCAATTTGGAGCAGCCTATGTGAACGAAATTGAAGATGCCGTTCAAAATGCTTTTTATAAGGCTTTGAAAACGTGGAAGCCCAATCAAATTCCTATTCAGCAGGAAAATTGGCTCTACATCGTTGCTAAAAATGATTTACTCAACCAATTGAGGAAGCGAGCGCGAACGGCTGCGCCAACATCATTTATAATGGAAGAAACAAGTATGGCATTGCAGGAAGACTTACGGCTGAAGACCATTCTACTGCTTTCTAAGTCGAAAAAGGTCACTGCTAAAGTCAAAGTGCTATTCATTTTGAAGAATATTTTCGGTTTGCATGTCAAAGAAATCAGTGAATCTACTCTGCTCTCGCAAGATGCCGTTTATAAAAGCATCTCAAGAGCAAAATCGAGCCTGGGTGAAGAGCTACAAAATTCGGCTTTGGATACTGTTTTTGAGCAGGCGACTGCCTCTGAAATCCACTTGGTGGAGGAAATTCTTTACGCAGTATTTAACATTGGTTTCGATTCTTTTAGCGAAAAAGTGCAGCTTATCATCAACGAAGATTTGTGCTTAGAAGCTTTGGCATTGGGTAAGATGTTGACACAGGAATTTGAGCAAATTTCGAGTAAGAATTTATTGTCGCTCTTTTGTTTTCACCTGGCGAGGATTCCAGCTAAGATAAAAAATGGAAAGTTGATTTCTTTCTTCGAGCAGCAAAAATCAGACTGGAATAGTGACCTTTTGAAATTAGGATTCCATTATTTAGAGCAACCCTCTGTGCTCAATAAATATTATCTCGAAGCCCTAATCGCTAGTAAACACATGACGGCTGAGGACAGGAACATTCAACATTGGAATGAAATCATTCAACTCTACGAATTACTATTGCCTTTTTCTGATTCTCCAATGTTGAAATTGAATCTTTGCTACTGCTTGAGTAAAGTGAATAGAACGGTGGAAGCGAAAGAATTACTTGATAATATTGAGCAAGTGCTTCCAAAGGATTATCCCTATTTTTCTTTGGTGAAAGCAGCCATTTTGAAAGAAAAAGAAAGTGCTCAAAGCCTTGTTGCGCAAGCCTTGAAGCATATTCATCAGGATATTCGACGAACCTATATTTTAGAATACTTAAGCAGCGATGACTAAAAACTTTCTCACTGTAAAATTAAAGAAATTATGATGAAAATAATATATTTATTTCTTCTTATCCTATTAAGTGCTTGTAATAGCAATGTACCACTAAATGACTCCGCTACGAAGGTAGATTACGAGGAATTTTTCCAAACGTTTTTCGGACATTTCAACAATCACGATTGGGAACAGATGGCGAATATGTACACGCAAGTTGCCGAGTTTAAAGATCCTGCCTTGGGTATTGGGGCTTTTGAGAGGACACGCGCAGCAACTATTGCGCAATACACAACATTAAGTCAGATGATACCAGATGTGAGAGATTCTGTGGTGCAGATTTATCCTTCGAGCAATAAAAATGTGATCGTAGAATTCATCTCAATGGGAACTGCTCCTGATGGCACTGCTTTTACACTGCCGCTCTGTGCGATCATGAAAATTGAGAATGGACTGATTACGAGAGATTATGTGTATTATGACAACTTTTGAGCGTAAATCCTGAGTAGCGTATCGGTAAGGCAATCGCAAGAAAACTGCTCTTAGTGTCAGTTAAAAAATAAAATCGGCATTGATAGAGTCGCAAGCAAAAAATCGCTAAAGGTGGATTTTTTGCTTGCTCAAGGGGTGTTAAAGGTGAAAAGCATCAAAAATCAGAGACTTTTGATACTTTTCACCTTTAAAAATCCCCTAAGCAGAAAGTTTTTCTGATCAGAAAATTTTAATCTGCCTCACCGTGTCCGCCTCACCGTGTCCGCCTCACCGTGTCCGCCTCAGGCGTGAGGCGTGAGGCGTGAGGCGTGAGGCTGAAAACTTTCTGCGAATTTTGGAAACGAAATCCATATTCAAATGTCGATCTAATTTTTTGAACGTTACTTATTTAATACATTGTAAAATAAGTTTTATATGATTTTTCAAGGGGAGTTTGAGGGCGAAAGATGATTTTTGTAAAATCGTCTTTCGCCCTCATCCCCCTTTCCGCGCCGCCTTCGGCGG
>JBCCRX010000202.1:0-11979 GCA_039201015.1 Bacteroidota bacterium | reverse complement strand
ATACGGTCGCAGGAAATTCACCTTACTGCACGTAGTTATTGAATCAGTTATACAGTGCAGGGACTACAGCAGAAATGTATATCAAATGAATTATTCATTCGTGCATTCGTGGCTATTTTTGTATTCAAATCCATTTCATAGGAAAACCCTTCCGAAGCAATAGAAAGAGGCAAAGTATCTAGTGCCCTGTTATTTTGATTGAAGAGCGTCTAATTAATGATAGGAAAAGGAACTTTCAAAACGATACGGTCGCAGGAAATTCACCTTACTGCACGTAGTTATTGAATCAGTTATACAGTGCAGGGACTACAGCAGAAATGTATATCAAATGAATTATTCATTCGTGCATTCGTGGCTATTTTTGTATTCAGATCATTTCATAGGAAAACCCTTCAGAAGCAACAGAAAGAGGCAAAGTATCTAGTGTCCTGATTTATTGAAACAGCTCGAAGAACATGTAAGGCTTTTTTGAAACATTGAAGAACACCTAAGACATGCTTGGACTTTGATTGCTTTTATAAGAAGAACCTAACTATATCCGAAAATGAACCTCCAACTTATCCAGTAAAAATCTCGGCGTGTTCACACTTTTGTTGGTATTCATATCCACAAAGCAGAGCTTTACATTGCCACCATTGACCAGTTTGTTTGTTAGATTGAAAATTTCGACATGGAAAGTGATAAATTGGTCGGGTAATTTCCGAAGCGTCGTCTCAATCGTCAATAAATCGTCATAGTAGGCAGGGCGAACAAAGCGCGATTGCAAGCTCACGACAGGCATCATAATCTTATATTCATCTTCCATGATTTGATAGGAAAAGCCCAAAGCTCGAAGCATTTCCACTCGCCCGATTTCATAATATTTTGCGTAGTGTCCGTAATACAAATAGCCCATTTTGTCGGTCTCTGCATAACGGACACGTTTTTGGAAACGATGTGAAAACATAGCGGATATTTTTGCCCCTAACGCGCAAAAGCGATAGATCTTTTCTCTCTAATCACAATGACTTTCACCTGTCCAGGGTATTGCATTTCATCCTGAATTTTTTGTGAAATCATAAACGACAAATCATCTGCGTGTTGGTCACTTACTTTTTCGCTGGAAACGATGACGCGCAACTCCCTTCCCGCTTGCATGGCAAAGGCTTTTTGTACGCCTTCGTGCCCCATTGCTAATTCTTCTAATTCGCCGATGCGCTGCAAATAGCTTTCGATAATTTCTCGTCTCGCGCCTGGTCTCGCGCCCGAAATGGCATCACAAGCCTGAACGATAGGAGAAATAATATTGGTCATTTCGATTTCGTCGTGGTGTGCGCCAACTGCATTGCAAACGATGGCATGCTCTTTGTACTTTTCACAGATTTTCATACCCAAGATGGCGTGTGACAATTCTGATTCTTCTTCCGCTACTTTACCTAAATCGTGGAGCAAACCAGCGCGTTTTGCCATTTTTGCTTGCTTAGGTGATAGCCCCAATTCCGCCGACATCAAAGCACATAGATTGGCAGTTTCGATGGAGTGTTTTAAGAGATTTTGACCGTAAGAAGATCGGAAACGCATCCGACCGATCATTTTAATCAAATAAGCATCCAAACCGTGAATGTCCAAATCAATGACCGTCCTCTTGCCGATTTCGATGATCTGCTCGTCGAGTTGTTTACGGGTTTTGGATACTACTTCTTCAATGCGTGCAGGATGAATCCGTCCATCGGTCACCAAACGCTTTAAGGATAATCGACAGACTTCTCTACGGATGGGATCAAAGCTAGAAATGACAACGGATTCTGGCGTATCATCTACTACAATTTCTGCGCCCGTGGCGGCTTCCAAGGCTCGAATATTACGTCCTTCTCGCCCAATGATTTGTCCTTTTAGATCGTCAGAATCCAAATTGAAAACCGAGACCGTATTTTCTATCGTGTACTCTGCGCACATGCGCTGAATGGTCTGGATAACGATTTTTTTGGCTTGTCGATTGGCGTCTAATTTGGCTTGCTCCAAAGTTTGTTTTACAATCGACATAGAATCCGTTTCGGCTTTTGCTTTCACTGCTTCTAGCAATTGTTCTTTTGCTTTTTGCTCCGAAAGATTGGATACTTTTTCCAGTTCTTTGATACGAATTTCGTTGGCTCTATCGAGTTCTTCCTTTTTCTTCGCCACAATCTTCAACTGTTTATCCAAATTGTCTCGAAGAGATTTTATTTCTATTTCCCTTCCCTCTAAATCCGCCCTTTCGTTTTCTAGTTTCTCTTTTTTTTCTTCTAGCTTTTCTCTACGCAGATCAACTTCCTTTTCGATATTTCTGACTTCTACTTCTCGGTCTTTGAGTTCGAGAAGTTGTTTAGATTTGCGCTGCTCAAACTCAGATTTCAAACGGCTGAACTTATCTTTTGCCTCTTGTATCTTTTTCTGCTTGATGCTTTCATTTTTCTGCTCCGCCTTAATTTTGAATTGTTCCGCCTTGTGCTTCGCTTCGGTAGCAATGCGCTCTGCCTTTTGTTGGGCATCTTTCAATAAGTCTTCTGCTTGTTTATTGATAGCATCTGTTTTTTCTTGCTGCTGTTTGGTCACCAAAGTACGCACTAGGAAAAAGCCTGCTGCTGCTCCTACTATAAGTCCGCCAATTATGGCTATGATTCCTTCCATGGTTCTAGATTTTAAGTAGTGTTTAGACCTGTGAGATTTACTAAATTCAGCAAATCTGACTTACTGTCTTACCAAAAAACACTACAACTGATATACAGGAAAGCTATGAAGCTAGATGCCAACAAGCTATTAAACCTGCAAAGCTTTATCAAGGAGGGCATCTAAACGGGAAAGTTGTTCCACGATCTGCGGATCTTGCGTGGTATTGAGCGATTGGCGGATTCTATGCAAATCAACGGCATAAGTCAGCACTGTGAGTGCCAAACAATCTTGCTTGTCCTTATTGGTGTAATTGAGTTGAAATTCATTCAACTGTTCGTTAATGTTTTTCACCATTTTCCGAATCGTTGCTTCATCACTCGCTTTCACCTTTAAGGGGTAAGGTCGTCCTGCAATTAGGACAGTTATTTGTTTAGTAACTTGATTTGACATTACAATTAGCTGTTGGCTCTCAGCCATTGGCTGTTGGCTTGTTTATCAGCTTAAAATAAATTTGAATGATAAAATCCTTTTTTCTCTTTTGCACTTTCTATTTAACTGCTAACTGCCAATCATTGCTGCTGCATCCACGCTACACATTGCTCTATTTCTCTCAAATAATGCGCTAATTTAGTGGCATTTCCTTCTTCTACTTTCTCTAAGCTTTCCTTTATATTCAATATTTTTTCTTTAAAAATAGTATGATTGCTTTGTTGAAGATGAAGCTTTTCTTTCAAAGCCTTGTTTTCTTCCAACAAATCTTTATTATTGGAACTAAAACGCTCTAGCCGTTTGACTAATTGCCGCGTTTTGAGTTCTATATTTCCTATTTGGTCGAATAGTTCCATTTACTAGGGTGATTTTATGAAATACTATTTGGCTAGAAGTCGGAGGTCAGAAGCGAGCAATCAGGCTCGCAATCTGTAAATTGAGGTTCAATAGAATAAATTCTACCTAATTATTTAGGCAATGAACCTGTGTAAAGTGCTTATTATAAACAATTTACACAAATAAACAGCTTAAACAAATAGGTGCAAGTACTTAAACAATTCACCAATTTCATTTACCGTCGAATGACTGCGCCAAGTTGCTGCTCGTATTGCTGAATCAATTTATTCACTATTTTATCGATTTCCTTATCCTTTAAAGTCTTGGTCGCATCTTCAAACTGAAGACTAATGGCATAAGATTTTTTGCCTTTTCCCAATCGCTCTGCATCTTCGTAAACATCAAATAAATTGACAGCTTTCAACAGCTTTTTACCCGTTTTTTGAGCCAGCATTGCAATATCTTGAAATTTAATGGATTGTGCAACTACCAGAGCCAAATCTCTGCGACTGGAAGGAAATTTTACAGGTTCTGCGATCTGAATTTTGGACTTTTTCGCAGATTTGAACAGTGTATTCATCACAAAATCTGCGTAGAATACATCGGTTTTCACGCCCATTGCTTTGGCTATTTTGGCATCTACTTTACCAAAATGGACAATATTTTGTTTGCCGCGATGAAATTTCACGCCATAAGCAAACTGCTCGTTTTCTAATGGACTTTCTTGATAGCTATCAATGCCAATACGCTGCAAAATATTTTTCACGAAAGCTTTTAAGCTAAAAAAATCTGCTGCTTTTTGATTGGACGTCAGCCAACTTTCGGCCCAGCGCGAACCCGTCATACTGATACTCAAATGTTCTTCTTCCTTAAACGGTCTTTCTATATCTTTTTCATAAGTTCGCCCAAATTCAAATAGTTTCAAATCCATTTGCTGCCTGTTCTGATTGTGAACGATTGTTTCCAGAGTCGAAAACAGCATGGTCGGACGCATAATGTCCAAATGCACATTGGAGGTGTTGTGGATGAAAGCCAGTTTTTCTGTCGGTATAGCTAATATTTCTCGGTAGTATTTCGATTGGGAGAGCGACAAATTCATGCACTCAATAAAACCATTCGACGACAAAAGGTCCCCTAGCGTATTTCTAACTGCCTGTTTACTAGTCGATTCGCCATAGCTCAAAGACATATTGATACGATTGGAAACGGGAACTTCATTTAAGCCATATATCCGTAAAATTTCTTCTATCACATCAGCAGGACGCGATACGTCTGCTTTATTGGTGGGGACTTTGACACTAAAATTGGTTTCACCAGAAGCGGTAATTTCCATTTCCAGCGCATCCAATATGCTGTGGATTTTGTTTTTGGGAATTTCGACACCAATAATGGTATTGACTTGCTCGTAAGTTAAGGAAATCTCTACTGGTTCGACCTTTTCGGGATAGACATCTACGATTTCGGAAGCAACCGTTCCACCTGCCAGTTCTTGCATCAATAGTGCTGCTCGTTTCAGGGCATACACACAGATATTGGGATCGCTGCCTTTCTCAAAGACCTTGGCGGCATCTGTCCTGAGGTTGTGGTGCATGCTCGAACGACGAATGTATTTTGGATTGAAATGCGCCGATTCTAGAAAAATGGAAGTCGTACTATCCGTTACACCCGAGTCAATCCCACCAAAAACGCCACCGATGCACATGCCTTTTTCCGCGCCGTCGCAAATCATTAAATCATTGGCTTGCAACTTTCGATCTACTTCATCCAGTGATTTGAAAATACTTCCTTCTGGCAAAGTTTCCACAATGATTTTTCGATCCGTTACTTTTTCTAAATCAAAGGCATGGAGCGGCTGCCCCAATTCATGCAAAATGAAATTGGTCGCATCTACCACATTACTAATCGGACGAACACCAATGGCTTTCAAGCGATTTTTCAACCAATCTGGTGATTCGGCAATTTTCAAACCTGTGATGCTTACCCCAGCGTAGCGCGGACAAGCCTCGGTATTCCTAACTTCCACTTCGACGGTCGCATTTGTATTTTCTACTTTGAAGGTGCTGATATCGGGCATCTTGACTTCGCCGCTGTGGTCGTAATTAATTTTCAAAGCCGCTCCTAAGTCTTTTGCCACTCCGATGTGGTTGGTCGCATCCGAGCGATTGGGCGTCAAACCAATTTCAAAAACGTAATCGGTTTCTAGTTCAAAAACGTCGCTGGCGGGTGTTCCTATTTTCGTACTTTCTTCCAATACAATAATGCCGTCGTGATTTTCTCCCAAGCCCAATTCGTCTTCTGCACAAATCATCCCGACCGAAGCTGCTCCTCTAATTTTTCCTTTTTTGATTTTGAAAGGCTCCCCATTCAGAGGATGCAAAGTCGTGCCGACAGTAGCTACTAGTACTTTTTGCCCTTTCGCTACATTGGGTGCGCCACATACAATTTGTAACAATTCCTCTACTCCAATATCCACTTTCGTCAAAGACAGCCTATCTGCATTGGGGTGTTGTCCGCATTCTACAACATGCCCAACCACTACGCCTGCTAGTCCACCTTCTATGCTCTCGACTTTCTCCAAACCTTCGACTTCCAAGCCAATTTCCGTCAATACTTCTCCTACTTTTTCTGCTTCCAAATCAATTTGAAGATAGTCTTTCAGCCAATTCAGCGATATATTCATTACGTTTACTTGATTTTAGAGCGCAAAGATAAAAATATGCAGCTAATGTGATAATGTGACTTATGTTCGGAGTAAGGGTTTTCTTGTAAAATGGATTGCTTGTGTAAATAGCCACGAATGCGCGAATGCACGAATGCACGAACGCGCGAATGCACGAACGCGCGAATGCACGAACGCACGAATGCACGAATGCACGAATGCACGAATGCACGAATGCACGAACGCACGAACGCACGAACGCACGAATGCACGAACGCACGAATGCACGAATGCACGAATGAATTTACTGAGAAATAAGTGATGCTACTTTTGGTGTGTACAAAACAAAAGTCATTGTTCTTTCAATCCTCCGCGCCGCATCACCGCCCGATCTATCTTTTCTATCCAAATGTGATCCGTTTTCCTGGAGCAATTGACGCATAGATTATTGAAATCATGTCCGCTCCAAGTGTAAATGATTTCCTCAGTACGGTAAGGTGTTCCTGCCAATTGGTTGGAGAAAGATTTGCCATTGCTGACTCTTCGCCAATAGAACAAGCCGTTTTCGCGCTCAAAAGCAATAGCAGCAGCCACGCGGCGACCTTGGTCGGGCAGACGCTGTAAGTAGTGCCGATTATAAATAGTATGAATAAACATCCAAAGCGAAGATTTGAAATCTGGGAAAACAATGAACTCAGCGGGTTCAGGGTCATTTTTTATAGTGCCTTCGCAAAACTGGAAACGCTCGCAAGCCCATTCCTTTTTGTCTGCTCTGATACCAAAGAAGTTTAGCGTCTTGTTGGATAGATAAGAAGTTCCCCAAAAGCTCTCACGTGCGGCTTTACTAGCTAATAATCGCCAATCCAATAAATATTTCCAGCCATAATATTTGCAATAATTCTCTACATCATACAAAAAAGCATCTTGTATGCTTTCCAATAAATTTTCGGGAACTTCATCGTGCGCTAGTACTAAATGATAGCGTTCGGTGAGGGGCAAAAATTCTACAATTTCAAAATCTTCTTGTAGTGCTGCCAACTGCTGCAAAATCATCTGCACACTATCACCTCTCATGGCTTGTTGAGCCTGTAAGGGAGAAAAAATGCTCAAACACAAAAATACTAGACTGCAAATGAATCCATTGTTTTTCATTCCTATTTCTTTTTTCATATATGCCGAAATCGTGTTTTATCCATTCGTGCACTTGTGTCCAAATTTACCATCAAGTGTTTCATAAGAAAACGCTAGCAAAGAGTAAAAAAATGACAATAAAATAGAAGCTTACCTAAACAATTACAAAAATGAGTTTTTTATTTCTTGCGCTCTATCATCTGACTCAGTTTTTTGGGAAAGGAACCGAACGAAAAATTCATAACATTATGTTGCGATACTTATTTTGCTCAATTTTCATTTTTTTACCGCTTTTCCTCCTTGCTCAAACGCCCACCCAGACGGTTCGGGGAAAAATTGTGGATGCCAGTAATAACCAATCTTTAATCGGCGCAACGATTGCCGTGCTAGGCACAAATTTAGCAAGTACAACAGATGCAGACGGTAATTTTAGGATTGAAGCGGTTGCGGTCGGACGGCAACAAATACAGGTCAACTACCTTGGTTATCAATCTATTATCTTACCCGTTTTAGTAGAATCTGGGAAGGAAGTTGTACTGGATGTCGCGCTGCAAAGTACACAGACGGGTTTGGATACAATTGTTGTGAAATCGCCGCGTTTGACAGCGATTCAGCCTTTGAGTTCGCAGACCATTACTATAGAAGAAACCTTTCGTTATCCAGCTACTTTCTACGATCCCGCTCGAATGATGTCGCTCTATCCAGGCGTCGCCAACATCAACAATCAAGCCAATGCGATTTCGGTGCGTGGCAATTCTCCCAACTTCAATCAATGGCGGTTGGAAGACGTAGAAATCGTGAATCCCAATCATACGCCCAACGCAGGGACTTTCAGTGATCGCATCACGCAGAGTGCGGGCGGCGTTAATATTTTGAGTGCGCAACTATTGGATTATTCTACTTTTTTGACCAGTGCGTACGCGCCCCAATACAACAATGCTTTAGGCGGTATTTTGGATATGAAACTCCGAAAAGGCAATGACGAAAAACACGAATTTATCGGACAAATTGGTTTGATTGGAATAGATGTGGCGGCAGAAGGTCCGATTAGTAAGAAATCAAAAGCGTCTTATCTTGCCAATTATCGCTATTCTACGATTGGCTTGCTTTCTGACTTGGGTGTAGATGTAGGAGACGAAGACATTTCTTTTCAGGATTTTTCTTTGAATCTATCCTTTCCGACGCAAAAAGCAGGTGATTTTACACTTTTTGGCGTTTGGGGAGAAAGCGACAATGTTTTTATTACGGAGCGCGATTCCACACTTTGGGAAGAAAATAAAGATCGCTTTGATATTATTTTTGATGCTCGTACGGTGATTGCGGGTGGAACGCATCGCCTAAAGGTGGGACAGAATGGTATTTGGAAGACCAGTTTTGCTTATTCTCAGCTCCAATCTGGCAGAACTTCGCAAGCCATTTTAGACAATAGCGATCAGTTCTTTTCAGAAGACCAAAACGATATTCGCAAGACTTCACTGCATTCCTATTATTCCAATCAACTGAGTGCCAGCAGCAATTTAAGGGCAGGATTTACGGCGACCAATCATTTCCTTGCGGTCGTCAATCGCAGTCAGGATTTGACGGATTTGGATTTGGAGGCATCAGGTTGGTTGTTGCAGCCCTACGTGAATTGGAGCAATCAGTTCAAAAATGGATTTGGATTTGATTTAGGATTGAGCTATTCCTATTTCGATCTCACGGCTTCTAGTGCCATAGAGCCACGTCTGGCTTTGCACTATCAATTGAATAATAAGCAAAGATTAAGTTTTTCTTACGGATTGCACAGCCAAATCCAATTGCCTCAACTCTATTACGATCCAAATTGCCCAGCAGGACAAAATTGTGATGTGATTGATCTGGATATGAATCGTGCGCATCACCTTGTTTTGGGTTATCAATATCAGATCAACAATACGACGACTTTCGGAGCAGAGGCTTATTTGCAATACCTATTTGATATTCCTACTTCTTCAGGTCTATCCAATTTTTCTGCGATCAATCTACTCGAAATTGACCGACCTTTCATTGGTCTAAACAACAATGGTTTGGGCTCGAATTATGGTGTCGAATTTAATTTTCAAAAAGTCTTATTGGATGATTATTACCTACTGACCAATGTATCGCTTTTTGAATCTGTCTTTGGCAATTCGGATAATCTTACGCTTGATACACGCTGGAATGGTAACTTCATTTCTAATCTCACAGGCGGCAAAGAATGGAAATGGCAGAAAAAAGAACGCCAAATGATCTTTGGCGCAAATGTGAATATTGCTTATCTCGGCGGTTTCAGAGAAATTCCAATTGATGTAGAGCAATCGAAAGCCAATGGAATGACTCAGTTTGTGGAAGATCAATTGTTTAGCATCAATCAACCCAATTTCTTCAAAACCGATCTGCGCGTCTATCTCAAGCGGAACAAAGCTAAATACAATACCACATTGGCTTTGGATATTCAAAATGCGAGCAATCAGCAAAATATTGCTTATCAATATTACGATCAAGTGCAAGGTGAGGTATTGACCCAAAATCAGTTGGGCTTGATTCCAATTTTGACTTGGCGAATTGAGTGGTAGGCAAGTAACGCTTAAAAAATAAGTTTTCGATTTATGGGGCAGGCTTTTCTTTAGGAATAAGAAGGATGGAGAGAGCAAATCGAAAGCTTATTTTTTACCTCTTACCGAATTCTTTATCAAAGAGACACTTAAACAAAAATCTCCATACCTTCCTTTGCTAGCGCACAATTTGGGAAAACGGCTTGGTATTTTTTCTCAATATGGGTCAAAAAATCATCATCGTGATCGGGATCGTGGTGCGTAAAAATCAGTTGCTTCGCACCCGCTTGCTCGGCACAGGCTATGGCTTGTTCGTAGCTGCTGTGTCCCCAACCTCGATGCGTCTTTAATTCTTCCTCCGTGTATTGTGCATCGTGAATCAATAAGTCTGCGTTGCGGCAAAATTCGACCACTTCTTGATCTATCTCTTCGCCGTGCTCCAAGTCCGTACAGATCACTACCGAACGTCCTTCGGCTTCTACTCGAAAACTGAATGCGCCGCCAGGATGTTGGTGCATGCGATAAGTGAAGTTGACTCGCTCGTCGAAAGGCATATCTGACAAATATTTTTCTTCCGTGGAAAAGCGCATTTTTGCACCCATGCTATTGAGTTGCACAGGAAAATAAATTTGCTGCGTCTGTATCTCAAATATTCTTTTCAGCCGATCATTGTCTAATTTGCTGTGCGGTGAAAAGAAAGCTAGCTTTTTGTTTTCGTTGTAGGCAGATTCGAAGAAAGGCAAGCCCTGAATATGATCCCAATGAAAATGCGTAAATACCAGCACCACGAATTCCGAATCAGGTAAAATACCCGATTTCATTTCTCTACCCAATTTCCTGATGCCCGTACCCGCATCAAATATGACTACCAAATCGCTGCTGTCATTAATCAATAAATTGGTATAAATGCAAGTCGTATTACCACCAAATTTTTGGAATCCGTGATCGCAGACGGGCGTCGAACCTCTTACACCGTAAAACTTTATATGCCAAACTAAATCTTGTATCACTGATGAATTGTATTTTAACTGATGTTACGCAAACGATCAATTTACAAGTAATATAAATATCATTAGCGCGCCATCGCCTCACGCCTAAGGCGGACACGGTAAGGCGGACACAGTTCGGCTCGGCGCGCACAGAGGAGGTTTGGAGGGCAGACATGTTATAAAGAATTGTCTCACAATTCTTTATAAGATGTCTGCCCTCCAAGACCACCAACGAGGCAGCGAGCGCTGTAGGCGCAATGCTGCCGAGTTTAATAGTAGCTTAGTTTTGTCCGACCACTTACGCGCGTAACATGATTTATTATCAGCAAACATTATTTAATACAAATTTGTTTTTTATTTAATACAAAAAAATAATAATATGAAGGAAGTAGAAATGATACAGCAGTTAATAGAAAAGTGGGTCACTTATTCAAAAACTCATCCTGAGCCTTCTATTGAAAGTTTTTCTATCTGGCTGAATACGAATATAAAGAAAAAGCAATTGGAAGCGACAGCCGCAGAAAGTGATTGGACGAATCAACTATTGGCCTTTGGACATTATTTTGGGCGATTGGTCAATTTTTCAGAACTGTGGGCAAAATTGGCTTTTAAAGATTTACCCATTCGCACATTTGAAGATTATGCGATCTTGAGCGAAGTATTCTACAAAAAAAATCCTACCAAAAATGAATTAGCAGAACTGCTAGTCAATGAAAAAAGTACTGTTTTTGAAATCCTTAAACGCCTAATCAAAAAAGAAATCCTTCGCGAACATTTGGATGAAAATGACCGCAGAATTAGACGGGTTACATTGACAGCTACTGGTAAAAAAGTCTATCAACTGGCTACTCAACAAGCAGAAAAAGTCGCTACTTTATTAATTGGTGATTCTTCTCCCGAAGAACTTAGCTATTTGCTAGAGCGATTCAAACAGCTCGACCATTTCCACACTGCCATTTATGCCAAAGGAGCTTACAAAGCTATTGATGACTTGATTCTTACTTAGAGGTTACTCTCTGACTTGTCTATCATCCCAAACCCCAATTTCTAATACTAAGGGAACATGTAAAAAATAACCTACCCATTTTTAATTTTCTCCCAAACTACTACTGCCTTGCTCATCGGTCAGGTAACACGGGCTATCTTCCCTCTTCGCGCCTTGTATTAGTTCGCGATAATTCCTAAAAATTTGGGT
>JBCCRX010000201.1:0-12015 GCA_039201015.1 Bacteroidota bacterium | reverse complement strand
TTCCACGTCCGCAATGACAATATTTTGCAGTGGATCGTCAGGACGCTCCCAACGCTTCGCGTAAGATTCAATAGTTTCAATTAGAATCTGCTGATACTTCTTTATTTTATCCATGACACGATTTCTTTTTTATATGGATCGTAAACAACTAAGCTGATATTCTCTTTCTCTAAAGCTTCTTTGAATAAGTAGTGGTATTTGTCTTTTGCCATGAATTAATAAGGTTTTGTGGTTTATCAAAAAATGAATAATAGAGTTTTTATTTTGGAAAATCTTGCTTAGGCTGTTGCACCTTTTGTGTTTTAAAAAGTACACTCAGCGTACAAAAATCAGCATCACATCAATAGCCGTCCTGTAAAAAAAGTTACTTGTTCCTTTAAAACGATATTTCGCCAAGCTGCCTAATCCCTGAATAAAACGACCAATTAAAATTTTGACCCTAGAAAAGGGCGTGTGCATTTTTTTCTTTTCAGGGTATTTGTTGATGAAATGTTTGTAGCTAGCGTAGCGTTTTTTGTACATCGCCCAACCTTTTATCTTCCGCCAAGGATGACAAACGGCAGCTTCTTCAATAAACACAATTTCGTTGCCCGCATCTTTCAGACGAATTTTGAAATCGATGTCCTCCATCGTTGCGAAGGGAAAACTTTCATCAAAACCCTGCAAGCGATCAAATTCTGTTTTTTTGATGCAAAAATTGCAAGACCACAACTTGCCGCCCTCCAGATTAATCGGTGATTCTTCATCAAAACGTCGTTGTTCTCGATCGGCATAAATTTTACCTTCAAAGACTTTAGCCGTAGGGTGTTTTTCAATGGCGGCTTGGTACGCCCGAAGCAAAGTCGCATCTGGCAAACAATCATCATCCAAGAAAACAATCCATGTTCCCTGAGCGTGCGCTGCGCCATTGTTGCGATTGGAAGCGGGACCAGCGTGTGGACCTTCTACCCAAGTTGCCCAAGGATAATTTTTTGCCATCATCGCCTGCGCAGTCGTTTGCTTGCCGTCGTCTGTGACGATGAGCTCATAAGCTTCACCCAATTGCTGTACTTCGGGCGCAATGCGATCTAGACAATCTGCCAGTAAATCATTTCTGTGATAAGTCGGGATGACAATGGATAGCATGAATGATCTATAGTTTACTTTCTGGCAAAAATACAGATTTCAAATATTTGTAGTCTGATCTGTCAAAGATTTATTTGGAATAGGCTGATTTTTCCTCTAAAATACTTACTGTTTTAGCTTGGGTTGCTGTACAACATCTTCTTTGTAGAGTTTTCGCTCAAAAATTTGATCTGCTCTTTTAACTTTCAATGATATACTATCCCTTTCGAGGTCTCTTACAGTCCCAAAATCGCAATAATCTTGTAGCCTAAGTTGTTGATAAGCCGTTTGATCAATCTGTATGATTTGGTCTCCAATTTTTATGCCCGCCACTTCCGCAGGAGAATTTCTGACGAGCGAAACCACCTCTAGTTGCTGATTTTTCAAACTCAATTGAAAGCCAAAGCTCTCTTTTTTTACTTCATTTTGGTTGGAATCAGGTTGAAAAGGCTCTAAAATAGCTTCTTTCTTATCCCAATCCAATAGGAGATGATAATTTTTAAGAATACCCATACCGAGCAAATTAGGGGTTCTTTTTTCTACCAAAAAAGCTTGATCGTGAATCGTCAAATCACCCAAGCGAATACTATCTAAATAAACGACATGAAAAGTGTCTTGGGTTGCTCCGTATATACCTGCTCCCGATCTTCCAAAAATCGTGTAGTGCGGAAAAGTAAAGAAGCTATCCAATTTACTATGAAAAGCAGCAGATCTAATATCTATATCTCCGTCTTTACCCGTGTCTATTTTAAATCTTTGCTCTACGGAATCTAATAATGTGACTTTAGTGTAAGGAGAATATTGTTGGCTGGTCGTGAAAGGAATTTTAAAGCCATCCTCTAGCGCACTCAGCTTGCTTCGATCATTGGTGAAAATCATCTTTTTGGCTTCGTAATCAATTTCCCATTTGGCAAGTTTCATCAAATTTGCTCCGATGAAACCGTCGAAGCCTGGACATTCCAATTCTGGTACGGCATCCAAGGCCGTTACAACGGCAGAGGTCTGCTCGAAAGTCACATTACCAATGTGTACCGCATCTAGGTTCACAAATTCTAGCTTACTGCTTCGACCCTGTGAATCGCCCACATTCCGCTTCGCGAAGCTTTTCAATCCCAGTTTTTCTACGGTTTGTGGTGTGACAACATTGGGCGCGCCCGTATCGTACAGAAAACGGAATGGCTCTTCATGGTCATTGAGGCGTACTTCCAGAACCATCCAATTGTTGTAGGTCTCAAAAGAAACCGTTTCATAAAATTGTTGTGGCTGCGCCTTCCCTTTTTGGTAGCCTTTCCTGACTTTGTAAGCATTGCACGCCAATAGGCTAGATGATAGAGCAAATACTAAAAACGAGTAGATATATTTGGACATCCTTGTGTAATTTAGAAAGTGGTTGATTTACGGCTTTGCACTGCTGTCAAAATACTCAATTATATACCAAACCCACCCCATCATCCACTTCTATTTCATAAGTGGTCGTTTCTTTTCCTGTTTCTTTTAGATATTGTGCACTGATTTTTTCAATGACTGCTTGCGTTTGACCTTTCTGAATAAAAGCAATCGTACAGCCGCCAAAACCACCGCCCGTCATACGACTTCCTAGCACTGCATCTAGGGCTCTGGTGAGATCAACTAGCAAGTCAATTTCAGGGATTGTGATGTCGTATTCATGCTGCATACCAGTGTGGGAAGCGTATAAATTTGCGCCGATTTTAGCCCAATCACCTTGTTCTAAAGCAATCATAGTATCCAATACGCGCTGATTCTCCTCCAATACGTATTTTGCTCTTTTGTAGTCCGTTGCATCTAGTTTGGATTGAAAATTATTAAGCATATCAGCATCAATATCTCGTAAACTTTTCACTCGCTGATGTTGCTTTTTTATTACTTGTACGACGCGCTCACAAGCAGCTCGACGATCATTATAAGCAGAACCAGCCGCCAGTTCATGCTTGACATTGGAATTGAAAACGATCAAGCGGTATTCTTTTAGCGGCAACGGAGAATAATTCACTTCCATAGAGCGACAATCCAAGCCCATGACTTGATCTTTTTTGCCATGTAAAACAGAAAATTGATCCATGATGCCGCAATTGAGTCCTACTCGATGTTCGGTCGCCTGTGCGATTCGTGCCATTTCCAGTTTCGTCAATTCAAGATCATTCAAATGAGCCAATCCAAAAATAAATCCACAGCAAAGTGCCGCCGAAGAAGAAAGCCCTGCGCCTAATGGAATATTACCGTCCAAAGTACCATTGATGCCCTGTATTTCATAGCCACGCGCGCGCATTTCCATGGTGGCTGCTTGCAAATATTTTGCCCAGTCAGGTATGTCTTCAAATTCCTCTGCATCAATACGGAAGCGAGCCGTTTCCTCAAAAGAAGGAGCATATATTTCTATTTGCTGTGTATCTGTCTGTTTTCCCAACACAAAATAGATGTGTCTATTGATAGCAGCAGGCAGCACCCAACCTTCATTATAGTCGGTATGTTCGCCAATGATATTCAATCGTCCTGGTGCTTTCACGACGATGTAAGACTGCTGGAAAAGTTGAAAATAGCGTTGGGCGAGGGCCTGTAAGATATTCATGTATTGCTCCTATTTCAAGCAAATGTAGCTTTTTCTTTGTTTCCCTTTTTTATCTCTCCATATTTCTTTTCATTTGCAAAAAGATGAACAAGGTGAAAAAAAGACAAATTACAGATACTGTTTTAATGGTGCGCCCTGCCCATTTTGGTTTTAATCCACAGACTGCTGAAAACAATGCTTTCCAGAGCGCAGAAACGCAATTGAGTGCGGCAGAGATTCAAATTTTAGCGGTACAAGAATTTGATCAATTCGTACAAAAATTGCGAGAGGCAAAAATCAGAGCGATCGTAGTGCAAGACAGCGAACAACCCATAAAATACGATGCGGTTTTTCCAAACAATTGGTTTTCGACCCACGAAAACGGTATGATTATTACTTATCCCGTTTTTGCACCTATGAGGAGATTGGAACGTAGGGAAGAAATACTCACGGCAATTGCGGACGAATTTCAGCATCATCGTCGTATTCATTTGGAAGAGCGCGAGCGTAAGCAGCTTTTTCTGGAAGGAACGGGCAGTTTGATTCTGGATCGCCCCAATCACATTGCCTATGCTTGTCGAAGCGTCCGAACGAGCGAGCAAGTGATTGATTATTTTTGTGAGCACATGAATTACGAGAAAGTCCTATTCACTGCTACGGATGCAGCAGGACAAGACATTTACCACACAAATGTAATGATGGCTTTAGGTGAAGATTTTGTTGTGATCTGTATGGAATCCGTTGAGAATGAGGAAGATCGTCGCATTTTGGAACAAAAGTTTGCAGCAAGCCAGAAAGAAATCATTGAGATCAGTCTAGAACAAGTCAGTGCCTTTGCAGGCAATATGCTACAAGTTCGTAATCGGGAAGGCGATACTTTCTTGGTGATGTCGGAGCAAGCCTATCGTTCGCTTGACGATGTCCAGAAAGCTCAAATAGCGCGATACACCAATATTTTATATAGTCCACTTTATACCATTGAACAGTTTGGAGGGGGTAGTGCACGCTGTATGATGGCGGAGATTTTTTCGAGAGAGGAAGGAGAGGATTGAGAGGATTGAGAGGGTGAGAGGATTGAGAACTTATTGGCTTTTACTGCCTTGCTTCTAGGTACAATTTGGTGATAAAATCTTTGGATTGTTCCGAGCGCGTGCAATAGCCTTTTAGTATTTTGCCGTAATAGTCTTCGTGGGTGGCTTGAATGGCGTAGCAGCATTGCTCTTTTAAGGAAAACGTGAAACGCCCAGAAGCATCCGTTACGAGTGGACGCGTTTGTCCGACACCACATTCGCTGAGCAAATAGACGGTGGAATTATTGATCGGTAAGCCCGTATATTGATCGAAGACAATACCCGTTAGATTAAATATTAATTTTTCTTTCAAAGGAATTTCTACAAAAACTTCCTCGCCAGGGGTGAGTGCATTTGTACAGCCTTCCGCCACATTGCTGTGATAGTTGGGCATAGAAGCTTTGAATGTACAGCAGCGATTGAGTGGCATATCAAAAACGATTTTACCATTGGCATTGGTTCTGAATTTCTGTTGGGTACAAGTATCTTCTACTATGCTCGCATTAATAGGAACACCCGTTCTGGCATCATACACCAAAACTTGTACACTTGCCGTTCGCTTCACAAAGCTATAAATATCATCGCCTCCTTTTCCACTTTTCCTGTTGGAAGTGAAATAGCCACAAGTCCCCTCATTATTGAATATGATACCAAAATCATCTCCTATGCTGTTGATGGGATGTCCTAGATTTTCGGGTACACTCCACTCGTCTTTTTCTAGTTCTTCTGAAAAGTAAATATCCAAACCCCCCAAACCAATCTGGCTGTCAGAAGAAAAGTAAATACGTCCTGTTCTATCACAAGTCGGAAAAACTTCATTGCCTTCGGTGTTGACTTGCGGCCCAAGATTGATGAGGTCGCCCCAACGATTTTCAATGCGCTCTACTCGATACAAATCCATACCGCCGTAGCCGCCAGGCATATTCGAAGAAAAGTATAAATACTTGCCATCTGCCGACAACGCTGGATGTGCAATCGAATACTGCGCACCGTTAAAGGACAAGGGTTCTGGTATTGTCCATCTACCTCTCATTTTTCTAGAGTAGAATAGTTGTAAATGGCTAGATCCCTTAGGCATAAATCCCTCCTCTACAACACCACTCTTCGTAATGAACATCTCTTGTTCATCGGCGG
Source organism: Bacteroidota bacterium (assembly GCA_039201015.1). Lineage (GTDB taxonomy): Bacteria > Bacteroidota > Bacteroidia > Chitinophagales > Saprospiraceae > JAAUTG01. The sequence continues at coordinate 6,141 of JBCCRX010000201.1, read as the reverse complement.
TGAAAACGCTAGAACCTTCATGGAATTTGGAGTTAATAGGACTTTCTACTAGAACAGGTTCGGTGTGAACATAATTACAGGTTGTGGAAATATCATTATCAGAAGGTGCCATCCGCGAACGGTAGAGATTTAAGAAAGGGCGATTATTTTCAGCAACGGAGCGTTTGGCAATCTGACCTTCATGTTCACGATCGGATGTAAAAACCAAGCCATCTGAAAAAAATACAGGGCTAAAATCGTCGCTGATAGAATTAAACCATAGACAATGTACTTCGTAAACGCCTTTGTTCTTGTTCAGCAATTCTTGTTGATAGTCACAAGTGCGAGCCAACAATTGCCCACGAATATCATCTGGTACATCTAGCATGTATTTTTTGTACCATCTTTTGGCAATATGGCATTTCGCATTTTTTTGAAGTACTTGTGCATAGTACAATCGATCAACCGAGCGAACCTCTGGCAGAAACATTAATTTTTGGTAGTGAATTTCTGCTTTTTGAAAGTTATTCGTCTTGCGATACGCCTCCGCTAGATTTGCTATTGCGACGCCATTATTGCTATTTTTTTCTAGTACTTTTTCGTATATCTCTATGGCATCATCGTAGCGCATTTGGCGCATGTGTTTGTTCGCGATCCTCATCATTAGACCTTGAGCAGCGACTATTCCCTCCATCAATACTAAAAGGAGGATTAGTTTTATTTTCAGATATTTCATTCCCTTGTACTTAAGCAGCTCTTGGGTAATTGCTTATTTAGACTGATTTTGAGATTTATCAAACTCGTTTTTTTGTGTGAGAAAACGATCAGAATTTTAGCTGAGAAGTTCCGTGTGCTTTCCACTTTAACGAAATATTGAGTAGAGGGTTGTTTAAGAGAGCATAAAAATAATGGACAAAAAAAGCAAGAAGAAGTGTTAAAATCAATAACATAAAACCAACTCATCCGTTAGCGCGACAGTCCTTTATGTAATTCGAATTGATTGGATTCACATTTATACTCAGACTAAATATACTGTAAACGAAGTTTATTTTAATTTTGAGAAGCAAGAAAATCGTAGATTTTTGAGCTTCAAAAAATCTATCTGCCGCCGTCTTCGACGGCGGCGAACAAGGGGTGAAGGAGAAAAAAAGGGTTTTAGAAAAACCCTTTTTTCTCCCTCAAACTCCCCCATCTAAAATGCAAAGAAACTTAGTTTACAATGTACTAAAGTCGCAAAAATTTTCTTCACACATAAATATATCTAGTTATGAAAAAGTACTTTTTCTATCTTCTCTTAGCAGGTATCTTGCTGCAATCTTGCTCCAAAGATTTAGGCACAATGGAAGTTACTTACACCAAAGCAACGGCAATTTATGGCGACTTAGAAAGTGTTCGCAACACACCATTGATTGGTGAAACGATGGAAATTGAGAATCCAGGAAAGATTTTCGTTGCAGAAGATTTCTTATTAATTGGAGAAGAAGGAAGGGGCATACACGTGATGGATAATAGCGATCCCGAAAACCCAATCAGCAGTAGTTTTTTGAATATTCCAGGCAATAGAGAGTTCTATGTGCAAGGCAGTATTTTGTACGCAGAAAGCTATTACGATATGCTAAAAATTGACTTGTCTAATATCAATCAGCCTCAATTAGATACACGAATTGAGGCGGCTTTGGGAGAAGTTTTGAAAAACGATAGAGATGAAACCCTGATTGGATTCGATTTTGAAATAGTGACGGAAAAGGTGAGTGTAGATCACCCGATTGCTCAGAAGATATGGGGTGATCAGAATTATTATTTTTACGATTATACCCAGCGTATTATTCCACCTTCGGCAGTGCCCGCCTCTTTTGCGGGAAGCAGCAGCAATGCTATTGGGACCGTGAATCGGATTGCTTTTGCGGAAGACCACGTTTATCTTATCAGTAGAAGTAAACTGACTACTTTCAGCGATCAAGGTAGTTTTGAACTATTATCTTCCGAGCAGGTAGGTCGAGATATGGAAACGATCTATCCCGATGGCAGTCATCTCTTTGTCGGTACGCGCAACTCTATGTTGGTTTTTGATATAGCAAGTCCAGCCAATCCAAATCTCGTCTCCAGCTTCTTTCACGCCACTTCTTGCGATCCCGTTTATCCAGTAGGCGATATTGCTTATCTGACGCTTAGAACAGGTGATTTTGGAAATTGTCCTGGCGATATCAATGCACTGGTTGTGTTGGATGTATCAAATATTAGTACACCCGTAGAAATTCGTGAAATTGAAATGGCAAGTCCTTTTGGTATGACGCTAATTGAGGATTACTTATACGTAGGGGAAGGTGAGAATGGGCTGAAAATATTTGATGCTAGCGAGCGCGAACATCCCAAATTGGAAAAAGCAGATGGTGAAGTGGAAGCTTATGACATTATCCGACATCCTAATAGAAATGACCTCATCCTAATCGCAGGCACTAATGGTTTACAACAGTACAAGATAGACGGCAGTGATTTGAATCTACTGAGCGAAGTTTCTTATTAACTCATGTTACGCAAGTAGTACCTTAGTCTATGTTATTCGCTGATCTCTGAGATTGGCGTGTTTTGAATTAGAGTGGCTGCCAGCCTCACGCCTTAGGCCTAAGGCGGACACGGTAAGGCGGGCAAGTCGAAGCCACTCTAATTCATGCAAATTTTTTCAGGAGCAAGCCACACTTTTGAGTATCAGGAAACGTTTTACGCTTAATGAAGAACAAAATTCACTTGAATAGGTATATTTGGACTATTCTATCTCTTTGTTTCCTGATAAACAATACTTTACACGGACAAGACAGCTTACAGTATGTTAGAGAAATTCCAGTAAAAAGTACCTTTATTCAAATAGATCAACTGCAACAATTGTATGTATTGCAAGCTGATCAAAGTCTGATCAAATTCGATGCAAAAGGCGAACAAATTTTTGAGTACTCCAATAGTTTACTAGGCACACCTTCTTTTGTAGATGTTACAGACCCCTTAAATATTGCTTTGTATTACATTGATTTTCAGACAGTTGTGTTATTAGATCGGAATCTAACTGAACTGCAAGTCATCTCACTTTTTGAATTGGGTTTTTCGCAAGTCAGTAGCATCGCACTCTCCAATAATCAAAAAATTTGGCTATACGATGAAACAGATTTTAAGTTCAAAAAAATAGATCGACGAGGACGTGTGATTTTTGAAAGCAGTGATACCAATTTGGGCATCGGAAAAAGCATTCATCCTACCGTACTGATGGAGCGTGATAATCGACTATTTGCTAATGATCCTGAACAAGGCATCTTTGTATTCGATCTCTTCGGACAATATCTATATTCTCTTCCCCTTTGGGAGGTATCGTATTTTCAACTTTTCGATCAGCACATTATCTATTACGCAAATGCAAAATTAAAAACTTGGGGCTTACAATCTAAGTTAGAGCAAACGCTCGCTAGTTGGAAAACAGCAGCAGCTATTCATCAAGTAGTGATCGATAAAAAAGGACATTTTTACTTAAGAAAAGAAAATGCAATAGAGATTTGGGAGCAAGTCAAATAGCTGTTAATTCGAGTCATGTACAATAAAAAGCACTAACAATACCTTACCTTTGTGCAGTTTTTTCAGAAACTTTATTTCATCCATATTCCTTAGAGCTTGTTGGGGAATTTTTGCGAACTGGTTTTCAATGATTTATGGTTCACGCCTCATGCCTGAGGCGGACACGGTGAGGCGGACAGGTCTGCCTCAGGGTTCAAAATCGAGTTTAGCGAGCTAAGTGAGATCTTTAAGCTGACGGCAGGTTCAAAAATCATTGGAAATCAGTAAGCACAAATACAACACTACTTTAAATTTTGTCCATTATTGAAATTCAAAAAATTAAATTTCCCAACAAGCTCTTAATATTTTATCAAGAACAAAACCTTTTTTAATGAGAAAAATTACAATTTTAGCTTTGACCCTAGCATTCGCTTTCACTATGAGTGCACAAATCCAGACGCCTCCACCGAGTCCTTCTTCTAAGTTAGAGCAAACCGTAGGCTTAGCAACTATTACTGTAGAGTACTCTCGACCTAGCTTGAAAGAGCGCGTTGCATTCGGTACGGCTGATCAAAAATCAATGGAAAAATACGATGCACCTTGGCGAACAGGTGCAAATGTTGCCACTAAAATTACTTTCAGCGAAGATTTAAAAATCAATGGCGAAAACCTAAAAGGAGGTGCTTATGCCATTTTGACCAAACCAGGTATGAAGGAGTGGACAGTGATGTTGTTCCCTTATGACAAAGGTAGCTGGACGAGCTATACGGACAAAACGCCTGCATTGGAAACCAAAGTAATGGTACAGAAATCGGGTCGTCAAGTAGAGACGTTCACTATTGATATCAATAATTTACGCAACGAATCTGCTAGCATTGATTTGATTTGGGATGACTTTGTGGTGAGTATTCCCATCACTTTAGGCACGGATGCTGCCGTAATGAAGAGTATCACTGCGGTCATGAATGGTCCTTCTCAAAGTGACTACTACCAAGCAGCTTCCTACTACCATGATGCAGATAAAGATTTGGCACAAGCACTGGTTTGGATTAAAAAAGCCAATGCAACGGATGAGAAATTTTGGATGGTGCGCCGCGAAGCCCTAATTCTAGCAGATATGGGACGCTACGAAGATGCTATTGCCGCTGCGAAAACTTCTAAATCGCTAGCAGAACAAGCAGACTACGAGCCTTATATCCGCAATAACGAGGAGTCTATCAAAGAGTGGATGGCACTACTACCGAAAGACAATAGTATGAGAGGAAAAATTAAAAAACAAGCCGTTTCCAAGAAAGTACAGAAAGCAAAAGTGCAAGAAAATCAATAGGCTTTTTGATGCAACTGCTAGAAGTTACTTTCGACATATAAAAGCTCGTAGATTGAACAAAATCTGCGAGCTTTTTGATGGAAAACTACTCTTCCTGTTCCCCTTCTTCCATTCTACAAATAATCATCAAGAGTTGATCGAAAGAAGCGGTGCCTAGTATTCTTCTGGCTTCCAAGAGGTCGATACAGGCTTCTCGATAGCGTTCAGCATCTACATGGGCTTGTCCTCGAAAAGTCAGATATTCTGCATTATTGGAGTCAATGGCAATCGCTTCCGTTAGTTTAGCCAGTCCCGCTTCTTGCTCCCCCGAATTGTAGAGTTGCATGCCTTCGGCGGCTAAGGTACTGGCTTGCTCAAAAACGGAAATTTCTGCCTTGCAAGCTTCCTTATTAGGTGGAACAAAGCCTAAACGCAAATCGACTGTACTGGGCACTTTCCTGCCTTGATACTTGGCGGCTTCCCATTTTCCAAACATAGAAGTCGTTAAGTTCACGATCTCCAACTGAAAATCCAGTCCCAATTCTGAATAATCAGACATAGAAGTAGTTTTCACAATGCCGTCTGGTTCTATCAACAATTGCACATCTACATAACCGATCAGACAAGTATCTTTGTAAATTTCTGGATAATTTAGCTTCTCAGCAATGTACTGATCGAGTGCTGTATCTCCTCCCGCAAATTGAGCTAAACTATCCAATCGCATATAAACTGTATCTCCTTCGATGAAGACATAAGGTGGTGCTTCTTCCAAACGAAATTTAATTGGTACGGTCATTTTGGCACGAACATCTGTTCCTGCTTTCTGTGCTGGAATCCAACGAATGCCTGCATCATTAAAAGCGTTCACTACACTCAGCACTGCCATTCCACAGCCACCACCAATATCTCTTAAAATAGTGGCATTACTGACTGTACTATCTGGTTCTACAACGAACGAAACCACCACACTGCCTTCGATACCGTCTATTCTCGCTTGCATTGGATATTGTACATTTTGATAAATAACCGCCAAAAGAGCTTGTTGAGAGCAGGCTTGTTTGGCAGCAATTGTCGTATCCAGTGCTTCACACATTGGAAATCTAGGCATTTGCTCTACAATGTCATAGATCGTGGTATCGCTTTGTGCTTTGATTTGCAAAAAGCCGATTAGCGCAAATAAAAAAGGAAATATATAGTTTTTCATGTCTATTGTTTTCCAAAAAGAGGATGTCTTGGCCTGTCTGGAAATCGATACCCTGCTCACCTTTGTAACATCGAATCCCCTACCCGATTCCATCGATGGCCAATTTTACTATTGG
>JBCCRX010000200.1:0-12037 GCA_039201015.1 Bacteroidota bacterium | reverse complement strand
TTGTTCGATGATTATCTCCCTGATTTTCACTTCGATGAATTGACTTTTTTTGAAAAGAATTACTTCTACTTCGCGCAGGTTTGGTACCATCACATCTTGCTAGATTTTGAAAATGTGCATTATTATGCCCGCAAATGGGTGATGCTTTTTCAAAGCCAGCCGAGCATGATCGCAAAAGACACTATCCTGTATCTGCGCGCTTTGCATTATTGGATTACCTCGAGTTGGTACACCAGCAAGGAAAATAGCTTGTGTGAAGCTTTGGCTATTCTGCAAGCTACCATAGATCAGTTTAAGGATACTTGGAGCATCAACGCAGCAGTCTTGGCTTTTTTATACCAAAGTTACGGACGGCTGAATTACGTGTTTTGGAGCGGCAAAATAGCAATGGGAGTACAATATGCGGATGAAATACTAGCACAATCGGAGTTTTATAAACGTTACATTGATCCGCATAAAATCATGATTTTGCGCTATAAATTGGCGTGGCTTTATTTTTGCGCCAAACAACCTAATCAAGCCCTAGACCACCTCATTTTTATTTTGAACTACGAGTCGGTGCATTTGCGCGAAGACTTGCAAGCGTACAGTCAATTGCTTTTTCTATTGATTCACTACGATCTAAAAAATTACGATCTAGTGGACTATCGCTTAACCAATAGTGAGCGATTTTTGAAAAAAGCTACTCGGACGGACGCATTGCAACAGCTTATCATTCAGCTCCTTCGGCGTTTAATTTCCAATAAGCAGCAAGACGAGCAGCAAATCCTAAAAACGGCATACCACCGCTGTTTGCAACTTCAAAAAAGCCCCTATTTGCGTCGCTCTTTTACTTACTTAGATTTTCCCGTTTGGCTGAACAGTAAAATTATAAAAAGTGCAAAGTAAAGTGTTTTGAACTGTTTGTATAATAGGCGTTTACGAAGTTTCAAGCAATACTTAAAACAAATCTGAGAAGGTCTCCTGAGATCGCGCAACAAGTATGTTCAATTTTCTTACCTTGACTCAAGGTGTTTCCAAGTAAAGTATTAACAAAATTGAGACTTCGTTCAGCCCTATTTTTGAATTGAAAAATCAACTCATCACTCCCCCAAAACCATCAACTTTTCCACCATATTTCCATCTTGCGTACGCACAATGACAAAATACATGCCGTTGCTAAAATCGGCTGTGGGTAAGGCTATTTGGTGGATACCTTTTTCCAGTTGTTCATTTAGAACTGTTGTGGTCAAAGTTCCTCTGGCATCGTAAATTTCTACTACTACGGGATGGGCTTTTGCTAATTGAAATTGTAGTTGACTCGTGCCGTTGGTTGGATTAGGCGCAATTTGTAAACTACTAATCGAAGGCGTGATGATGCTGTGGCGTTCTTCCAATGCTTCATTCGTTTCTGTGGTACAATCTTCAATCTCAGCGGTGAAAGTAGCACCACTTTGAGCGTGGAAATTGGGTTTCAATTCAATCATTGTACCTGCTCGGAAGGCGACGCCGCTACTTGGAACTATGATGCTTTCGGAGGTGATGCTGCTAAAGGCTTCGTAATTATCGGTTGGGAGAATGCGACTGCCTAGAATGAGGTCAGCATCGCTACAATCGAAATCGCCAGAAGTGAAGATCGCACTTTGTGTATCTGGTCCGCATTCTTGAGTGGCGGTCAGACTCACTTCAAAATCTTGGGCGGCACCGCCTGCTGGATTATCAATGCTCAGAATAGATTGCGTGAAATCTCCAACTACACTTTCTGTACTGGCACTTACGTTGATGATATTCCCATCGCCCAAGTCTATCGGAATGGCTGCACCTGTATCTACATCATCACCTGTTAAAATGGGTAAACTTACGCCTGCGACGATCCATTCGTAAGTGGTTGTTGACTTGGTATTGTTAATATTGACCATGATGTCCTCGCTTGTTCCATTGTCTATCGTCATGCCAGCAATGGGTTCTACTTCCACTTGCTCGGAGTTTAAAACTTCTACGATGCCCAAATTAAAGAACAGCACTGTTCCTGTATTGCTGATTTCAGGCGTAGAAGAAGTATTATTGACACCATCTGCATCTTCTACGGTCAAATTGATGGAATAATTAGCAGCCACTGCCGTTTCTAAAGCTGTCAATTCGATGATAAAACTACAATCGCTCGCTCCTGTTCCGACTACTGATGCACTCACACCTTGTCCAGCAGGTGTGACCGAAGCTGTATAAATCGCATTGCCATTGCGGTCGCAGCCTCTATTGCCCAAACGCACTTCAGCGAAAGTCTCCGTTTCATTCAAGCAAAATTCCGTTTTTAGGGTGTTTATATCGGTGATTTCTAGTTTGGGGAAGGATGTGGAGATGTCGCTTTCGAAGTAGTTGAGGTTGCCGTCTACTTCTCCAATTATTGCCTCGTAGAAGCCATCATTGTCTAAGTCAACAATAACTGGGTGTATGTTATCGCCTACATCAGGTAATCCAAATGGTGCTGTTTCAGAAGACTTTACAAAAGAAGGATTAGTAGAGCTCCCAATATTTTCAGAAAAGCTAATGCTTCCAAAATCTCCATTGAAAGCGTCTGAATCACCGTCCCCGTCTATATCTACAAAATCTAAGTAAACAATACCTTCCAATCCAAAAGGTGTTAATCCACCTTTTTCTTCAAAAACTGGAATAGAACTATCTGTGCTGGTATTCTCGAAAAAATAGGTATCAGGTTCATTGAGGAAAGGGACTCCGCTGAACATGTCTATATCTCCATCACCATCTATATCTTCAAATTCAGGTGCAGAGTAAAAACCTCTTCTTGTTAAGCCGAACGGATTGCTTCCTTCCTGAAGATAAGCAGGAATAGCAACATCTGTACTTGTATTTCTGTGAAAAGTAAAGCCTCCTCCATTTTCACCGAAGAATATATCTGCATCATTATCTTTATCTATATCAACAAAACAAGGAGTTGAATACTTACTTGTACTATTTAAACCGAAAGGTGTTGAGCTTTCTGACAATTGAAAGACTGGAGCAACTGAATTTCCTACATTTTCATAGAAAACAAATCCAGAATACTTTCCAGAAAATAAATCTAAATCTCCATCTGAGTCTATATCTATTAGTGCTGGTGCAGAGTGTCGTCCCACATCAACAAAAGGAACTTGGAATTGTGGAGAGGACTTTGTGCCAATGTTTTTTAGGTAGTTCGTCACACCATAAGTATCTCCAATAAAAGCATCTAGGTCTCCGTCATTATCTATATCTACTAGATTTGGAGGTGAAAAAGGAGAAGAAGTATTTAGACCAAATGGAGTTGTATCAGAAAAATAAGAAAAAGCAGGAATCGAACTATTTATACTTGTATTTTCATAGAATATTATTTTTCGGATTCTGGCATCTACATCATTAACCCGAACAAAAGCATCTACATCTCCATCGTCATCTATATCTGAAAAACCAACTAAGCTCCTTCTTTTATTAAAGGTAAGAGAAGATAGTAGTCCAAACGGGTTGTTACTAGCAGAAAACGTGAAGGCAGGAATAGAAATATCACTACTTGTATTTTCAAAAAAAATAATTTCTCCATCTTGCTCTCCAATAAAAGCATCTACATCTCCATCATTATCTATATCTATAAATGAAGGTGCAGATTGTTCAAAATCACCACTCAAGCCAAAAGGGCTGGTACTAGATGAGAGTGAGAAAGCGGGAACAGAGCTATCCGTACTTGTATTTTCAAAAAAGTTTATATCTCCGTAATTTTCACCTACAAAAACATCTAGATCACCATCACTATCTATATCCACAAATATAGGTACAGCACCTTGTCCTACTCTTTCTAAACCAAATGGATTTTCCGTGCTAATCAATGAGAAGGCAGGAATTGAGCTATCTGTACTTGTATTTTCAAAATAGCTAATAGACCCATTGGAAATAAAAGCATCTAAATCCCCATCATTATCTATATCAACTAGCGAAGGAACTGTATAACCAGCATTTCCAGGTCTGACTGCACTTAACCCCAAAGGCGCATCCGTATCTATACCTTCAATAAAAATAAACGGACTATTCGTATCCGTCACCTCCGTAAAAGTCTGGGCTTCGAGTGTTGGGCTACACAATAGACTCGCACTGAACAAAGCAGCAGGAGCAGCTAGGCGTTGTAAGGCTTGCAAGTAGCGTTGCAGTCGTTGGAGGAGTTGCTGTTGTTTGTGTAGCGAGAAGCGGAAGAAGTTGCCATTTTTGTAGTAGCGGTCGAGGCGTTTTTTGAAGGCTTGGTATTTGCTTTTTAGGCGACGGTATCTTTGCGTGTGTATCGTTTTGCTTTTCATTTGTTTATCATTTTTTTTGTGTCGTTTTCGAAAAAGGGAGCGTGTAAATTTATTTTTCAGCCATTATCTAGTTGCAAAAGTAGAAGAAAATTAACTTAAAAACAATTGCTCTTTTGGTAATTTTGTGGAGAGATAAAACTACGTAATTTTCTCTCTCCACAAACCCCTTAGCTCGACTTTAGCCATTAGCAGTTGGCTATTAGCCGATAGCGTTTAGCTTACAGTGATTATATTTATTTACACTCAGCAAAAAAGTGCGAGTGTAAGTAAATTTATCGTACTGACTTGTAGGTACTTATGATACAAGCCAACAGCTAATAGCAAAAGGCTAAAGTCGAGCTTAGGAATGATGAAATAATAAATTCAGATTCTAGCGCTAGAGATTTTGTTTCCATTTTGTTCTTCAAAAAGCGCAATCCGCCTAAGACGGACATAAGGTTTTTTAAGTTCAAAATGGGAGCCAAAGATCAGTTCCAAGAATCGGAGGTTATTGTTTTTTCATTTCCCACTTGAATAACTGAAGACCCAAAACAATTGGTGCATTAGGATTCAAACAAGCTAGGGGACAGGCAGTAGAAACGAGAGGTCAGACTCGCAAACTACAAATTGAGATATAATGCTGACAATCAGTTGGTTTAGACCATTGGGAGCTTCCCTTTTAAGGTTAGAAACTTGTCTGCCTTTGACTGATGAACTATGGATTAAGGATTTCCCCTCGAAGTGGGGTTCTTAACTTTCAGGAGTTAAGAGCATGACTTTTAGGTCCTACGCTTAACCAGTATTACAACTTTAGAAGATAGCCCTAGTGGACATTTAGAGCATTTTTGAGCCAAAGTCAACATTTGCTTGTTCTCCATAGGGATTAGGTATGCAGAGTGGTTGTTCGAAAAATGCTAACGTTTTCGCCTGATAGATTTACATTTTTTGTATCCTTATTTGATAGGATAGATTTACTAAATCTTCAAGATTTGTCAAATCAAGTATGGTGATTTGCTAAATTTTTAGAATTTAGTAAATCTAGGTTGCCTTAGAACTTGTCTGCCTTACTGTGTCCGCCTTAGGCGTGAGGCTGATGCACCCGTCGTACTAGCCTTTTGTCCTAATCAAAAGCACTTTTTTTGTCTGTGTCGTTCGACTAGTGCTGTATTTTAAAAAGTAAATACCAGGGCGAAAAAGATCGCCGTTCAGTCGCCAAGTGTAATTGCCTGCTTCTAATTTTTCTTCACTCAGCAAAGTCTTGATCGGGCGACCAATGTGATCGACAATGTTCATGGTCACTTGATCGGCAATGGCTAGACGAAAAGAAACATTCAATTCCACTAAGAACGGATTTGGATAGACTTCGATGATATAAGGATTATCAGGATCGCGCGGATCAATATCTGGACCGTCATCTCCTAGCCCACCCAATTCTGTAAAAAAGGCAGGCTCGCCTGTGAGGGAAACGTAGCGTGCATCTATCGTAGTAGAATCTTGAGAGAAAGAATAATCCCAGTTTTTCCTCACCAATTTATTGATGCCCGTTAAATCCTTAAAATTGAGCACCCTGAGCGAGGATTCTGATTTATCGGTTTTGGTTTCTGCCCAAAGCACATAAACGGGTTTACTTTTTTCTCCTTTGAAGACGCCACCATTGATACCGTCGGGCAGTTGCAAACGCTCGAAGGCAGCTTGATCAAATCTCATTTCGTGCAATAGTTCCGAGGTCGTTTTGTAGGCAATGCCAACGTCATTTGCTTTTTGACGATAGGGTTCTGCCTTGAACATGTTCTTAAATAAGCCCATAATATGATATTCATCGTAGATATCTTTGGCTCTTTCGTAATCAAACTTATCACCTAAGGTGAAAATATGAAATTGATGAATATCGTTTTTTTGGGATTCGACCAAGGCTTTGATAATGAAATTGCGCTGTACTTCATCCGAGCCAAAGCCTCTATTGACGGGCTTTCGAGGCACATTAGATTCTGTAATGATCCATTCTTTTTTAGGGAAAGTTCCTCCATCATAACCGTATTTGTGAAGCACTTCTCTAAAACGATCTTGTAGTTTTAAGACACCTTTTACAGCAGCATCGGTGTGTCGGAAATAGACAAAGCCGCCAATACCATTGTTCCACTTGCGCAAGCTGTTGTCAATGTGAGGATAGGTATGATAACTCAAAACGTCGAAATAAGCCCCACCTTTCAAAGGATAATCTGCGCTTACTTTGCCGTTGTCTGGATTATCGGTATTGCGCATCACAGCATCCAAAAAACTAGGATAACCAATGCCACCTATGGCAACGTAGGCTTCTGGATCAACCGTTTTGATAATGTCATAGCTAATGCGTAGTAAACGGATATAGTGGAAAACAGGCGCGTGAATATCATAGTCGCAAGGTTCTGGATTGTTTTCCCACCAATTACCATCTTCACCTGGCTGTTCAATAGAGTTGGCCGTAAAAGAATAGTCGGGTTCATTCCAAATCTCCCAGAATTTCACGTAGTCTTTATACAAAGTGACTGTTTTATATAAGTAAGCGGCATAATAATTTTCATCATTGTAAGGCGTGCCATTTGCACCACCGTCCCAAATGGGTGTGTACATATTTTTGAATAGTTCAGATTGGTGGCTATCGCAGTACCAAGTTGGGTCGCGGTGTTTTTCGGAAGGATAGCCCACAAAAACAACATTATCTTTTGCACCCAGTTTTTTGTAATGCTCAAAGGTTTTGACGCGCAATTCGTAGCCCCATTCTTCCATGAAATGCTCAAATAGCGCAGGTCGCATACTGTTGATGCCTACTCCTTCTATGCCTTGTGCTTCATTTCCGATGGTAATATCCGCCAATTCCAATTGCGTCCAGTTTGGATAATAGCCCACATTAGTGCCATAGCCAAAAAAGCCTTCGTAGGGCGTCACGCGGTCGTTTGCAGTGTAATTGACTTGTGCGCTTAGAGGTAGAAGCAGCCAATAGCTGACTCCTAATAGTAATAGGTTTTTGTAAAAAATCTGCATGCTTTGTGTGTGTTTGTAAATCGGTGAATGAGACAGCATTAGTGCGCAGTTAGCTACGGGCTTGTCTGCGATAGAGATTTTCAAATTTTCCAAAACGTTGGAAATTTTGTACTTTCTTTATACTGCCATTTGTAATATTTGTTTGCGAGAACACAAAAAAGGCGTCCCCTATTGACACAAATATGCAGGCATCTACCATGTTTTGGGTATCCACTTTTTGAAACGGTAGGAAAACTAGCTTTTATGATACGAATGAGTTTTTTAGTAGGAAAGAGATGGTTTGACTTCTAGACATTAACTTCTTGCTGCCGTTTTCGCCGTCTTTCCCTCAAGATACCGTGTATCCAGTTGGGAATGATAATGGCACCAGCAATGAGATAGGAATAGTAGGTGATTAATCGCCAGATCGTAGAAATGATAAGTGCACTGGTATCATCCTGCACATAGTCAGCCAAGAAACCACCAAACAAGATTTCTACAAAGCCCGCACCACCAGGCGTTGGGCTGAAAGCAATGATAACGAACATGGTTTCTAGGCGAGCATAGAGCGCAAATTGGGTGAGAAAATCAGTTGGAATTAATTCAACAAAACCCGTGACCAAGACGCCCAAAATTAGGAAGCGGCAAGACCAAGCAACGATTGTTGCTAGAAAACCGCCGAGATGAAATCGCCAATCTTGCTTTTTGAGTTCTCGACTAGCAGTAATCATGTCATTGCCCAATTCTATGGCACTTCGGCGATAGCGTTTGAGGAAGCGAATCATCGTGCAGCCTACCAGGAATTGCTTGATGCCACGTGGAAAATGAAAAAGCCCTAAATAAAAAATCGTTCCATAGATAGCCATCAGGACATAAGCAAAAATAAATGTGTAGCCCCAGCCATCCAAGTCAAAGCCACTTTCCATACCAGGACGAATGATCGTTAAACCAAAGGCACCAACTAGGATGGGAATGGAAAGTATGAAAAAAGCAGTATCCAGTACAATGGTATAAAGGACAATTGTGGCTGTTTTGGCAGTGGATAATTTTTCTTGTGCTAAGATAAAAAAAGCGACCGCCGAGCCGCCCAGACTAGTTGGGGATACCGCAGAACTAAATTCCCAGATAAAAATAAGTTCTATGCACTTCCTGAAAGAAAACTCACGATCAGAAAGAATGAAAAGGCGAGTAGAATAAGCAAGATGTCGAATGACAAGCAAAGCCAAAGCGATCCCAATGCCAATGAAAGTCCGCTGCGTCCATGCTATGAGCTCGAACTCTTTCGGATCGAATTGGCGCAAAACTAGAAAAACCACCACTCCAATACCAATCAAAATCGGCAATATGATGCGCGATATCTTGATGGAGTCGAGTACCTCCTTTTGCTCTTTGTTGAATTCCTGTATTTGCTCTTCCACTAATTTTTAGGTAATTATTTGGTTGGCAGTGATAGTTGAAAAGATACATGTAAGTTGTTCAATCACCTGAGCAACGCACAGAAAATAAATTCACACACTTGACCAGACCGTCCATCATTACGAAATTATTATTGATGATTTTTTCTAAAAATCACTATTACAGTGTAAACTTTTGTCAGAGTATGCTAGTCTTTGATAGCTTCCTCAAAAAATGCCATTACTTCTTCATAACTTACTTCCCGCTGTGGACGAACCACTCGAAAACCGACAAAAGGCGCGTCTGTATTCCACCAGATACTTTTCGGTATCTGCGGATCACGCTGCTGCCAACGTGGACGCGACTTCAGACGTGTTGCACAGTGACAGTCTGCCGCTTCGTCATCATAAGAGCCGCCACGCGTAGTGTGTGAATACTTCAACTTTGGTTTGATCCAAGGATTTTTTGCTTGCTCTGCCAGCGTTTCGTGATAGTCTTCTTTGTATTGATCGACGGTCCATTCTGCTACATTGCCGAGCATATCGTGAAAACCCCACTCGTTGGCTTCTTTCTCTCCAACTTTATGAAATTTTTCGTAAGCATTTTCGTAATACCATGCTCGCTCTTCCAGTTCTTCTTCGTCTGTTTCTATGTCTTCTTTGCCCGCTCGACAAGCGTATTCCCATTCTGCTTCTGTTGGTAAACGATAAAAATTACCTGTTTTCAAATATAGCCATCGGCAATAGCGCAAAGCCGCCTGTTGGGTCATGCTCACCGCAGGATATCCCCCAACGGTTCCCATCCCGAAAGCCATGTCTTCGTAGGGCGGCGTAGGACGTGTCACTGCATCTGCGTCGTATTTTACAGTTTTTGCATTGGAAATATTACTGTCCTGTTGCTTATACTGGAAATGCGTAAATTCATCGAAAGTGACTTCGTATTTTCCCATCCAAAAAGGCGAAATTTGCACGCGCTCTGGTTCTCCCTCTTGTTCTTCATACCATTCATGATCGGAAGAAAGTCCCATATCAAATTCACTGCCTTCCACAAAAATCATATCAAATTCGACCTTTGTGCCTGGTATTTTTTCGGTGTAGTTTTCTTGAGCTAGCGCATAAAAACTGCTTAACATGAAAAGGTAAAAAAGTATTACCTTTAGCATAGAATAATATAGTATCATAATGTTTTAGTTTGAATTTTCTTGCATTGATTGAGTCCGATAATAAATGTTTGTTCTTTGATATTTGTTTCAAACTTGGAACGCTTATTTTTGCTAAGTTATTCATTACAAATTAGGGCTGTACGAAGTCTCGTTTTTGCTAATATTTTACTCGAAAATAGCCTAATTAGGTTTACCTAATTATTTAGGCAATAAACTTGTGTAAAGTGTTCATTATAAACAATTTAAACGAACAAACAGCTTAAACAAATAGGTAGAAGTACTTAAGTCAATGTCAGAAAATCACTCAACAAGTATGCTCCGTAAATCGCTTCGGACGGAAACACCAATTTTCACTGATTTTTCCCAAAAAAATTAGTGAAAATTGATGTTTCCGTCCATAAGAAACCTTTGGGGCATACTTGTTGAGCGATTTCAGGAGCGTTCCTGAGACTTATTTTGAGCATAGCTTAAGACTTGATACACGCCTAATTACAAATCTTAAAGCCAAAAATGAATGCTTGACTATTGGTTCATAAAATTTTGCTTATCAAGACGATAAAATCCAAACAAGTGCTTAAACAGCAATTTCTCATGTAGAAGATTTTACCAGTCGAGGAGTGAGAAATGTCATTTTTGAAACCGAATTTGGGAATTATTCTTGCAGTTTAAAGCAAAAAATGACATTTCTAGCCACCTTAAAATCTGGTAATACCTAAAATGTCCAGTAGCATACTACACCGTAATTTAAGTCTTTTTAAATTTTAGAAGCGAGAAATTCCTCAGCATTTCGAGCTTCAAAAAAAACTATCTGCCGCCATCGAAGACAGCGGCGAACAAGGGGTGAGGGAGCAAAAAGGGTTTTTCTAAAACCCTTTTTGCTCCCTCAAACTCCCCTGTATAAAATATAAAGAAACTCTTGTTACAATGTAGTACACTTAAATAGTGAAGTTTATCTAAACCTAACTTTCTTAAGTAAAAATAAACTTAGATGATAAAAAACAAAAGCTTTCTCTGGAAAAAATATTTACTACGAGCTTTTGCCGCTGTCTTTTTGACGATGTCACTAGCCCTAGCCAGCTTTCACATGCTAGCACCTAGAATGCTTTTACACCCTACGAAACGCCTTTGCCAAGTGGACTATGATCCAACCAAATTCCAAGCAACTGCACTAAATGGCTTTGATGATATTATTTTGCAGGGCTACGAAAGTATGCGAGGAGACAGCAGCAAAGGAACGCTTATTTTGCTGCATGGCATTGGTGGATGTGCGAGGAGTATGCTCGGATTGAGTGAAATTTTACGGAAAGCAGGTTACAACAGTATTGCATTAGACAATAGAGCACACGGCAGAAGTGGCGGTGAATACTGTACTTATGGCTACTACGAAAAATATGATGTCAAAGCCATAGTGGATTATATTTTAGAACAATATCCAGATGAATATGTCGGAATATGGGGCAATTCATTGGGTGGTGCAATCGCTATTCAAGCACTGGAGCTAGACGAACGCATCCAGTTTGGTATTATCGAAAGTACTTTTTCTGACTTCCGAACAATCGTTTTGGATTACAAAAAACGCTTGTTTGGGGTAAGAGTCCCCTTTCTGGCAGATTATGCCATAGCGCGAGCCAGCAAAATAGCTGACTTTGAAGCAGAAGCGATTCGACCAATGGAGTCAGTGAAAGAGATTGAGCAGCCCGTCTTTATTGCACATGGCGACAAAGATCAAAGAATTGATGTATCTTACGGAAAAACTTTATTTGAAAACTTAAACAGCGCAGAAAAGGAACTTTTAATCGTGGAAGGCGGCCGACATTCGGGCTTGTCACGAGTGGTGGGCGAGGAATATTGGAAAACAATTATCAACTTTATAGAAAAAACAAAACGAGATGAAAAGTAACATTTTCCTTATCATCTGTACGATGCTATTGATTGCTTGCCAACAAAAAACAGCAGAACAAAGCATCAATTACAACCAACTCAGTGAAGAAGAAAAGCTTTCTGCTGAACATGCTTTGGCGAGCATGGAGATACAAGAAGGTCTTGAAGTACAACTTTTTGCCAGCGAACCGATGATGAGCAATCCAACGAATATGGATGTGGACAGTCGAGGTCGCGTTTGGATGATCGAAGGACAAAACTATCGAAACCAACACAATCCAGACAATCCTTACCGAAATGAAGGCGACCGTATTTTAATATT
>JBCCRX010000199.1:0-12069 GCA_039201015.1 Bacteroidota bacterium | reverse complement strand
CAAAAAGGTATTTTTTATCGTATAAACAGTATTAAATTTTGATTTTTTGATTTTCAAATCAACGAAACCTAAGTAGATATGAAAAAGATTTTTCAAAAATACAATTTAACAGATCGTGATATTGATCGCATCGTAGAAATGGCTTGGGAAGATCGTACGCCCTTTGATGCCATAGAGGAGCAGTTTGGACTGAAAGAAGCCGAGGTGATCAGACTGATGAAGTATGAAATGAAGCTTAAAAATTGGAAAAAATGGCGTGCTCGGGTACAAGGACGTAAAACCAAACATCGAAAATTGCGTGGACAAGAAGTGGGACGTTTCAAAAGCACTAGACAGAAAGCGATTTCTGGGAATCGAATGCCAAAAAGATAGCGACCAAGTACTTAATTAGGTAGAGGTACTTAGATGGGTTTAAATCAAGTACTTAATTGATTACATCTTAATACCGTGTAAACTAAGTTTATTTTAATTTTGAGAAGCGAGAAAATCGTAGATTTTCGAGCTTCAAAACTTACTTACCGCCGTCGAAGACGGCGGCGTATGAGGCTTGAGGGAGAAAAAAGGGTTTTTCAAAACCCTTTTTTCTCCCTCAAACTCCCCTGTTAAAATGCAAAGAAACTCAGTTTACAGTGTATTAACATGCACTGATGAAACATTTTGCCAATTTTTTGTAAGAAGCTGTTTTGCTTTTTACCTTTACCATGAGGCAAAGTTATTCCCACTTTTCTTTTATTCTTATTTTTATCCCTTACGATGCGAAACGTAAGCTTAAAGCTCTGGCGGATTATCAGCTACCTATTCAGTTGCAGGCAACTTAAATGCTATGGCTCGCTCCGAAAGAACTTTCATGAATTAGAGTGGCTTCGACTTGCCCGCCTCACCGTGTCCGCCTTAGGCGTGAGGCTGGCAGCCACTCTAATTCAAAACACGCCAATCTCAGAGATTAGCGAATAACATAGACTAAAGTACTACTTGCGTAAACATGAGTTAATAAATTAGAATTTTTTACGGATTAGTGCTGATCTGCCCCTCCACCGCATTACCAACTTTATGAACGAACTAAAATTATTCTTCTACGCCGCTTTCACAATAATTTTCATCAGTCACAGTCAATCTCACGCACAATCCAAAGTGGGTACTCTGACCAATGACGGTGCTTGGTGCTGGTTTTCTGATCCCAGAGCAATTTATCTAGACGGGCAAGTCATCACCGCTTGGGTCAAATCTGAAGGTACGGTGGAAGCGGCTCGCTTTGGTCTTTCTGACCAAAATGTAGAGACCGATGAACTCTATTTTCGACTAGAAAGGGACGATCACAACAATCCTGCTTTTGTGGCTACCGCAGCAGGTAAAGTTCTTGCAATGTACACCCGACACACTCGTAAAGACTTGTTTATCAATATATTGGAAGATGCCAAAGGAGTTTTTAATTTTACCGATGTACAGTTCATACATCCGTTTGATGGGGAACAATTGAAAAAATTTCCCCAAGCCTCCATCACTTACGCCAATCCTTATCAACTGGTCGAAGAAGATAATCGGCTGTATTGTTTTGGGCGTTGGACGGGTTTCAAACCCAATCTGATGTGGTCAGATGACGGTGGAGAAAATTGGACAAAAAGTAAGGTCTTTATCACCAATTATCCTTTTGAGAGCAACAACCGACCTTATGCGAAATATTATTCAGACGGCAAATCAAAAATACATATCGTGTTCACTGATGGTCATCCACGAATCGAACCGACTAATTCCGTTTATTATGCCTATCTGGAAGATGGGAAGTTTCACCGTGCAGACGGTACGATCATTGTTGATATGGGGCACATCCCTTTTGAACCCAAAGATGCTTCCATTATTTTTCGTTCCAACGAAAAAGAAGGGCGTGCTTGGATTGCGGATATGGCGCAAGACGAGCAAGGGCAACCCGTCATTTTATATACCAAAAGTCCTAAAGAAACGGATCATCGCTATTGGTATGCCCGCTACATAAATGGCGAATGGGTGAATTACGAAATTTGTGCTTCTGGTAAGTGGTTTCCACAGACACCACAAGGGCAAAAAGAGAGAGAACCACACTATTTTGGTGGGATGAGCTTGCATCCCGACAATCCGAATGTCGTCTATCTATCTCGCCAAGTAAATGGTATTTTTGAGATCGAACGCTGGGAAACCAAAGATGATGGACAGTCTTGGGAAAGGGAAGCTATTACTCAAGACTCGGAGCATGATAACGTACGCCCTTATGTCCCACGTGGTCTGAGCAAAGAAGATCAAGAAGTGGTGTTGTGGATGGAAAACGAGTTCTACATTCACTACACCAATTACCAAACAAAGATTCGGTATTGGATGCGATGATAATACCAACAATCCACACTCTACTCTTCCCAATCCGCCAATATTTCCTCCAACAAGGCCTCTTTATTTTCAGCGACATAGGCTTGTCCTGAATAGTCGAATAGGGTGGGGGAGATTTCAATTTCCTTTTCTGATTTAGGTTGTGAACAAACACCCAAAAATGTGCCTTCGTAGTTTTCTAGCGCAAAAGTATATAGGTACAAATTCAAAGGTTTTCCTTTCCACTCAAAATCTCGTTTTTCAATAAAATCGAACTTGCTGAGCGTGCCGTATTCGTCTTCCAAATAGTGTTGGACATAGGCGCGAACGGTCGCTTTTTGTGTCAAGAAATGGCTCGGAATAAATTCTAGATGTTTTTCGTATTGCAGATCAGAGAGCAATTGTTTCCAGCGGTAAGGATCAGCAAATACGGCCTCAAAAGCAGTTACTGGAATTTTTTGATTGTGCAGAAGCAGCGCATCTATCAGAACAGCCACTAAATTGGCATCGGGTAAACTCAGCATGCTTAGTAGATATTGGTCTATGGCCGAACCAGCAGGCAATTCTCCTAGAATAACATGCAAGGCATCCAATTCCCAATATTCCTCCATTTCAGGCAGTGTTTTCTTCGCTTCTTTTAAATCGTACTTTTCTACGATTGCTTTTGCCGCTTGCAAATAGATAGATTGGTCTTTTGCTATTGCCTCTTTATCCAGCGCGTCCGCTCTTAAAAGATGGAAAATCAGATTATAAGTGTAGTAGCGCAAAGCTTTATTGCTGCCCAAATCGCGAATATCAGTATAATATTTAGCGGTCAAAGCTACCGTATCACGCATGGATTCAATCACATAACTATAGCCGTATTCATCGTAAGCAGCTCCTTTGAAATGGGGGGCAAGCTCGAAAAACAGATCATAAGCAGCTTCATTTTTCATATCCGATAACACTTCCAATATAGAAGCTTGTGCCAAACGTTTGCCCGCTCGTTTTTGAAATAATTGAGCTAAAAAAGGCAAGGTATTTTCATCGCTGGTATATAGCAATTCTTGAAACATCAAATCGTGTATACTATCGTCGTGCAGCGTATCGAAGGGATAATCTTGCTCCAAAATTTTGTAAATCATAGGCAAATTGGTGACGCTCATTTCGTAGCGATCTATGCCTTGTTTTGCTGCCAATTGTGTCGAACTATCTTTAGACTGTATATTTTTCAACAATAATTCGCTTCTATCAGAAGTAAAATAATCCAATTGATAATTTTCATCAGACTGAAAAGAATTGAAGAATCGCCAAGCTCGCTTTTTGTCTTCTTCTACAGGAGCGTAAACTGCCAGCTCATACAATCTTTCACCCGCCAAAAAGATAAGTGCATAATTCACGCCCACGGCACTATCTGCTTCATTTTCGGTGTACCAAGCGCGCTTGCCTTGAAAAGTAGTATCCAAAAATACATCGTAGTCTTGCCCACTTTTCAGATTTTCTCCATAATTATTCAAAAAGCTATCCATATCTGCGACTTGATAGTAGGGCGGATAGTGATATTCCATTAAAGTATAGCTGTAACCATTTAGCGTATCCTGTGCGATGTATTCCCACTCATCCAATTGCGGATAATCGCCCTCATCCTTCTCGAAGCGCGCTATTGGTTGGCTAGGGAAATCCATACTTACTTTGATGGGTTCAAGTTTTCTTGAACGAACTTGCATTTCAAGTGGTGTGCGCAATTGGAAGGAATTAAAAAACGCATTGACGGATACCATTCGTTCTTTTTTCTTTGGCGTAAATGCCAACAATAAATAGGTTCGATTACCCCTCAACAAAATGCGTACGTACAGATTTTGCTGCTCTAATATATAGAGGACTTCTTTTCCAGGCAGCCCTTCGTAGCGAATATCTTTGACGGATTCGGGTGTTCCTCTTTCAGCGGAAATGCGGTTGATACTTTCTTGCAGCAAAACTTCCTGATCCTCAACGTACATACCGAGGGCTAGGTAATTGTGCTGCACCAAAAAAAGGGAATTGGCGGCAAAGTCATTGGCGTAGTAGATATGTCCGACCACTTCTCGCTCGACGCCTTCTTCTATCTCGAAGCTTTGAACGGTCCGTTTATAAGTAGGCTGAAAGGGCATTAGAATTTGATACGCGCCATTGGAGGAATACAAAAGATGATCGGCATTGGAACGGTCTTCCATCTTTGGTACTTGGAAGTTTATATTTTTGTAGAAATACTGCACAGCAGCTTGCTTGAAACTTACATTTTCTCCATAGACACCAAAAAGATTCGCCAAGCCATCTCTGATGAAGACTCGCCAAGTCGTGTAAGCACCATCTTCTTCTCGAAATCTAAATTGTCCACCTTTCAAACCTTTGTATCGAATACTCTTTTTTTCTAGCATTTCTCGATCTGCCCCGTCGCCATATCTGTCCACTAATTCTAGCATATCTTCCATTTGGTAGCTCTTTTTATGCACGCCAGGCAGGACGATACCAATTATCAGAAAGCCACTCATGTCCAACATATTGAAGGACATATCAAAGTTGAAATTGATCTGATTACCTTCCACCAAATTATTGACATTGTAGGCTTTACTGGGCAGTTTTAGTTCATATCCAAACCTTTTGTTAGTCGCCAATTGCCAGCGATCAAAGCCTTCTCCTGCATCGTATTTTTTTGGGTCTTCTTTAAAAGTCGCTTTCACTTTTCGGACTTGATAGCCCGCTGCTCTCAATAAATTTATCATGCCCATTTCACCTGGCAAATGCGCGGCCCCGACCGCAAAAAAACAAGATTGATTTTTGAGAATCTGCCCGATGCTTTTTACCATTTTTTGATTCCTATCATCCAGCATTGCACGGTCAAAGTCTTCACCCGTGCTTCGTGCTTGCATCCATTGGTGTAAGGCTTCCAGATCACCTGCTTGATAAATGGCGATCATATCCTCAAATTGTTCGTCGCTGGTCTCGTATTCGTCCGCTACATTAGATATTTCTTCTTCAAAAAGTCCAAAAAACTGCTTTGTTACGTTTTCGTAATCTTTGAATTCTTCTAGTCCATAGATCGGCTTTTCCATTGCCCATGCTTGCTTGTAGAAATACAAATCAAGCATCTGGTCGTTTTTTTCCGTGTAGTCGGGTTCATCGAAATTGGTCAACAGCAATTCAATGAAGGAAGGGTCTTGATTCTCTAACTCCTCAATGGGCTTGCCTGTTTTTTCGATCACCGCTTGGTTCAGTCGCTCATAGGCATCCACTGATAGTTTCTCTTTTAATATATTGGACGTATCCTTAGCAAACATCAATTGCATCATGAAATCTATCATCGTATCAGGATGAACTTCCATGGCATAAGCTTCTGTTTGCTGCAATGCGATCAGCAGCGAATCGGGAAACGCTGCCGCTCGTTTGTCCTTGACGTGCATCGTACCAAACAAATAAGAAGGATTTTCGAGCGCATCGCTCGTGATTTCCCAAAGTAGTGCATAATTGGGTTTGTCCTTTTGTGCATGGCTTTTGAAGGTGATAGCGACTAATATCGCAATCAGGAGAAAATATATTCGCATGAAGCTTCGCTGTTTTTTTGGTAAAATGAACGCACTCTTAATTACGCTGCCCTTTCTTCCTCCAATGCCTGCTCCACCGCTTCAATCAAGCCTTCCATATCGAAATCTCGGATATTGAATAGCAATAACGCGCGAAGCCCTTTTAAATACAAATCTTTCATCATTTGAACGGCAGCTTCGGATGTGGCATTGATGAAGTTCTCGTAGTCGAGTTCGAGACTGATATTAACTTCTTTATGATTGGGAAGGTACTCTATTACTTGCTTATGAGGAGAAAGCTTAGGATTAAAAGCGATAAAAGCAAAAAGGATTTTGGTAACACCTTCTCCAAATTCTGATAAATCTATTTTTTCATTCAAGTTATCAAAAGTCCTAAAATTTAAGTTCTCGTTGGCAGGACTGTCTATGTAGGCAGTACATCCGAACTGATTTTCGTCAAACTCAAATCCAGTAGCGACAAAGTCCGCTAATTCTTCTGCTTCGCTATATTCTTCAATTATATCTATCATCAAACAAGCTTTAACATTTAATACGGGATAAAAATACATTTGATTTTTTGTATTGAGTGCCCCGCCCTATTTAAATCACTAAGGCACGAAGGAATAGTGAGCCTCAATTTGTTGATCATCAATATCTTAAATTGGATTAATTTAATTTTTTTGCCAAAATAAATACATCTAAGTACTTAAGTAGGTTTACCTAATTATTTAGGCAATAAACTTGTGTAAAGTGTTCATTATAAACAATTTAAACAAATAAACAGCTTAAACAAATAGGTAGAAGTACTTAAGTAGGTTTACCTAATTATTTAGGCAATAAACCTGTATAAAGTGTTCATGATAAACAATTTAAACAAATAAACAGCTTAAACAAATTAGGTAGAAGTACTTATTTCCATTGTATAGCATAAATGTAATACTTTTAGTAGTAAAAGTCAATTGTCTTGCTTGTTACCTGGTGGACGAGGCAATCGAGAAGAACGTACTAAGTTTTCAGGTAGCAGCGGATACCTGAATATTTTTCTTTTCTCCTCTTTCAAGCATTCTCTTGGTGATCCTTCAAATTGTCGATCGTAGTATAATTTAAGTTTCTTTAGTCGCTGTTCGCTATAACGATTCTTCTTCAGCGTATATCCATATTTCCAAATCTCACCAGCGTTGAGAAAGATCGTTGCTGAATTAGCACAATTTAAACATGGATAATCCCCACTCGCTTTTGCTCGCAAAGCATATTGTTCCGCATCTTCCTCTAGTTCCTCCAACTCTTTATCCAATTTTCTTTACCGCTCTGGACTCAGTTCATAAGTGCCGTCCTTCTTTTCGATCACGTATTCATGAAAAGTACCCGCCATAGTAATCGTGAATATTACCCAAAGTAGCCAAGTAGGCCGCTTTTGCTTTGGTCTTTGCTTTTTCGTTCTGTTGTTGCGTTTTTTTATTATCGCCGTACTGGTTTTCATATATCAAATATTTATTTTTGGGCGGCGAATGTAGCAAGTTTTTGTGATTTTCAAGTATAGAATATTGAAATTAGTCAGTAAGTTAAAATATATATCGGTTACTGGCTGTAGAGGGGAATTTTTTTGTGTCCGCTATGATACAAGGATTTTGATAATTACACTAGCAGTGCATAATTAGTCTAAATAAAAATAGGCTGCGTATCTAGAATGCCTTACCTTTGCGCGCTCAACTAAACAGCAGCTTTTTTGACTGCAAAAATTCACGAGTCGCTGCCTTATATCCGACTATTATGAGCATTCACAGCATACATTATTACACTATACTTTCTATATTTTTCTTCGCGTATTCACTTCCGTCCCTCTTCGCACAAAACACAGGACAACTGAATGGACAGGTGATAGATGCCAGCGGTTCTCCCTTGATTGGGGCTTACGTTTCGCTCGCCAATACCGATCATCGAACGGTCAGTGAACTGGATGGCACTTACCAACTGGAAGACATTCCTTACAACGATTATGAACTCGTCATCACCTATGTTGGAATGTCAGAACATCGAGAAGCCGTTTCTATCAAGACGGCAATTCAAGAGCTAGATATTCGCTTAGAAGAGGAAGTAGAAGTCTTGCAAGAAGCCGTTGTCGTTGGGAAGACCCGAGCGCGGGAGCAACAAGAACGCGCGATTCAGATTGAGAGTGTGGAATTGAAGCAAGTGGTCAGCCGAGTGAAAGATGTGGGGGAAGTTATAGAACGCTTGCCAGGAGTAAACGTACGTGGTTCGGGTAGTTTTGGTGACCAAGTAGATATTAGTCTGAACGGCCTGAATGGAACGGCGGTGCGTACTTTCATTGACGGGCTGCCTTTGGAGTTTGTCTATCCGCAGTTCACAATCAATAATATTCCTGTCAATAGCATCGCCAGAGTCGATGTGTACAAAGGCGTTGTCCCCGTTGACATAGGGAGTGATGCGCTGGGCGGCGGTGTGAATGTGATTACGCAGCAGCGCAGCATCAATGAACTACAAATGAGCTACGGCTTTGGCTCGTTCAATACGCACCAAGCGAGCATTTCTGGTAATTACGAACTGGGCGAAGGCGTTTCCATTGGCGGCAATTTCACCTACAATTATTCCGACAACGACTACAGCATGGAAGCCTTTGTATTTGAAGACAACGAACGGCAAGAGATTACGCGCTTCAATGATGCCTATGAATTGTATTATGGGGATGTGTACTTGGATGTTCGGAACAAATCTTGGGCAGATCGCTTGCGTTTGTCTTTTAATGCCAATGATTTTTACAAAGAAGTACAAAACGGTGGTATCATTGGAAATTTGGCTTTTGGGGATGTCTTCTATGATGGCGGTGGTTTTGCTGCTGCTGCTCTTTACGAAAAGTCGCTCGGAGATCGTCTATATCTCTCCACTAATTCTATCTTCTCGCGCACCAATCTCCTCTTTGTGGACACCACCGCCAATGTTTACAGTTGGAGTGGTGAAGTGTTAGCTCGGCGACCCAACGCGCGCGGTGAGTTCGGTAGGAGCAGTATCTCTGATCGTGATTTCGATAATATCGCCAATCGATTCACGCTGCGTTGGAGTCTTTCTCCGCAAGACGAACTTATTCTTTCCAATCTCATTGCACGGCAATCTACCATTGGTCGCGACGAAGAACGCCCCATCGAACGAGACCCTTTGACGGAGACCCAAGTATTGCTCAAAGATGTGGTGGGGCTGCAATATCAGCGAAAGCTACTGGAAGAAAAGCTTATCTTAAGTGCCGCTGCGAAATTTTACTACTTTGATCTGTCGGGTGTCGATCCCAATGCTTTGACGCCTGTGCGTACGGACGGAACAGATTATGGTTATTACCTTACTGCAAAATACAATTTCACGGATCGATTTTTCGTGCGTGCTTCCTTCGAGGATGCCTTGCGTATTCCCACTTTTACGCAGTTCTTTGGAAATGGTACGAATGTTCGTCAAAACCTTATCCTAGCGCCAGAGAACAGTGACAATTACAATGTGGGCATCTCTTTTGCTAGTCCTCGCAATAAAAATCTGCGCTTCCTGACTACGGTAAATGGATTTGCGCGTTTTCAGGAAAACTTGATCTTCTTGAATGCTGCTACTTTTCCAAGCAATGAAAACGCGGATGATGTGGAAACGCTTGGTGTGGAAGGAAGCCTCAATATTTGGTTTCGCGATTGGCTACGTTTGGATGCCAATGCCACGCGCTTGCGTCAGGTCTTTGGCGAAGTCACCAGCCTCTCCCAAGCCAAAAGTTTAGAAGGCACAGATTTTCCAAATGTTCCCAAGTGGTTCTACAATGCTCGTTTGACTTACACCAATAATGAATTAGTCGGTGAAGACAATACGCTGTCTATTTATGCGCAATACAAATTTGTGGATCGTTTCAATTTCCTAACCGCAGCGGGCGTATTGGATGAAAGCAATACTGTGCCGCAGCAAGAACGCATTGATGTGGGCATCAATATTTTGTTCAAAGACGGTCAATATGGTCTAGCTTTCAATGTCAATAATATTTTGGATGCCGATCTATTTGACAATTTCAGCATTCCACGTCCTGGTCGCAATTACAATGTCAGAGTGAACTACCGATTGCGGAATTTTGGTAAGTGATTGAAGTGCTAAATTGCTTTATATATTTAATTATACATAAAAAATAAAAATGCGTTTATAATTATTTTGGTAATTTGTTTAATTGGTAATATGGTGATTAGGTACTTGCCGAATTACTGAATTACCGAATTACCAAAGATGAAAATCCACTTTTTTATCCTACATGCAGTATAACATCCGACAGAAAAATTTCATTTTTCGATCTGATTTCTGTTTTCTGACCTCTCTTGAAATGTATTAAATTAAAAATAAACAAACTTAATAATATGAATCTATATAAAATTTCAAATGGCTTTCCATTGTTTGCCATTTTCTTTGCTCTTTTTGTAGTAGCCATGGGCTGCAATGACGATGACGATCCTACGCCAACGCCAAAAGAGGCACCAACCGCTTCCTTTACTTTCACTGCCGATAGTGACGATCCATTGACGATTAATTTCAGCAGTACTTCTACCGAAGCCACTAGCTTTAGCTGGGACTTTGGCGACGGCAATACTTCTACAGAAGAAAACCCTAGTCACACCTATGATGCACCAGATACTTATACCGTAGAGTTGACTGTCGGTAATGATGTTGGTAGTAATTCTGCTACTGCTAGTGTCACCGCAGAGAGTCCTTTCAAAACTTCGGGCTGGGTGATTGGTTCTACTTTGCCAGTCACTGGTAGTGTAACGAATTACACCGATTTCTACGATGAACTGCCGAGTGGTGATATTGATATTACACAAGGACAAAGCGCGCAAGTACAATATTATGCTGTCTCCCGTGGTCAGTTTTTCTACGGACGCATTCGTACGCCAGGTGAGTTTGGGGTTGCTAAATTTGCGATTGATGCGAGTTCGGGAGAGTTGGTAGAAGTAGGTCGTATCACGACACTTGATCCTCAGTTTGCAACTGCAATCATTAGCGATGAATTGGGTTTCTCTACGGGTTTTGGGACACTGGAAGTCCTTGCGTTTAATCCTTCCACTATGGAGATCATCCAACGCATTGATCTTTCCGTAGATACACCACTGCCACCAGCCAGCGATACAAATGTGCGTGGGGTAAGTGGAGCGTACTACAATGAAATGACGGGCAAGCTTTTCTTGGCACTCAATTATAATCTAATCACAACTAATGCTTTCTATGATTTGCCAGATGTCTATGCAGAAGTGATTGATGTGAATACCCTCACACGCGATGGCAGCATTCGCCATCCAGAAGCTTTCTATCCTCGAATGAATGCAGTGGACAATAGCGTAGTGGACGCAGCAGGTAATTTGTATATTATTGCTCAGGGGTCTTATGGCTTGGATGGCTTACTGGGACCATTGGCTCCTGATCGTGCCCGACCACAAATCCTAAAAATAGACGCACAGACCAATGATTTCGATGTGGATTATGCTTGGAATCCAGCCGCCGCAGCTGGCTTTGGTAATAATTTAATTCAAGTATTTACATCTATGGTCGGTACAGATAGTGATATTGCCTATGGACTAGGGGTAGCTGCTCCTGATCCACCACGTTTGCTACAATTGATTGCACTTTTCGCACAAGGCATGTTGGATGATGCAGGCTTTCAAGAACTTACCGATTTGGTTTTTACTTCTGAAAACGGTCAATTGTACGAAATTAATTTAGCAGATCGAACGGCGAACGTAGTACCTAGCGCACCGCTGACCGCAGGTTATAATTATCCATACATGTATAATTATGACGGCTTGATTTATCACCAAGTATCAAGTGCCAACTACAATGGTTTCTATGTTACCGATCCAAGCAATGGCAATGCTACTTCCCCCGTTTTCAATTTAACGGCTGGTGGTTTCGCTACTTCTTTGATTAAGATTGGAGGAGAGAAGTAGGCTCGTTTTGCTTTATCTTTAAAAAAAGGGTGAAAAATGCTGATTGTAACGTTTTGTGGTGAAAGAAAAAAGTCTCTAAAAATCAGCAAACTCAGTGGTTTTCCGCGCCTTCGGCGCGGAAATTCTTTTGGAGGGAGAGATGTATAGGCGGGTGTAACGCCGGTTGATATCTCCCAACGGTATGTACCGTAGCTGCGGGAGCAGGGGAGGGTATGGGATTTAAACCATTT
>JBCCRX010000198.1:0-12106 GCA_039201015.1 Bacteroidota bacterium | reverse complement strand
TTAAGTACCTGGACATAATTAATCGAATGCTAGATATGTCATATTTGACTTTGATAAGAAGCTGGTTATTAAATAATTATGAGGTTATTCTCAAAAACCAAAATATGACATATCTTAAAAATAAATCTGCGTGAGTACTTACATACCCAATCAATAAAAACGATCTTTCAAGATAGGAATTTTGAAAGTGCGATCTTATTTGTTTTCTAGAAAGTTGATCCAAAAAGCTTCTTAGGAAACTAGCTGATAGGTTAGGAAATTTAATATGTCCTGTAAGAATTACTAATTACGAGTGCTTAGCGTCTAATTTCCGACTTCTTAAATCTGTTCTCTTACTTCTATTCAAAGCCTAAATGATTTGTGAGACATTTACTACTGATTTTTGGCATGCTGGCTGCGACTCTTTCTTCATCCGCACAAATTGGGGGCAATAATATCTATGAATTTTTGATGCTGCCCAATTCTGCTAGAGCCACTGCTTTAGGCGATCACGTTATTACGATAAAAGACGATGATGTGAGTTTGGCGTATCAGAATCCCGCTGTCCTCAACCCTAGTATGCACACGCAGCTTTCCTTCAATCAAAATTTTCATCTTTCTGGTATTGCTTTTGGCTATTTTGGCTATGGACATCATCACCAAAAATGGGATTTGACTTGGCACGGCGGCATCCAATATATCAATTACGGCGAGTTCAATTTAGCCGACGAATTTGGCAACATCAATGGCACTTTTAAAGCCTCGGAGTACGCCTTGACCTTGGGCGGCAGCAAATCCCTTTACGAAAAACTATCTGTGGGCGCGAATCTAAAGTTCATTTCTTCTCAACTAGAAAGCTATCAGTCATTGGGCTGGAGTGCAGACTTAGGGGCAATTTATCAAGATACTGCCAGCAATTTTTCTTTGAGTTTAGTGCTTAGAAATCTAGGTACGCCCATTTCGCACTACACCGAAAATCGACAAGAGACACTACCTTTTGAAACCCAAATTGCTATTTCTAAGCAATTGCGCTACTTGCCTTTTCGCTTCACTATTTTATACCGCTATCTCAATCGCTGGAATGTCCTTTACGACGATCCAACGACCCGCGAAAACGCCTCCATATTCGACGGTCTTGATAATGCAGATACCTCGAATCCTTTCTTTGATAATCTTTTTAGGCATTTTGTGTTCAGTGGCGAGTTTCTTTTGGGCAAAGCAGAAAATTTTAGGATTCGAGCCGCCTACAATGTCCTGCGTGCCAGAGAGTTGAAAGTTAATAATCTACGTAGTCTAGCAGGATTTTCTTTTGGTTTTGGCTTCAAAATCAAACGCTTCCGCATTGACTACGGACAAAGCGTCTATCATCTTGCGGGCAGTAGCAATCACATCAGTCTTTCTACGAATATTCGGGAGTTTCGATGAAGCACTAATCCATTATCAACTCTTTCTGTTTGTTTTCTTTATCTTTGAAAAGCATCTTCTACAAGAATAGAAAAATCAGCCTATGAAAACACCGATCATCGCGATTGAAAACATCAAAAAAACCTACCAAATGGGGCAAACTGCTGTCCACGCGCTAAAAGGCATCAACTTACAAATTTATAAAAATGAATATGTGGCTTTAATGGGGCATTCTGGTTCTGGTAAATCCACTTTGATGAATTTATTGGGCTGCCTAGACACACCAAGTGCTGGAAAATATTTGCTCAACAATACCGACGTGAGCTTAATGACGGACGAAGCTTTGGCAGCCACGCGCAATAAAGAAATTGGTTTTGTCTTTCAAAGTTTCAATTTATTGCCTCGTCAAAGCACACTAGAAAACGTCGCTTTACCCCTAATTTACGCCAATATTAGTAAAAAAGAACGCCTGAAACGCGCTCAAACTGTACTAGATATGGTAGGACTAGGCGAACGAGTGCATCATAGACCAAGCGAACTTTCTGGTGGACAAAGACAACGCGTTGCGATTGCTCGGGCTTTGGTCAATCGCCCTTCCATCATCCTCGCCGACGAACCCACTGGTAATTTAGACACCGCTACTTCCATTGAAATCATGGAAATTTTTGAACAAATCCAAGACGCTGGCAACACTATTATTTTAGTGACCCATGAACCAGACATCGCCGAACATGCCCACCGTGTTGTCCGATTGAAAGATGGACTTTTGGAAAGTGATATTCGCAATGAAAGCATCGTAAGAACTGGAGAGCGGAGTGTGTGAATGTTGCAGTGCTGTTGGTGAATCCCTTAGGAATGAAAATTCTCCTAGAACTCAAACTAAGTCTTATGTTGGACAATCCAAAAAGTGGACTTCCTTTATCTTTGCCTAGAAAGTTTTCTAATTGCATTTTGTCGTATTTCTTTACAATTACAACATTACACCTTTTATCAACATGCACTATCATTGGCTTATTTTAATATTACTGCTACCCTTTTTTTCTTACGCACAACAAGCACTTGATGCTTCTTTTTTCGATCAAGCCGATCAATTTTTCAAAGCGGAAGTACAGAATGGTAAATTGGACTACACCAAATTGAAAAATAATACTTTGTTAGCAAGATTGGTGGCTCAAATTGAAGATATTGATCTAAAAGAGGCAGATGAAAAAAGTAAGCAAGCCTTTTATATCAATGCCTATAATTTACTGGTCATTCATCAGATACTAGCAAATTCTCCAGTGCCTTCGGTAAAAGAAATCAAGGGTTTTTTCAATCAGATCAAGGTGGAAGTGGCGCAAGAGCAGTTGAGTTTAAATGAATTAGAAAAAGAAAAACTACTCAAACCTTATAAAGATGCACGTTTTCATCTTGCACTGGTTTGTGGCGCACTAGATTGTCCGCCCTTGGCTGATTTTGCTTATCGACCTGAGCAACTGGAAGCACAACTAGAGGCACAAACAAAGCTCGCCTTGAATCATCCTCGCTTCATTCGCGTGAGTGGTAATAATGTGGGCTTGTCAGAAATTTTTCGCTGGTACAGCCACGATTTTGGGAATAGCAAACGCCATATTTTACAATTCATCAACCAATATAGAGCGGAAGCAATTTCAGAATCCGCAAAGGTCTATTATTATGTCTATGATTGGTCATTGAATCAAATAACGGATCAAAGTCAGGTCGGAGCAATTGCCAATAATGCGGCTCGATACGTTGTCTCCATGGCAATTCCAAAAGGTACGACAGAAACCAAGATTTTCAACAATTTATACACCGAAAGGACACAACGTGATGCCGATAATAATTTGACGCAAAGAGCAAGTTTCTTCACCACTTGGGCGAGTTTTCTATATGGTGTGAACAACCGCTTTAATCTAGGATTTGATTTGCGCTATCGCCGAGTCAACAATACGCCTCTGCCCTCTTCACCACTGGATATATTTAACTTTTCGACAGGACGCAATAGAGCTGCTTTGAGCCAAATTGGTCCGAAAATTCGTTGGGCACCAAGCGATAAACTCCCCCATTTTTCGGTTCAAAGTGCTTTCTGGTTTCCTTTTAGCTCCGATTTAGAAGGTAATGGAGAAATGCCTTTTTTGGATTGGGACAGCTACATCTGGTGGACGCAGTTTTTTAATGATAAATCAGTGGGTAGCAACTTTTCCCTCTTTACGGAAATAGATTTTATCTGGGAAGACATTGGCACAGATCAGTTGAATCGAATTTCTACGCCCGCCACGGTCATTTTGAGCTATTTCCCACACCCTCAAGTTACGCTTTACGGCATGGCAAATGTTGCCCCGACTTGGTACAAAGATTTGGATATTTTTGCGCAAGCGGGCGTAGGCGCAAAATATCAATTCAATCCGCAGTTGGAGGTTGAATTGTTGTACACTGCTTTTACGAATGCCTTCTTGTTTGATAGCAATGGTCGAGCAGGCACTTATAATATTGGCGTACGTTTTAATAAATAATGTTATCAGTTGGTCAATAACTGAATATCGTCAACTTGAGCTCTGATGACGGGCAACTCTATACTTGCCTGTTATCTGAAGTGCATGAAATGACCGTCATTGTAGAAATCCTTAAATTGACCACATTTGGCTAACCACTTACCACCAGTTAGTTAATGATTGAGCCTATGCAATATCCTGCTATCTGCTAACACAAAAATTGATCTGTTTTACAAATAATAAATTCGATAATCAGTACATTTGCGGCGACAAATGAAAAAACATGATTTCTGATACAACAACTGACCCAGCGCAGAAAATATTTGGCATTGGTCTATCCAAAACAGGTACAACGAGTTTGGCACGTGCCTTGCACAAATTGGGTTATCCAACCAAAGACTTTCCTTCTATTATTTACAAGCCACATCGTCTGGTTGGACTAAATGAAGAGCAGCTCCATCATTATACCGCCTTCACGGATATCTCTGTCGTACCTTTTTACAAGGAGTTGGATAAGCGATTTCCAAACGCTAAATTTATTTATACGATAAGAGACAAAAAAGAATGGTTGGCTTCTTGTGCGCACTATCCACGTTTCAATCGTTCTGTATTTAGCTTGCCCTTAAATATCATTAAATTGCGTCAAGAGATATATGGCACTGTAAAATTTGACGAGGAAAAGTTTGCCGCAGCTTATGAAAAACACCATAAAGATGTGATGAAGCATTTCAAAGATCGTCCAACGGATTTACTGGTACTCAATATTTGTGAAGGACAAAAATGGCAGCCCCTTTGCCAATTCTTACAAGAACCGCAGCCTGAAGAACAATTCCCTTTTGCAAATGTCCGAGTAAATGGTCATGCTTGATTGGATTATTTGATAATCAAATCTTTGTTTCCTTTATCCTTGTGATTCAAAAAACAGTTAAAAAGTCATCTCGATGAAAAAATACATCACCATCTTGTGTTGCGCATGGACAATTTCCTTAGCAGCACAACCCATGAATCAAGTGGAAGAATATTTCACTTTCTTCAACAACCAACACGTATTGGTCAATAACCTTGCGATGAACTACTTGCAGTATTCCGTTCATAGCAGCGATTTTGGTCTGATTGAAAAGAAAAGGCAAGAAGTGATTGAGCAATTGAACCAAAGTATTGCTAAGATCAAAGCCACCGCAGTTTTGACGGAGGACGATCAACTGAAGCCCACTGCACTCAACGTTTTTGAGTCTTTCTTGGCTTCTTTCAATATGGATTTCACGCAATTGATGCAACTGAAAGCCAACAGCCAAACTTCTTACGAAGCCATGGAAAAGTACTTTCAAGCACGCAAAGCAGCGGAGCAAAAAATGGAGGAAAACGCCAATCTTTATTTGCAAGCTCAAAAAGATTTTGCGGAAAAACACAACTTCATTTTGCAAGATGCCGAAGCCAATTCGGACATTCAAGACCTGAATCGACTCAACAATTATCACCAAGCAATTTTTCTGAAATACTTTAAAATATTGTCTCGCAACAATGAATTTATGAATGCGCTGAACAGTCAAGATGCCGCAGCCATTGCAAAAGCACGCTTGCAACTAGAACAAGATAGTGAGGCGAATTTGAAAGTGCTTAAAGAAATGCCTGCTTTCAAAGAAGACAGCGCATATCGAGATGCTGCGATAGGTTTGGTGAATCAATTGAATGAAATCGCAAAAGGGGATTATCAAAAACTAGAAAATATCAGCAAAAAATCACCCGCCGATCGGACTCAAGAAGATGTCAATCAGTTCAATGTACTGATTCAAAAACTACAAACGGAACTTCCTGCATTGAATACAGCAATCAATGAAAAAGGAAATGAACTTTTGAAGAAATTTGTACCTAAACCTAGGATGACGAAGAGTTTGTAGCGCACTGCTTTGCTAGCGTAATAAAACCACATCTCCGCTGTATATCTCCACTTTATTATCTACAAACTCCACCTCGGCGTAGTAAACAAATACATCAGAGTTTAGAAAAGCGTTGCCGACCAGACCATTCCAGCCATTGCTTTCGTCATTCGGTAGAAAGTCGAAACGCTCAAAGACCAACTGTCCGCGCCGACTAAAAACTTGAAAACTTTTCACCATTTTCACCGCTTGATCGCCATAAACGGTCAAGCGATTATTGGTATTACCGCCATTTGGGCTAAAAGCATTGGGAATATAAACGCGTCTGTTTTTATCTACTAATATGCTAATGCGATCGCTAGCAGTACACTGCGTCAATTCATCGGTTACGCTTACAATGTAATCCGTTTTTTGGAAAGGACTCACTTCCACACTTTCGCAGTCCGAGCAAGAGAGCGTATCTTGACTGGTCCACTGGAAAATTGGATTTTGAGCCGTTGTGAAAGCGATCAAAGTCGCACGTTCTCCCAAGTTCAAAACAATATCTTCTCCTAGCGTAACGGAAATTTCTGGCGGTCCTTCAATTTGGAAAGCTTCAATCCGTTCGCAGCCATTCGCATCCCGAACAATTAATTCGTAAGTACCTTGAAACAAATTGCTGATACGCTCGCGATTGGAAAAGAGCACGCCGTCAATGGAGTAGCTATAAGGCGCGACACCGCCCCTTGTATTTTCTATAAGAATTGCGCCCGCATTGTCGATGTCTAAGCAGCCAATATTTTCGGTAGAAAAGGAGAGGCTCAATGCTGCTGGTTCGCTCAAGCTAATTTGATCTTCGGCGGTGCATCCATTCGCATCTTCTATTGTCAATGTATAGATTCCAGCTGCGAGACTACTAATTGTGGAGGACTCAGCAGCATTGCTCCAAAGATAGTTTACGGCAAGCTCCGTCCCACTAATTGTTGCGCTCAAAGCACCGTCATTCGCGCCAAAACAACTAATTGTTTGATCGCTTTGAATACGAACTTGGAGCGGTTCTTCTGGCTGCGTGATGACTTGACTAAATTGTGCTTCGCAAGCATCTTCATTGGTCACTGTAAGGCTGTAAGTACCTGCGTTCAATGCCTCAATGCGCTCGCCACTACCACCATTGCTCCAAGCATAAGTGATCGGATCAGCATTGGTGTTGACCTCAATTGCACCGTCGCTGCCATCAAAACAAGATACATTTTTAACTTCGGATGCCTCCACTATAAATTCTTGTGGCTCTTCCAGATTCGTTTGTAGGCTCGTCGAACAGCCTTTGGCATCATTGATAATGGTCGTGAATGTTCCAGCGCATAGATTCTGAACCAAATTAAAAGCAGGATCGAAATTTTGATCTGGAATACCGTAATCGTAAGGTGGATTTCCGCCTTCCACAGAGAGCGTAAATTGCGCATCGCAAAGCCCAAAACAACTCGTAGCTCCTATATTCACTGCCGCTGCTACCAATTCATCGGGCTGAACAATGAAGCCCGTAATCACCAATTCAGGACTGATTTCATCGTTGATAATGATTTCGTATTCGCCTGCTGGTAAATCCGTTATAATCGCTGAACCACCCGCCGAACGAACCGTTCCCGTACCACGAAGACGGTCATCGTTGGTATTGCGCCAAGCATAATTGTAAGGTGGCATACCGTTATCAATTAGCAGCCCTAGCTTTCCG
Organism: Bacteroidota bacterium; assembly: GCA_039201015.1. Classification (GTDB taxonomy): domain Bacteria; phylum Bacteroidota; class Bacteroidia; order Chitinophagales; family Saprospiraceae; genus JAAUTG01. Next base: position 4,643 of record JBCCRX010000198.1, on the reverse strand, counting down.
TTGGTATCCCCGAAGCAATTGAGCGTATCGCTCGTAACGCTTGCTACGATAGCATTGGTGAACGCTACGATAATATTTACAGTAGTCTCGCAGCCATTGTCATCTATCACTCGGATGTCGTAGTTTTGACCGCCAAGCAAATCATTCCTTGAAAGCGCTGTACCGCCATCTGACCATTCAATCGTATAATTTCCTATACCGCCCGAAATGTCCAGTATTACCGCGCCGTCGGCATTGTTTTCTCCTGTGGCAATTGCGGTTTGTTCTGCATTGACCAGCAAAGTATCCAGTACGACTAAATTGGTGATGACCACAGAATCACAGCCAAAATCCAGTGGAATACTATCTCTGTATGTACCCGTTTCTGAATAAAAGTTATCAAAAACTTGTAGATTTTCTCCTGCACAGAGGGTTTCTTCCAGAACAGTTGGTTCATTATCCACAGCAATGACTTCTAAACCATACAATCCATATAATTCTTCTTCGGTATCGACCACGCCATCCACTATAATGAAGTAAGTGGTATTGGGCTTCAAGGGTTGGTCGCAGGAAAAATTGATGTTTTCGCTGAAATCTGGATCATTCCGACTTCTGCCGCTTCCACCCAAATAAATAAAGTCTCCTGTACAAGTATTATCACTGGTTTCGTACAAACCAATTTGTAAAAAGACAGGATCACCTGTATTTTCTGGATCGCTTGTTCCATTGATGATGACTCGATCGCCAGGATCATCGCCTGTTGTAAATTTATGCCAAACACCTACATTATTTCCCCAACCTGCGTTTAGGGTCAAAGGATCGGGTTCGCCCTCGCTTCTCGTTCCACAGTAGTTATTGAACTGAGCTCGGCTCGCATCCCCAACACTACTGCCAGCCGTCAATACCCCTAAATCGGTTGCGGTACAAGGCAGATCGTTCAAATTTTCACCTGTGACGGCAATTCTAATCCGAACTTCTCCGTCCACATCCGCTTCGTTCACGATTTGAATACGCGTTTCACTACGTTCGCCAGGCAATGGCAGGGAAATATCCTGACATACCTCCGCCTCACAGTCATTCGGATCGATGTTGTTGCAAGGATTTCCGATACCAGGATTATTTTCAAAAGCACGAAAACAGATTGGAATGCTTTCAAAAACATCGCTAGGACAATCGAAAGTCGCTGTATATTGTAGATTGGGAACAGCAGTGAAAAGATCACAATTGCCTTCTGCATCATAATTCACCCAACCTTGATTGTCAATATTGACGCTCCAAACATGTTCTGGTGGTCCGATAAAGTCTCTACAATCAGAACTCGCTGTTCCGCTCAAGACAGTAATTTCTACTTGCACTTGCGCAAAGCAGGAAAAGGAAGCACAAAGGAAAGCCGTTGTGAGTAGTGTAAGTTTTCTCCAAGTCAGCATGTTGTCGATTTGAACTTTTCTAAAATTTGCGGCTCTTATTCTCTAAAACCGCGTTTTACCATACTGAGGAATGATATTGCATAAGCCACAACGAAGCGAAGCTGGATTTAGGTATTTGAAGGGCTTAGTTTTTAAGCAGGACTGGGCAGGAAATAACACGCTCAAACCATGATGCTTGTTTAACTCCATCTACATATCAGTTCAAGCTTACCAAGGTGACGCCGTCTCCTCCAAATTCCGCAGCAGGATGACTGACTTTCGACACTGCATCATATTCTCTCAACTTGCGTTTCACGGCTTTTCTAAGTACACCTGTTCCTTTTCCGTGTAAGATGCGTAAATGATCCGCATTGGACACTAGCGCGCGATCAACGAAGTCCTCTACTATTCGCAAGGCTTCTTCTAGGCGCATACCTCGGATGTCTAGTTTGTTTTGGAACTTAGCAGAAGTTTCGGTCATGTCTGTTTGAACACTTTTAGTGGTCCGAATATCCAAAGGTTCTTTTGCCAGTTCTAAGTCGCGCAACTTAATATTCATTCGCATCATCCCCATTTGAACGATGGCTTCCTTTTTGTTGATGCTTTGTACGTAGCCCGTCGCACTGCCCATCTTCATCCTCACAAAATCACCTTTCTGGATGGGTCGTTGTTGCCCACTAGGCTTGGGTTGGTAATAAATTTCTTCTTTGAGTTGGACAACTTCTTCGGTCCTCTGCTGGCGTTCTTTCTTGATTTTTTGAGCCAGTTGCTTGGCTTTTTCTAGATTCTTTTCCTCTTTGATCTCGCGCACTAGCCGCTCAATTTTCTTGTTCTCGCGCGCACTTTGTTGTAGTTCTTGTTCTTTGGCTTCTAACTTCACTTTTTTGCGCCTGAACTCCAAATCCTGGTGCAATACTTCGTAGTTTTTGATAAGGCGTTCTAGTTTTTTGGAGCGTTCTTCTGCTGTTCGCACTCTTTCTTCCAACTCTTGCTTTTCACGCTGCAAATCTACTAGCAACTGATCCACCGCTTTTTCATTTTTTCCCGTCCGATGTTTAGCATACTTTAAGATTTTGCTACTCAAACCACTCTTTTGCGCAATCTCAAAAGCGTAGGAACTACCTGGCCGCCCAACTTTCAACTGATAAGTTGGAGAGAGCGTATCTTTATCAAAAAGCATAGAGCCATTGACAATACCTTTGGTTTTGAAAGCATAGATTTTTAGATTAGAATAATGCGTGGTGATGACACCAAATACCTTTTTTTGATGCAATTCATTCAAAATTGCTTCCGCAATCGCGCCGCCAATTTTAGGATCAGTGCCAGAGCCAAATTCATCTATAACAATTAATGTATCCTTATCGGCATTTTCCAAAAAGACACGCATATTTTTGAGTCGAGAGCTGTAAGTACTTAAGTCATCTTCCAAAGATTGTTGATCTCCAATATCGGCGAAGAATTTTTTAAATATCCCAAATTCTGAAATTTCATCGCAAGGCACTAGCATACCTGCTTGCAGCATCAACTGCATCAAGCCCACTGCCTTCATAGTAATGGATTTACCACCCGCATTCGGTCCGCTCAACATTAAAAGGCGATTTTGTCCAAATAAAGTTAGATCAAAAGGAATCGTTTCGCGACCTAAATCCTTATTTTTCAGTAACAAGAGCGGATGTTTTCCCATTTGAATGCCTAGACGCGCTTGTGCAACTAATTTGGGCATTTCCGCATTCATATTTCTCGCCAAGCGTGCTTTGGCTTGAATGACGTCATAAGTAGCAATGAGGTGCTGATAGTCTTGAATTTGTGGGACATAGGGTCGCAGCACTTCGCTCAAGTCGCGTAGAATGCGATAAATTTCTTTCTTTTCTTCCGTCGCTAAATCGAATAAATCGTTGTTGATATCAATGACGCGCTCGGGTTCAATGAAAGCGGTTCTTCCTGTTGTGGATTCATCGTGGATGATACCGCGAATTTTTCGTTTGTGTTCAGCAGGCACACTCAATACGCGCCTTCCATTTCGGAAACTTTCTACATTATCAGATAGCCAACCTTGTTTGCGATAGTCATTGATGACGCCTCGAAAAACTTTATCCAATTCGCGTTCTTTTGAACCCACCAAACGGCGAATTTTTTGCAATTCGGGCGAAGCATCAGGACGAATATTGCCCTCTTCGTCGATCACTTTTTCGATGGCTTTGATAAGATCGGCATCTATGTCGTGGTCGCGAATAATGCGATGCAAGCTCGGATAGGTCTTTTGACGCGAGAGATAGAAGAACATAAAAATATCGTGCATTTGACGCAGCACCACATTAATGCGTTGTAAGCTTTCTTCGGGCAATACAAAACCCTCCAAACTTAGCATTTTTAGGTCTTCGGAAATGTCTTCGTAGTTTCGGACAGGAAAACGGTCATCGTTCTCAATGGTAGATTTGTATTCTTGAACTTGTTTGAGTTCTTTGCGAATTACTTTTATGTCTGTCGCAATGGCAGTGCTTCGAATACGTTCTGCTCCCAATACGCCTAAGCAATCCGCCTCTACCAACTTTAATATCTTATCAAATTCTAACTTTTCGTATATGTCGTTCCGTTCGAGTTGCATTTTCTCTTCTTCGTTTACTGTTGTATGGTGTAAGTCTAAGTTTAGTGATAGATTTGATAATTCCTGATTGTAACGTTTTGCGGTGAAAGAAAAAAGTCTCCAAAAATCAGCAAACTCAGTGGTTTTCCGCGCCTTCGGCGCGAAAATTCTTTTGGAGGGAGAGAGGAATCAGCGATTTTACCGCCGATTCCTCTCTCCCTCCTGAAGTATATAGAATTTCAACACTTAATAAGACGCTATTGCAGCATTTACTAATCACCGCATTCCGTTATAATCAGGATAATTCAACGGCTACTCTTCTAAGGTTGGAAACCTGTCTGCCTACCGCTGATTTAATTATTTCACGTTTCTAGGTAACGTTCCAAAAGGGATTGAGTTCCGAAAATGATGAAATTGAGTTGACTGGATGCACTTTTATAGTTATTAATGGTCAGGAGTAGCTGGGCATAATTGTTTAGGTTATTTGTGTCTAGGTATCTATCTTTGAACAAAAATTAGGTAGTGTAAATTGTAAGGAATGATGAAATAATAAATTCAGGTTCTAGAGCTAGAGATTTTGTTTTCAGATTTTATCAAAAAACGTAAGCATCCGCCTAAGGCGGACGGTGAGGCTTTTTGGTAAAATCTGAGAGCAAAAGATCAGTTCCAAGAAT
>JBCCRX010000197.1:0-12145 GCA_039201015.1 Bacteroidota bacterium | reverse complement strand
TCTTTTTCCGTTACTCAGCGTTAAAAAAGCAAGGTTTATCTAGACCGTGTCCGCCTCAGGCTGATAAGCTCCCATTTTTTGCCTTGATTAACGAAAAAATAGCTCGTTTTCAACACAAAGATCAAAATCCAAACAAGCTCTAACAATGAATCAATATTAGATAGCTATATCAATTCCAAAACCTGATAACCCCACGCGCCCAAAAGCACTTGCTGCGAATTACTCATTTCTAAGGACTTCGCTTTGAATACATCCGAATAAGTACCTTCACAATTGTCACAATTCAGCGTAACGGTTTGTGCTTCTTCGCTCAAATTGAGAATGACAAGGACACGGTCTTTCCCTTTTTCTCGATAGAACGCATAGATTTTTTCATCATTGTCAGTTGGGATGCGTTTTGCGATTGCGCCCGCTGTACCATTTCCTAGTGCTAAGTTTCGATGTTTTAAGTCTAGCAGGGTAGCGTAGAACTCTTGGTAGGGAATGTCATCCCAAAGGATACTGTCTTTTTCAAAAAATTCCAGTCGCTTTCGTAGTCCTTGTTCTTGGCCGCTGTACATCAAAGGCATACCATTGAAAGTGAAGGCCAAAACCGCCATAGCGGATGCCGCTTCACCCATGCGTTCTTCTATCGTGCCCGCCCAAGAATTTTCGTCGTGGTTGGTGATGAACTGCATATTATAACCTTGTTGGAATTTTGCTTGATTTTCGGTCTGCCATTGGTCAATAGCCGCCAAACTGTCTTTGCCTTGCGCAATCGCATTCATTAGATGATGAAAAGACCAAGCATAGGACATTGTGAAAGGCATTTCCATATTTCTCAGATCAGCTTCCTCGGCTTCTGCCAATAGAAATATGTCAGGTTTTGCAGCTCTTAATTGCGTAATAACATCTGTCCAAAAATCTTTTGGTACTAGATAAGCTACGTCCATCCGAAAGCCATCCACACCGATTTCTTGCACCCAATACATCAAATCTGACATCATCGTTTTCCGCATATCAGGATTGTTGTAATTCAAATCTGCTACATCTGACCAACCGTGCGATTCGCCCGTTTCGTCATTCAATGGATCGGTGATTTCACCATCTTTTTGGGTGTAATAATCGGGATGTTCTGCGATCCAATGATGATCCCAGCCCGTGTGGTTCGGCACCCAATCCAAAATGACTTTCATACCCAAGTCGTGCGCTTCTTCGAGTAGTTTTTTGAAATCTTCTAGCGTTCCAAATTCAGGATTGATCTTTCTGAAATCAGAAACAGCATAATAGCTGCCCAGCGTTCCTTTCTTTTTGGTATTGCTGATTGGGAAAATGGGCATCATCCAAAGTATATCGATTCCCATTTTTTGTAAACGCTTCAAATGTCCTTTGCGAAAGGCGTTGATTGTTCCTTCGGGCGTATATTGTCGAATATTAACTTCATAAATGTTGGCTTGCGCCGCCCAAGCAGGTTCGTGTGCTGGAAGTATTGATTCCATGTTTTGAGCATCTTCTTTTTCTTCTTCAGCAAATCCTTGGCATCCGACAAGCGAGAAAAAGCTTATGAATAAAATCAAAAGTTGATAATAAGTTTTCATATTATGCTTTGGATTGTAATGTGTAATTGAAAGGGTCTATGTGCAATTTATAAGCGATTGATAATCAAAAGATTATAGAACGAAACAGTAAAAATGCAACTCTTTGGATATCAACTCTTTGTGTTCTCTGTATCCTTTGTGGTTCAAAAATTGCACAGACCATTGCAACACTCCAAAAGTACTTATTTTTTGGAAATTATTACAAGCGCACTTGACAAATTCAGAAAATGCTAGTATTTTTGTTGATATATCAATAATTGACAATTGAAAGAAAGGGACAAAAGCTTAGACGACATCTATTTATTTCACCTGGATAAGACCTACAAACAATACAAAAAGTTCAAGAAGGATTTTTTTAAAAACCTCCATTTGGACTTAACGAGTGACCAATGGATTATATTGAAACGAGTGAGCGAACAAGAGGGAATCAATCAAAAGGATTTAGCTACTAGCACTTTCAAAGAACCTGCCTCCGTAACTCGTATTCTTGACATTCTAGACCGGAAAGGCTATGTTGAGAGGCGAAGCACACCACAAGACCGAAGAATGTTTGAATTGTATTTGACAGAAGACGGGAGAAGTGTTGTAGATAAAGTAATTCCTGCTGCCCTCGCAGGTCGCGCTAAAGGAATCGAAGGCTTTTCGGAGGAAGAAGTGCAGCAATTGATTGATCTGCTGGATAGATTGTATCGAAATTTTGGTACATCACAATAGCAAAATATTTTTTTAACCATTTAATTGATACATCAATAATTTATAAATCAATAAAGATGAAGTCTATTTTTGGAATTTTAATTTTGTACGGCATGGCAGTTGTTTTACCACCCAAATTTTCAGCCTCTAGTGTCGAAAAAAATGGAATGAAGGTGAAATGGGAATACAAAGCAGATCGCATTCACTTTGAAATGCAAGCTCCTACGGAAGGTTGGTTGGCGATTGGCTTCAATGAAGAAAATCAATTGACAGGAACGAATTTAATTATGGGCGCAGTAGAAGCGGATCGGATCAAAATGGCAGATGACTACATCGTCAGTTTCGGAAATCCTCGAACGGTAGAAAGCTTAGGTGGCCGCAATCAAATCGAAGATGCAAAAGGTCAAGAATCAGATGGAAAAACAAAGATAGCATTTTCTTTACCGATCAGAGCTGCTGATCAATTTCACTTCAATTTAGATAAAGGAAAGACCTATCATTTGCTGATCGCCTATTCACAAGTGGATGACTTTGCTCATCATTCTATTATGCGCACTTCAGTAGAGATTAAATTATAAAAGTAATTATCAACTGATGTTACGCAAAACACCAAATCGCAAATGACACAAAGTGCCACTTGTTTACAAATCGTCGGGTGGTCGAAGCCACTCTAATTCAAAACACGCCAATCTCAGAGATTAGCGAATAATATAGACTAAGGTACTACTTGCGTAACATGAGTTATCAAATCAAAAACACTATTCTATGAAAATTATGCTCTTTTTATTCATCGCTTCATCAATCAACAGCATGAATATCGAAAATCCAATCAAAGGAGACGATACCGAAGCAATTATTCAGGCAGTCGAACTATTTTCGGACAGCGCAGATAAGCGCAATGTCAAAGCAATGGAAACTATCATGCACGCTGATTTTCGTGCGATTGTCAACCGCGTGTTTGGTAGCGCAGAAGTCTCCATTATGGACAAATCCTTGTACTTAGATTTATTGAAACAAGGTAAACTTGGAGGAGAGGAACGAGAAGTCACTATTGAATCCATTCACCTTGAAGGGCACAACGCCTTGGTGAAAGCGACATTAGAGGGCAAAGAATTGCGTTTTATTACCTTCATGCAATTGGTAAAAGCAACTTCTGGTGAGTGGAAAGTCATTAGTGATATGCCAAATATTGAGAAGAAGTGATCAATTGAAATAGTTCTTGAAGACTTTGAGGATTAAATTGGAATACACCAAATTTAGTTTTTCTAGCAATTCATCATGTAAGTGAACCCTGATGACGGGCATCAGTCTGAGGCTGATGTCCGTCATCAATATCTAAATTTTACATAACATCAGAATTGTAGTCTTCTGCAAGTACTTTTAGAAACCATTGAAATCATGCACGCTGTTTTTGAAAACAAAAATTCACGGAAAATCTGAGTTCTACACCAGCCTAAGTAGGTGGGTTTGAATAAGCGTCAAATTTTGAGCGAGTTATTTTTTCTTGTAAAATTGCTTCAAAATCGTTGCATCCGCCTCAGGCGGACGGAACTATTTTTAAGTTATTTTTAGAAGGAAAAAGAGCCGTTCAAAAACGGCGATTATTTAAGCACACCTACTTACTATCTAGGAAATCTATTCCAAACAAAATAGAAGAAAAACTGTCAATCCTGCCTGAACTATCGTATTTTTGCGCCCGCAAAACAAAAAGAGCGATTAGTTGTACTCTTATGTGACAATTCGTTGCTACAAGTAAAGAAGAGAGCGTAATAAAGTACCGATCCGTTCTGGTGTAGAATATGGATAAAAAATCAAGCACCATGTGTTATGAAAAACCTGTTGAGATTAAAGGAAAGGGTGGAATTAGCGGTAGAACTTGGTGAAAGTTACTATCGGGAATTTAAGAGTGGCTACGAAGGACCGTTGAATAATAAGAAGCCAAGAAACTTTAAGGACATATGCTATAATGTAGCAAAAGAGCTAGTCGCCTTTGCGAATGCTGACGGAGGAGAATTATTTATCGGTATTGAGGACAACAATGTAGTGACTGGTCTGCCTCACAGCGAAGCAAAATTATCCGCTATATTAGATGCTTCCACTAACTATATCTTAAAGGATACTCCTCTGCCCATAAAGCGAAAAACATCATTGATTACGAGGGCAAAAAAGTAATCTATTTCTCTGTGGATAAAGGCGCAAAATTTATTCATCAGACTAGCAGAGGAGAATGTTTTAAGCGGGAAGATAGAGACAGTGTTCCCACTGCGGCCGATACTATCAGGTTTGCAAGAGATGAGGCTTCTTCAAGGCAATACGATAGACAATTTGAGGATTTGGCGATTGTTACAGATTTAGATTTGGATTTAGTAAAGTTCGTTGCAGAAGAATGCACGAAAATCAAAAATATTTCTCCGGAGAAGTTTTTGCAATACGTGGAACTTGCAGAATTTGACGGCGATCGTTTGAGGCTGAGAAAAGCAGCTTTACTATTATTTGCGAAGAAGCCAAATAAATGGCATCCACGTTCCAGAGTGAGAATATTAAGAGTTAATGGAACAGAAGAAAAATCTGTACCAGAATACAATGTTACGGAAGTTGCAGATATATCTGGAAATATATTTCAATTAGCAGAAGAGAGTTGGGAAGCACTCAGACCTGCTCTAAGTGAAACACGCTATTCAAAGGATGGACTGTTCAAAACTCAAGTAATTTATCCTGAACCTGCTTGCAGAGAAGCTTTAATTAATGCGATCACACACAGAGATTATAGTTTGGAAGGAAGAGGAATTGAAATAAGAATTTTCACGGATAGGCTGGAGGTACTAAGTCCAGGAAAGCTACTTTCAAAGCTCACTATTGAAGACTTAAAGGAACTAAGGGGCGCTCACGAAACGAGAAATACTTATGTAGCTAGAGTGCTTCGAGAATTTGGATACATTAGAGAGTTGGGAGAAGGGATTAGGAGGATGTTTGAATTGATGAAAAGTAACGAGTTGGTTGAACCAGAAATAAGTTCTCCTAATAAATCATTCATCGTCACGCTCTTCTATAAGTTCATTTACACAAAAGAAGAAAGATTGTGGCTCGATCTTTTTTCTAATTTCAATTTGAGTAGAGAACAAAAGACCGTTGTAAAATTAGGTATAAATGGGAGGCTCGTTTCTCCAAAAGAGATATTTGATAGCGTCGGAATTGTAGATACAGATAAATATAGAGAGCTTGTAGAGAGCCTGGATGAAATAGGAATTTTGCAAAGAGCAGTTTCTAGTGCTCAAGCGCAAAATCTAGCTAAAAAGAAAAGAGCATCAAAAAAAAGCATTGGCAGGTATAAAATTATACTGCCCAATTCAAGCAGAAGTGAAGCAAGAAGTGCCCAGGAAATAGATTATTCAGATTACGCCAAAGTATTTGTGGGCGGTTTGGATTGGAATGCAGAGGAAGATGACATAGACCAAGCATTGTCTAAATACGGAGAAATATCAGAAATAATCATCCCAAAGAATAGATTTACTGGCAAGTCTCGTGGATTCGCATTCGTTGAATTTGAGCGTACTGAATCCGCTAAGAAAGCAATAGAATCTGAGGACAATACATTTATAAAAGAAAGAAAGATATATATCCAGGAATTTAAAAAATATCAATAACGTAACAATAAATGATAGCAGTCAATAACCTGGGCTTACAATACGGCAAAAGAGTGCTTTTTGATGAAGTGAATTTGAAGTTTACAAAAGGCAATTGTTATGGCGTCATTGGAGCAAATGGAGCGGGCAAATCCACTTTTTTAAAGATGCTCTCGGGCGATAAAGACCCAACGAGAGGCAGCGTGAGTATAGAGCCTGGCAATCGAATGGCGGTTCTGAGTCAAAATCACTTTGGCTTTGAGGAAGAAGAAGTTTTGAATACGGTCATCATGGGGCATCAGGAGATGTACGACATTATGGTGGAAAAGAATGCCATTTATATGAATCCAGATGCTACCGAAGCAGAAGGAATGCGCGCGGCGGATTTGGAAAATCAGTTCGGAGAAATGGGGGGCTGGGAAGCCGAAAGTGATGCGGCGGAACTCTTAAGCTTGCTGGGCGTACAAGAAGAATTGCACTACAAGCAAATGAAAGACCTCACGGGCGCAGAAAAAGTTAAAGTCCTACTCGCACAAGCCCTTTTTGGTAATCCAGACATCTTAATTTTGGATGAGCCGACTAATGATTTAGATGCAGAAAGTGCCACTTGGTTGGCGGACTTTTTGGCGGACTATAAAAATACGGTAATCGTGGTTTCGCACGACCGCTACTTCTTAGATATGGTCTGCACGCACGTCGTGGACATTGATTTTCAGCAGATTCGGACTTTTTCTGGAAATTATACGTTCTGGTACGAATCTAGCCAATTAATGGCGCAACAAATCGCCAATAAGAACAAAAAAATGGAGCAAAAGCGCAAAGAAATGTTGGAGTTCATTCAGCGTTTCAGTGCAAATGCTTCCAAATCGCGGCAAGCTACTTCTCGCAAAAAAGCCTTAGAAAAACTAAATTTAGAAGAAATTCGTCCTTCCAGCCGAAAATACCCTTTCATCCACTTCAAACCAGAGCGTGAAGTGGGCGATCAAATCCTGAGAGTAGAGAATCTGAGCAAGCGAAAGCCAGACGGAGAAGTATTGTTTTCGGACGTTTCCTTCATCATGAATAAAGGCGATAAAATCGCGCTAATTGGTAGAGATTCTACGGCAGTCACGGCTTTCTATGATGTTTTGGCGGGTAAAACAGCACCCGATACAGGCACAATTGAATATGGACAAACGATCACTTCGGCTTATTTGCCTAATGAAAACGAAGAGTTCTTTTCTGCGGCGCATAATATGGAGTTGATTGATTGGTTGCGACAGTTTTCAGAAGAAAAAGACGAGCAGTTCATTCGAGGCTTTTTAGGTAGAATGCTCTTTTCGGGGGAAGAAGTCTATAAAAAATCCAGTGTCCTCTCAGGGGGCGAAAAAGTACGCTGTATGCTCTCCAAAGTGATGTTGGCGCACCCCAATTTCATTCTAATGGACGAACCCACCAATCACTTAGACCTAGAATCTATTACGGCTTTGAACAACGCCATGAAAGAGTTTAAAGGCAATTTGATCTTCACGACCCACGATCATCAAATCATGCAAACGGCTTCCAATCGCATTCTTGAAATCTCACCAAATGGTATGATTGATCGCTTAATGGAATTTGATGATTACATTCGTTCGGAGGAGATGAAAGCACAGCGAGAAGCTTTGTATGAAGGGGTTTTGGTCTAGTGTGATATATGTACCTAGTGTAGAAATACTTTGGTATCTCTATGTTAAATTTTTGGTAATAAATACTTCCAAAATCAACTATTTTGGTTTTATTATTCTTATATTTGCAAATATTGCGCAAATATCTATTTAACAGGAATGAGATTACAAGAATTTAGCTTTGGCAATTTCAGGTCGTTCAAAGAAATTAATACACTAAATTTATCAGCTGCAAAAATTAAATCAAAGCACAAAAGCATTGATACTAAAAATGTTATACGTGGAGGGAATATAGAAAATACTTCATTTTTGAAATCGAAGGTTATTTATGGTTCAAATGCAAGTGGAAAAAGTAATGTAGTTAAAGCATTTACTGCCTTTTTTAAAATTATCAGAAACTCTGTAAAGGATGATAAAATATTAAATATGATTGATTCTTTCAGGCTTTCTACAGAAACTGAAAATGAACCTAGTTTTTTCCAAATCATCTTTTGGGATCAAGGGATTAAGTATCGCTATGGCTTTGAATTAGATGATGAAAAAATCTATTCTGAATGGTTGTACGGAAAACCCAGAGAAAGAGAGCTTTGCTATTTCATTCGAGAAGGAAAACAAATTATTGAACTTGACAAAACTAACTTTTCAGAAGGAGATAAGTTGAGAACCCTTTTGTTCGATGAGAATGCGGAAGAAAATGAAATATTTAGAGAAAATTCATTGTTTCTATCAACTCTAGCCACATTTGGCTTTGCAAAACTTTCAAAACAACTAATTGAAAGTATTTCTTCCTCTTATATAATTAGTGGATTAGGACATCAAGGAATGTTTGCTTTTGCTGGAGAGTCATTATCTGACGATGAAAAGAAGAAATATATTTTAGATTTTTTAAAATATGGCGATACTGGTATTGAAGATTTAGAAGCAATTGAAATTTCTTTTGATGATTTACCGAGTGATTTAGATGATGATGTAAAAAAAGACCTAGGTAAATCTAAAAAGAGGAAACTTTTAATCTCGTCTAGAAAGAAATTTGGCAGTAACAACGAATTTATAGAAAACGAAGGCTTTTCTTTTGGTTTACATGAATCAGAAGGAACTCAAAAACTTTTCGAATTAAGCCCTTTTATCTATCAAGCGTTAAAAGAAAAGAAAACGATTATTATAGATGAATTTGACGCACGATTTCATCCTCTTTTGACTAAAAAAATCCTCGAATTATTCAATTCTGAACAAAATGAAGGCGCCCAATTAATTATTATAACTCACGACACCAACTTATTATCTTCCGATCTTTTGAGAAGAGACCAGATCGAATTTGTTGAAAAAGATAAATATGGGGCAAGTCATTTATATTCGCTCGTGCAGTTTAAAGGCATTAGGAACAATGCTACGTTTGAAAAGGATTACATTCAAGGAAAGTACGGAGCTATTCCGTTCTTGGGCAATTTCAATAAAATTCTAAATTTTGCTGAATAATGCCCAAAAGAACCAAAGCAATAAAAGAAACGGATAGAAAGAAAGCTTGGCTAAAGAAGGTTAAGCCTTCTCTTTATGAGATAGAGACAAAGAAAGTAAATAAGACCATTCTGATTGTCGGAGAAGGTCAAACGGAAACCCTTTACTTTGAATCTTTTCCAGTTTTAACATTAACTGTAAAAGCAGTTAACTTAGAAGGACAAAGCAAAACCAAATTAATCGAAGCTACAGAGGATATCGTGAAAAATAATAACACCAACTTTGATAGCATTTGGTGTGTATTTGATATGGATACGAAGCAGGAAGAAAAAGAACTTGCGGACTTTGATAATGCGATAGAAAGCGGAACTTCAAAAGGATATAGCATTGCTTATTCAAATGACTGTTTTGAACTCTGATTTTATTTGCATTTTCATTACACAGACCAAAAGCACCGTCGAAAATTTTACTACGAACAATTAGGAAAGATATGGAACTGTAATTATGAGAAAGAAGGAAAAAAGTATAGTTTCTGCCAGAATATTTACTTCCTACTAGAAGAAGGTAAAAAGGCATCTCAAGAAAAAGCCATTAAAAGAGCGAAAAAATTGCATGAAGACCAAAAAGAGCTAACTTTTCACGAGCAGAATCCAATAACTCTTGTTTACGAGTTAGTAAGGTTTCTAAAGAAAAACTGTCGAAGATAAAGTACTAATTGCCAATTTTGAACACAATGTCTATATCACTACACTGACGCTAACTTACGGCATATACGCTCTCTTGCAGGTGCAGTCAGTGTTTTGTACTTTAGACCCGCATAAATAAACATGAACAACATCAGTTTTCAATATCCGACTTGGTATATTTTGCTTTGCCTTTTGCTGGGAATTGCATTCGCGCTCGCGCTCTATTTTCGCGATCGTCGCTTTCGGGAGCAGTCCACCAGCTTGAATTGGGGCTTGGGGATATTGAGGGCTTTGTTGGTGACTTTTTTGAGTGCTTTACTGCTTTCGCCGCTGCTTCGATCTATCATTACCGATACCCAAAAACCGATAGTAGTATTGGCGCAAGACGTTTCTGAATCGGTTGGCGCGGAAATGGGCGAAGCCGCTCTGGGAAACTACAAAAATGAGCTCTCGCAGCTTCGCAACCAATTGGCAGAAGAATACGATTTAGTGACTTATTCTTTTGGCGAAGACATCCGAGAAGGCATTGATTCTAGCTTTTCGGATAAAGTGAGTAATTTATCGGATATGCTCGCTACCGTCTATGATCTCTACGGCAATCAAAATCTTGGTGCAGTCATTTTGGCGAGTGACGGCATTTACAATCAAGGTAGCAATCCGATTTATTCTAGCAGCAAGCTAAATGCACCGATTTATACGATTGCGCTAGGTGATACCATCCCAAAGCGCGATCTGATCGTCAAAAGAGCTTTCCACAACAAAATTGCTTATTTAGGAGATCGCTTCGCGGTACAAATTGATGTAGCCGCCAAAAACTGTACAGGACAAAATACGAATCTAGTACTTTCTAAGATTGTAAATGGCGATAGTCAGACCTTGCAAAGTATTCCAATCAACATCAATCAAGAAGACTTTTTCACGACGCGCGAAGTCATTTTGGAAGCCAATGAAGCGGGCGTTCAACGCTATCGTATTGCACTTTCTAGTGTGAATGGAGAAGCATCTCGCGTGAACAATGTAAAGGATTTCTTCGTGGAAGTGTTAGATGCGCGACAAAAGATTTTACTGCTTGCCAATGCGCCACATCCTGACTTAACAGCAATCAAACAGACGCTTTCTGCGAATAAAAACTACGAACTCAATACCGCCTATATCACTGATTTACAAGCCAACCTGCTAGAATACGATTTTGTTATTCTACACCAATTGCCTAGTAAAACAAACACAGCGAGCAATGTCCTAAATACGATCAAAAACCACAATATTGCGCATCTTTTCATCGTCGGAGGGCAAAGTAATCTAGGCGCATTCAATAGAGCGCAAGATTTACTCACGATTCGAGGCGATGGTAGGAATACGGATGAAGTGCAGGCACTGATTCAAAACGATTTCAGTCTATTCACTCTAAACGAAGAACTAAAAAGAGAAATTCGACAGTTTCCACCGCTTGTCGCGCCTTTTGGAGAATACAAAACCAATCCCAACAGCAGTGTTTTATTACGCCAACAAATTGGGCGAGTGGAAACGCCACGCCCCTTGTTTTTATTGGGAGAAAGCGCGGGCACGAAAGTAGGTGTACTGGCAGCGGAAGGCATTTGGAAATGGCGATTGTTTGACTATTTACAGCGCAACAATCACGAATTCTTCAATGAACTACTGGGCAAAAGCGTGCAGTATTTGTCTTTGAAAGAAGACAAACGGCGTTTTCGCGTCAATTTAGACCAAAATATTTTTAATGAAAACGAAACGATTGTTTTTGGTGCACAACTCTACAATCAAAGCTATGAATTGGTGAACGATGCCGAAGCCAATATAGTCATCACCAGCACGGAAGGCAAAGAATACAGCTACATTTTCAACAAAACCGAAGATGCTTATAGCCTCAATGCAGGCATCCTTCCCGTTGGTAATTATCGTTTTCGTGCTGCCACCACTTTCAATGGACAGCAATTGACTTACGAAGGGCAATTCAGTGTGCAGCCGATACAGCTAGAGTTGTACGAAACCACCGCCGATCATGGCTTACTTCGTATCCTGAGTGAAGAATATGCGGGCGAGACGATCTTTCCCGATCAAGTCAATGGTCTAGCCGAGTTAATTCAAGCCAAAGGAAATGTGAAGCCTGTGATTTATCAAACCACGCAAACGCGCTCGATCATTAACTTGAAATGGATTTTTTTTATTCTACTTGCCCTTTTGAGTGTGGAGTGGTTTTTACGGCGGTACTTCGGATCTTACTAATTGTTTGACCAGAAATAAGATTGTGCTGAGTGCATCAAAAAGTGTGTAAAAGTGAAATATTGTTTACTCCATATAAAGAGCTTTTTTGGCTCTAAATGATTTCATTTGGTCGAGTATCTTTAGAAAGATATCGCCAACTATTAAATTTCGTTTGTTTTCGTTTAGAAGGACGTCAGCCTCACGCCTAAGGCGGACACGGTGAGGCGGACAGGTCGAGTCCTTCC
>JBCCRX010000196.1:0-12186 GCA_039201015.1 Bacteroidota bacterium | reverse complement strand
TCTCCAACTCTCCCTCTCTCCAACTCTCCCTCTCTCCAACTCTCCCTCTCTCCAACTCTCCCTCTCTCCAACTCTCCCTCTCTCCAACTCTCCCTCTCTCCAACTCTCTCCCTCTCTCCAACTCTCTCCCTCTCTCCAACTCTCTCCCTCTCTCCCTCTCTCAAACTCTCCCTCTCTCACTCTCTCAAACTCTCCCTCTCTCAAACTCTCCCTCTCTCGCTCTAGTTCTTCTTCTATAAACTGCTCAATTTCTTCGCTATGATCGTAGTTGATTTCCTCGTCGGGTGCATCCACCAACCAACGATCTTCTTCATAGCTCAACACAAAGGTATCAGAATATTGTTCACCAAAGTTCTCAATGACACAGTCACAAATAGCTTTTCTTGTAGTCTCTTTGCACTTGATACGGATAAACTTAGTGGTGAAAATCGTGGAATCTAGTGCTTCTTCCAGTATAATCGGCGCAATTTCGTCGATGCGTTTTTGCTCTTGTCTAGTACTGTATTTTTTGACAGCTTCAAATTCATTTTTGTCCAAGTGCGCTTGGTAGTGACGCACCACTTGTTCAGGCGTTTCAGGGTAGCTTGCTTTATCCTCGGTCGTGCTAGTGTCTTCTGCGCAAGCTAAGAGCATTGATATTAATGTTAGCAAATTAAAAAAGAGCCTTATTTTCATTATGTTGTTTGTTAATCAATTGCGGGTTTAATTAATGAATATGTTTCAATATAGAAAGCAGCTAGATTTTTGCAAAGAGAAAAAATTATAATGATTGAGAACTTTTACTTGGACGAGAAATTACGTTGCTTGAACATTTTTTTCTTTCTAATTGCTCGAAGCTTAAAATATAAAATGATGAAAGAAAAAATCGAACTGACTCCGTTGGCGATTATAATCGGTAGATCGTGAAGCGCAATACCATATACTAGCCATAGAATAATTCCCATAAACATCATCAGATACATTTCCAGGGATAGATCGTCCGCAGACTTTGTGCGCCAGGTCTTAATGACTTGAGGTAAAAATGCCCCAGTAGTCAGACAAGCAGCGACAAGACCAATAGCTGTTATCATAGATTTATATGGTTTGAGATGGTTTTGTTTTGCTTGGATGCTGTTCATACCCTACATTTGCAGTACTGCGTCCTTGGTCAATTGCCCGAATACAATCATTAAACTCAACATGCAAGTCTCTTTATACTTCTGTTTCTGCCACCAAATTTAGTTGCACCACGCGTCTTTTTCGTTTCAAAAATTTCTCACGTACAACTTCCTGCACCGTTTTTTGCTCAATTTTGCTTTCTAGCCAAGAAATAATATCCAAATATAAAAAAGGACGACGTTCAAAACGCTTATATTGTGCAATCTCTAGGCGTTCTTTCAGATCAACGAACTCTTGCTTGAGTTGAGAAGGGCGCATACGCGGGGTACGTCTTAGAAAACGGAAAATCTCTCTTTGCACTTCATGGATATCTTGCATTTTTCCGACAAAGCGATAAACCGATTTGATTTGATATTCTACCAAGCGTTCGTTACCCAATTCAAAATGCGCCATTAGATTCAGAATCCTCGCAAAACACTGAATATCTTCTCGGTAATCTGGATTGCGCTGATTGATAATAAGATTTAGATAATCAATGGCTTTGCTATTGTCTCCACTACCAAAATACAGACAGGCAATTTTGTAGTAAAACAACATCACGCGATAGCTGTCCCAATTGTAAACATCTGAATCAATGATCTTCATTAGGCCGTCCACCAACTTTATACCTTCGGTGTAAGTTCCTTCCATGAAGTGGCGATCTATCTCATGGACATAGTAGTATAGGTAGTAAAGTCCTTGTGTATTATTGGTCAGTTGAATGTAGTCTTCTTGCTCTAAATTTTCTAGCTTTTTTAAATTGAAAATAAAGGCATCATAATGCCAAAGATTGAAGAGTGTGGTCAATAAATTGTGCATTGCTTTCAAATAGAGCGGTGCCTCATGCACGATCATTTCAGGCTGCTCGTGGAAGGCGTCCACCCAACTTTGATTATGGCGATAGCTCATTGTAAAATTTTGGGTAATGTGATGATACCAAGTACAAGTTTGATGGTAATTGATGCGCTCAAAGAAGTCCATTTCTTTGCTTTTGCGCTTAGGAAGATTAGAATGAAAGAAGGTCGTAATCATGGTGTAGTCCTCTTCATTGCGGACAAAACCTGTTTTGAGATATAAACCATAAAGTCGTATCGCCAAATTGGAGTACTCGTTGATTTTTAAAAGTTTATCGTAAATTTCAATAGATTCTTCTGTCAATTTCTCTGCGCGTGTCTCTATGCTTCTGGTGATGTATTGCGACTCAATATGTTTTTCAAATTCTACGATTTCCAAAGCCAATAAATTGCGCTTTGTCTCTAATGCTTTTTGCTTGGTTTTACTCAAAATATCTAGGCTTTGACGATACAGCCCTTTGTTGTAGAGCACCCTGGCATAATCAATATATTCCCTAATTTCGGTATCTAAATCATGGTTGCGATTCAGCAGACGCAGACTAATCAGAAGCTGTTTGTACAGATGAGCTTTCAAATTAGAGAGCTGGCGCTTCTTGATATTTGGAAACTTTTTTAAAATTCGCCCTTCATCATAAGTGCCGTATTTATCCAAAAAGTCAAATAATTTCAAAAAAAGAATGTCATCTGATGCTTGATTACGTCGAACAAAAATTCTGAAATGCCGCTTTTCTGACCTAGTTAGCGAACTTATCAACTGAACAAGGTCGTCCGTCTTCTGTTTTGGCATTGTAAATATGCTTTTTTTACCACTTTGAAAATCAGTTACTTAAGTTCATCCCAATACGATTGCAGTCTTGTATTAGAATCTATATTTTAGTTTTAATTAGCAGTTAAGGAAAGATAATTTTGAATTGAGCAAACATACAGGTTTTTTCTACGATAAAAAATTTCCGCTTCATTTTCTCTTTGTTTTTACTAGCCAAATAAATGACTTCAAAATTGATGGTTTGCGGAATATAAACTAAGATTATCATGACAAATGAACAAGTTCATATATTCGACACAACCCTAAGAGACGGCGAGCAAGTGCCTGGCTGCAAATTGAATACAACCCAAAAACTAGAGCTTGCGTTCAAATTACAAGAGCTAGGCGTGGATGTGATAGAGGCAGGTTTTCCGATTTCCAGCCCAGGTGATTTTCGCTCCGTGGAGATGATTGCGGAAAACATACAAGATACAGTGATCTGTGGTCTATCCAGAGCAGTGGAGAAAGACATCAAAACAGCAGCAGAAGCCCTTAAAAAGGCGAAACGCCCTAGAATACATACGGGCATAGGTACTTCTCCAAGCCACATTCAATACAAATTGAGGACAACACGGCAAAAGATTATTGAACGCGCCGTGGCGGCGGTCAGCTACGCCAAGCAATTTGTAGAGGATGTAGAGTTTTATGCCGAAGATGCGGGCAGAACGGACAACGAATATCTTGCTAAAGTCGTGGAAGCTGCCATAAAAGCAGGCGCGACAGTCGTAAATATTCCAGACACGAC
The DNA here is from genome assembly GCA_039201015.1 of Bacteroidota bacterium. GTDB lineage: Bacteria > Bacteroidota > Bacteroidia > Chitinophagales > Saprospiraceae > JAAUTG01. The sequence goes on along the minus strand of JBCCRX010000196.1, from coordinate 8,645 downwards.
GGGCTATTGTTTACCGCAGGAATACGGCGAAAAGATCAAGTATCTAAAGGAAAACGTGAAAGGCATTCATAAAGCAATCATCTCTACACACTGCCACAACGATCTGGGGCTAGCCACCGCCAATTCTATAGCAGGCGCACAAAACGGCGCGACGCAGATTGAGTGTACGATCAACGGCATCGGGGAGCGGGCAGGAAACACTTCACTGGAAGAGGTAGTGATGGTCTTGAAGCAGCACGACAATCTAGGCTTATTTACTAATATCAATACCAAACTGCTCAATCCGATGAGTCAATTGGTCTCAGAGCGCATGGGTATGCCTGTGCAACCCAATAAAGCTATAGTAGGTGCAAATGCTTTCGCACATTCTTCTGGCATTCATCAGGACGGTGTCATCAAGCGTAGAGATACTTACGAGATCATTGACCCAGTAGAAGTAGGTGTTGACCATTCTAAAATTGTTTTGACCGCGCGCAGTGGCAGAGCCGCACTCGCTTATCGCGCCAAAAATATTGGTTACAATCTCACCAAAGATGAATTGGACATCGTCTATCAAGAATTTCTAGTCGTTGCAGACCGCATCAAAGAAGTAGGTAATGAAGAATTGCGGCAAATTATTGTTGGGAAAGTACGGACTAGACAGGCAGCTTAGTATCTATACTTTATTCGGGGTAAAAAAGTGCAAATACATTTCTAATGATTTTGCTAATCACGCCTAAGGCGGATACAGTGAGGCGGACAGGTTTGTTTAACTGGTGATATGATGATTGGGTGCTTACCGAATCACCGTATCATCAAATTACCAAAGATGAAAATGTACTTTTTTATCCCACATGCAGTATAAATTCTCAACTCTTGCACAAAACTGGTAAGCTATTTCGTTGGTGCCACCACTTTGAAAGAGAGAGTGAGAAAGTGAGTGTGTGAATATTTCACGTTCTACGGTAATGGCTTCGCCGCATTAAGTATTAGAATATTATTTAGTGTAAAAATGAAATCACTGTTTGCCTTGGGTGGACAGTGATTTTTTAGTACTGCAAGTCATGCTTTTTCCTGTAGATATGTTAGCGTTTCGTTACTACAATATTGTAATTGTAACAATGATTATTTCGTGGTCGTTTTTAGTGTTGTTTGAAACATGGTTTACTAGAGTTGATGCGTTATAATTATATTTACTAAAAAAATAAATAGCTGATAATCAGTTTTTTGTGAGCGTGTAAATTTATCATCAATTTCTCTTCACAACTCATTGATTTTCAATAACGCATCAAGTCTAACTTACACACAATAAAAATTGCCACAATGAAAATTCAATTATCTATCGTTCTCACCTTATTGCTATTTTTTTGTATCAATTGCAAAGATGAAGATGTACCAAAACCAGATGCTGATGGTACAGGACTGGAAACCAGTGATGGCAATAATATAGACTTGGAGGAAGACGAAGGAGAGCTTGGTCTTATAGTAGATGCACGTTCTGTAGCCAAACGCGGAGGACGTGTCGCAGGTATTGAAGTTATATTCGAAGACGCTGCTTATGCCAAATTCAATAAAAAGGTAGTTGCTGATCCTTTCCTACAAGGACAAATACTAAAATGGTCACGCACAGATTTGACCCAAGAGGAACAAGTCGCTTGGAGAGATGGCATTGATCTGAGTGTTATAGTATCTGATGAAGAAGATCAAATCATTGCTCGCTATGCCGATAACAAGCAAATCATAGATGGCAGTGGCAGAACGATTGTACCAGAACCACTTATTGGAGAAGCTCCTGCTGCATTCCCTACTTTTAGTAACAGTATGCCTTTTTTGATGCAGTCGAAACTGGACGGCAGAGTGATCGCTACTGCACTTCGACCATACTCCGATGATGATGAGATGAATAGTTTGGTTATGCAAGATTTTGTAGCAGGAGAATTACCCGATGATCCAAGATTAGGAGCAGTCACGCAAGAATTTTTCCTACTACCCAATAATGATGATACTTATTTTTGGCATACAGAGTCCGACCAGACAGGGAAAGGGATGATTTCTTATCTTTTTGGTCGATCTGCGTTGGGAAATTTTGGTTCTCCGAGACCTTCCAATAGCGAACGTGATTATAAATTTGAAATCATAGACGCTGGAGGCGGATTTTTTAATATAAAATCTTTGGGAACAGATGCTTATCTAATCAACAATGGAGTGCGTCCAGGAAATTTAGGAGTGAATCCTTCTAGTGATGCTGCAAAGTGGCGCTTCATTGCTTCGAATATTGACTGGAACTTTGACGATTTAGGCACAAAATTTTTAGCTCCTATTATTCCAGCCGCTAGTACGGATATTGCCTTTGAACAACAAGTACGCAATTGCTCCAATTCGATAGCCGAAGTCACTGTTGGCGTTAATCGACAGCAAAGTCAGACCTTTTCGACAACGCAAGAAGAAAGCATTCAACTATATTCTAGTAGTAGTCAAACTTGGGATGTAAGAGCGAGTGTGACGGTGAGCGGCAGCTTTTATGGAGTAGAGACTTCTGCTACGGTCGAAGGAGGCTACAGCAACACAACAGAAAATTCTGTGACCCAAAATACGACCACCATTGAGACACAAGAATCTACCGAAACTTTTGATATTTCAACGACTAGAACACAAACCATTCAGCCATTTGAATCCGTCATCATCTATGATGCGGTACAGTTCTATGACCACATCACCGTTCCTTTTGTGCAGAGATTGAGAATCAGAGGAAAGGATAGAGACACGCAACTTTCGCTTAGTGGTCAAGAGATAGTTGCACAACTAAAAGCACAGTATTTTAATGGTGTCATTTTGGAAGAAGGCTCAAATTATGTGGATGTAAGTTTAAAAGGTCGTGCAGAATTAGATTCTTGGCTTCGATTGCGTACCGATGCGCTTAACGGAACACCTTGCAACTAATGCTATACTTCACTTCTAGCTACTTTTATTTAGGAACTCATGTTACGCAAGTAGTACCTTAGTCTATTTTTTTTAGCGTTCCTTAGTACGGTGTAAATTGAGTTTGTTTTAATTTTGAAAAGCGAGAAATTCCTTAGAATTTCGAACTTCAAAAAACCTATCTGCCGCCGTCGAAGACGGCGGCAAAGAAGGGTGAGGGAGCAAAAAGGGTTTTTCTAAAACCCTTTTTGCTCCCTCAAACTCCCTCATCTAAAATACAAAGAAACTTATTTTACAATGTACTAAGTTTGTTTTAATTTCGAGCTTCAAAAACATACTTACCGCCGTCGAAGACGCTGGCAGATAAGGCTTAAGGAAGAAAAAAGGATATTCATAAAAACCCTTTTCCCTTTCTCAAACTCCCTATTTAAAATTAAAATAAACTTAGTTTATACTGTATTAGGCTAGGCGTGTAAATAGCGGATTTTTTTCGTAAAAAATTTCGAGAAGATTCTTGGGCAATAGAAATTTCCAAAAAAAGTGTCGTAGAACTGAAATGATCTATACATAGAATACTTCTTCAAACAACACATCGCTCTTCAAAGTCACATCAATTAAGATACCGCTGTAATCATTTGGCTGCACGCCAGAAGCAGTTATTAGGGTGAGGAAAATATGCTTTCTAGTTTGAGTAAGCGATTTGAAAGACCGCTTTTTGGTGCGCAATTGTTCCGCGTATGCCTTTGTGATCGTAAAAACGTCATCGTGAAATTTAATCTCGACCAGATTGATCGCTCTGTCGTTTCGGTCAATTAATAAGTCAATTTGTACGCCTGGCACATAGTCATTGCCCTTGCTAAAGAAAGAATTAGATCGCGTGTAAACACCCGAAATTCCTAGGGCTTTTTTGATTTGTGGTACGTGTTTCAAACAAATATTTTCAAAAGCATAACCACACCAGACTTTGTAGGATTGCGTTTGGCTGATGTTCGTCCAAGCATCATAGGTTTCAGGTAAATTGGGTTCAATAAAGCGCAAATAAAAAGTCGAATATTCATCCGTCAAACGATAAACTTTGCCTTTTTTCTTTTTCCCAAAATTGGGATAAGCAGTAATAAAACCTGATTCTTCCAATTCGACTAGTACTTTTGAGATGCGTCCACTGTCACCTATTTTTGCAGTTTGCACCAAATCTTTCCTATTGAGTCCTTGTGCTCTGGTCGCCAAAGCTCGAATAATAGCTACATGATAGTCCGCATGCTTGAAAAGTGCTGGATAAAGACTTAAAAATTCGTCTTTCAATAGGCCGCCTTCACTGAAACAGATACGATTGATATTTTGAGCAACACTTTGTCCATTTTCGATTTCTTTCAAGTAGTGCGGAATCCCGCCCATAGCCATGTAAAGTTGTAGCAATTCATAATTACCAAAATGGATGCTTCTGCTCAACAAAAACGCCTTCGTTTCTGCTAATGTAAAAGGGCGCAATCGAATGCGTCGCGTTACTCTATTGTGCAAACCGCCCGTGTCGCGCAGTATTTTTTGAATCATCCAAGAAGCGGCAGAACCACAAATAACGACTACCACGTTTTGTTGGACAGCCCAAGAGTTCCAGAAATAGCTTAAGCCAGAAAGAAATTTTGATTTATGGGTCGCCATCCACGGCACTTCATCGAAGAAAATGACTTTTTTTTCTTTACTTTTTTGTTCTCGTAATACCCTAGCTAGAAGAAAAAAGGCATCTAACCAATCTACAGGAACTTCAAAGTTATTTCCAGTGAAAAAAACATTCAACTGCTCTGTGAAATTACGAAGTTGATCTTCCGCAGGCAAATTCTGTAATCCTGATAGTTCAAAGATAATATGCTCTGCATACACCTTCCGCACCAAATAAGTTTTACCAACTCTGCGCCTACCAATCACAGAAATCATTTCTGCCTCACGAGAAGCCAATGCTTTTTGTAGAATCGCTTGTTCTGCCTTTCTACCGATTAGAATTTCGCCCATTTTCCTTTTTTAGCTTACAAAATCACTGTAAAAATACTAGGATTTTGTAAGATAAAAAATATTAGCTTACAAAAACGCGCATTGAAAATATAGATTTTGTAAGCTAATAATTCTTTCCAAAAGAAGAAAGAACGCCAAAGCCTCACTCCAAACGACTCAACTCCTTATTCGTCAGCCGCCGACCGTCTTGAAAAGCGATAATAAATGCGCCCATAAATCCCTTGTGGAGCATTTCGATGCGAACGCGGTCGGCTTCCTTAAAGTCGCGAAGGTTACGGATTTGGTATTTGTGCATATTGTTTTCCCAGACGATTTCTACCACATACGGGATGTCGTACCAACGATCTTCGCGCGTATCAATTTTGGTCTTAGAAGCCGCCAACTGGACGCGGTATTGAATCGGACTGTTGGATGGCTTTTGAGTCGGTTTGGAAGGCTTGGAAAAATCCGAATCTGCGTGCGTATTGCCATAATTCATTTCTTCCACATAGCTGGTGGGTGTTTTCAAAGGGGTTTGGGTAGTCGTATTATTCTCTACTTTTGGACTTGTTCTTACTTTTCTAGTCTCCACGGGTGTCGTCTGAACGCGAGTTGGCAAATCAACTTTAGCGGAAGCGTAGTCATCGTTTTGCCTTGCTGGCTGGTTTTTCGTCGTCTTCGGCATAGGTGTTTTCAAAGTCGCTGTCATTGGACTAACTTCGCCGCTTTCTATTGTATTCTTATAAATTCTAAATGCCTGAAAAATAGAATTAGCGATGCGCTCTTGCCCCGCCTTCGATTTCAGAAATGCCTCTTCTGCTTTGTTGCTCAAAAAACCTGTTTCCACTAAGACGCTTGGCATCGTAGTTTCGCGCAAAACCAAAAAACCAGCTTGCTTCACCCCTCTACTTTTTCGATTGGCAGCCGTCGCAAATTTTTCTTCTACCAAAGAACCAAATAGAATACTTTGCTCCAAAAAAGCACTTTGATACATCGAAAGAATGATGTGTCCTTCGTCGGAGTCGGGATCGAAACCGTCGTAAGTTTTTTTATAATCTTCTTCGTATAAAATAGAAGCATTTTCTCGCTTCGCTACATTCAAATTCTCCTCTACTTTATGTAAGCCCATGACGTAGGTTTCCGTTCCTTTCGTACCCGTGTAGCGAGGAATGAAATTGCAATGAATAGAAATGAATAAATCTGCATCGTTTCGATTCGCAATGGAGGCGCGCGTATGCAATGGAATGAATTCATCTCGATCTCTAGTCATGATCACATTCAAATCGGGATAGCTGCTTTGCAATTGCGTTTTGAGTGCTTTGGCTATTGCTAACGCGAGGTGTTTTTCTCGGCTACTTGCTCCCGAACAGCCTGGATCTTTGCCGCCATGACCTGGGTCGAGTACAATGGTCTTGATTCTCTGGTTGTTTCCACTTTCTTTGATAACTTTGCCCATCGCCGCCCCAAAAGGAATCGTTTTTTTTGCTCTGTGGTGTTGGCAAAAGGCGTGGTGCTGATGTACTGTATTCTTTGGAGGAGAGAGAATGCTGGTGGAATTGGTCAATGAAAGGTTAATCCAAGAAAAAGGAAACGGCAGTAGCCATAGGCACAGCGTTAAAGGAAGGAGTACTGTTTTTATCATAGTGCAAATTTATGTGTTGTTTATTTTTTTCCTTGTGAGATTTACTAATTCTTTGAGATTTAGCAAATCAAGAGAGGTGATAATCAGCACCTATTCAAAACAAACAACACTCGGTAATTGGACAAATAGAAATAATGCAAATATATAAACCATTAATAATACAATATTTTACCTTAGATGTAAAGGTACAATGCTGCTTGTTATTGTTTTGGCTTGCTCCTATTTTACTTTTTGCACAATTTCCAACTCAAATCTCCCCCAAAGATACAATTAATCCACCGACTAGGGATAGTCTTGACCCTCGCTTCCCCACCGACGCTACTTTTCCAATCAATGACAGTATTCCTTTTGGCAATAATACTTTTGGTGGTAGCAATTTAGATCGCGTGGATATTTCACCCGATGCTTTCGATACGCCCGTGGATTATAGCGCGAAAGACTCTATGATTTATGACATTGCGAATGAAAAAATATACCTCTACGGACAGGCGGAAGTCAAATACGAAAGCATGAGCCTGAAAGCGGGCTACATTGTATTAGATTGGTCCACGAATGAAGTGATGGCGGAAGGCTTCATTGACAGCACGGGGCGCATTGGGCAGTTTCCAGCGTTCAAAGATGAAGGGCAGGACTTTACCTCCAAAAAAATGCGTTACAATTTCGATACCCAAAAAGGCATTATTTATGAAGTGACCACCACACAGCAAAATCTCTATGTATTGGGTGCAAAGTCTAAATTTGTGCGTACCGAAAGCACCCTTCCAGAGACCGATAGCACGGTCACGCAAGATGTTATTTACAGCGAAGATGCCATTTTCACAACTTGTAATCACGCTACACCACATTTTGGCATTCGTAGCAAAAAGCAAAAAGTCATTCCAGGCAAATTGATTATCGTGGGTCCGTCGAGGATAGAAATTGCGGGCGTTCCTACGCCACTTTATCTGCCTTTCGGATTTTTTCCGACCTCCGAAGCCAATACAGGCGGATTGATCTTTCCTAGAAATTATGAGTATTCTGACCAGTGGGGTTTTGGTTTGCGCGACATACAATACTATTTCCCGATCAATGATTATTGGGATATGACCGCGCGAACCAGTCTCTATGTGAAAGGAACTTTTGATGTAGGCTTGGGCGTCAATTTCAGGAAACGCTACAAATACAATGGTAATTTCAATTTCAGCTATGCTCGGCAGCGAACCGAAGCCAATGATGCGACGATCACTTTCGATCCTTCGATTGCATTGAGGGCAAGTTTAAATCAAGCATCGGGCGCGCATCCTACTCGCCGAATTGGTGGTAGCATCAACATCCAATTCAACAGCTACCAAAGCCAAAACTTCAATGATGCCGAAAGTGTCCTCAATCAACAATTTAGCTCCAATTTTTCGCTCAATCAATCCTTTCCTGGAAAGCCCTACACTTTCTCGGCGGCTTTCACGCACTCTCAAAACGCGCGTTCTGGCGATATGACCATCAATTTCCCCAACTTCAATTTCCAAACCCAAACGATTTATCCCTTTAAGCGCAGAAATAAAAAAGACCGAAAAAACCTAAAAGAACAATGGTACGAACAAATCGCCTTTCGCTATCAAAACGAATTTCGGGCAAGCATCACAGGTTCGGATACTTTATCTCAATTCTTCAATAGCGACAATTTTCAAGACAACTTAAGAATGGGCGGACAGCAGCGCGCCACTGCCAATACGTCCATAAAACTCTTTAAATTTATTAGTATAACGCCCAGCGTAAATTACACCAATAAAATCAATTTCCAATCGCAAGAACGCCGTTTCATAGATGATCCTGTAGTTGTGGTGGATACTTTTTTCAATGAATTTGATAGCTTAGATATTACAACAGAAAGACGATTTGTCAGTTTTGGTGAGGTAGATATTGATACGCTTCGCGGTATTCGATCCATACATGAATTGAGTGCTTCGATTAGTTTAAATACGACGCTTTATCGGACTTTGACACTGAAAAAGGGTTGGTTGCGAGGCATACGGCATACCGTGAAACCTTCGATTTCTATGAATTGGTCGCCTGATTATACCTCTGGTCGCTTCGATTACGAAGAATCCTATTTTGAACAAGTTGCAGTAGATAGTTTCGTAGA
>JBCCRX010000195.1:0-12198 GCA_039201015.1 Bacteroidota bacterium | reverse complement strand
GAAAAAATCAAAATTGAAAATTTTGATTTTTTCTCTCTGTCCGAAAGTCCCTCTTTTTGGGAAATTTCATGAAATAAAATTTTACAAAAAGAGGGTTTTTACTGCATAGTCAGAATTAAATTTTGTTTTTTTAATTTAAAATTAGCGAAACGTAAGTCAAATTTTCAAAATTTGACAAATTGTCTCATTTTTTAGGTTTTCGGAGTAAACTCAGATTTAGCAAATCTATTGAATCCTGCAAGACAAGATTTTGCCTATCTAAAATTCCCCTGCGCCGTGCCGCAGCACTTCTACTTCATTGCTTGTACAATTGACCACGGTCGAAGGTACATTCCCGCCTATGCCACCGTCAATTACCAAATCTACTTGTCGGCGATAGTCTTCATAAATGTCAAATGGATCGGTAAAGTATTCCAAGATTTCATCATCCGATTTCAAAGAAGCAGTCAAAATAGGACGACCAAATGTCGCTACAATAGCTTGGCAAATCGTATTATCTGGAATGCGCACACCAATCGTTTTCTTTCTATTTTTGAAAAGTTTGGGTACTTGATTGTTAGATTTCAAAACAAAAGTATATGGTCCTGGCAGATGCTGCTTCATCAATCGAAAGACTTCATTATCAATCGGAGCGGCATATTCTGAAATTTGGCTAATATCTTTGCAAATAAAGGATAAGCGCGCTTTTACAGGATCGAGACCCCGAATCTGGCAAATGCGGTTCACCGCATCATGGCTGAAAATATCACAACCAATGCCATAGACCGTATCCGTTGGATAGATGATAATGCCACCTTTTTTTAAGGTCTCTACCACCTGATTGATCTTTCTGCCTTCTGGATTATCTGGATGAATTTTTAGTAGCATGATGAACTAGATGTTTTACACTGTGTTATTTCTATTTTTCTTATCGGAATTAGTAACTTAAGTACTTGAACAAAAGTAATCTAGCTATTCAACTCGGCAGCATCGTGCTTGCAGCACTCGCTGCTTCGTGGTGGTCTTGGAGGGCAGACAAAATATAAGATGTTGTAAAACAACATCTCATATTTTGTCTGCCCTCCAAACCTTCTCTGCGCGCCGAGCCGCACTGTGTCCGCCTTACTGTGTCCGCCTTAGGCGTGAGGCGTGAGGCGATGGCGCGCAAAATGTGACCTAAACATTGTCCATCTACTTAAGAGTGAGATTACCAATTACATTTGTCTGCTCAGAACTTATCCTAAGTTTTAAAGTCGCAAAAGCTGTATGTAAGAATAAGATTTTTTTCTCCATCATAGAACCTTATCCCTTGTAATATTTTTTAAAGATAAGTAGCATACTACACTGTAAACTAAGTTTGTTTTAATTTTGAGAAGCGAGAAATTCCCTAGAATTTCGAGCTTCAAAACACCTATCTGCCGCCGTCTTCGACGGCGGCGAAAAAGGGTTGAGGGAGAAAAAAGGGTTTTTCTAAAACCCTTTTTTCTCCCTCAAACTCCCCCATCTAAAATGCAAATAAACTTAGTTTACACTGTAGTAAGTACGTATTAAAGTAAAACAAGGCATACAGAAAAAATAACCGAAGCCCCACTTTAATTTATACACAATACGCATTCGCAGCAATCAAAGCACTAGCGATAGTGCGCCGACTTTGCTTCACATTCACGGGCGGATATTTGGTAAATCGCTTCAAGCCCATTAGAAAAGTCTTCAACAGATCGCCTTCCGCAAAGGAAACCAAGGCATCCGTTGCTTCCTTCTGAATGCGAGCCGTGGCGTCGTGTAAGAAAGTCTTCAAAATAGCATCATAGACCGATTGATCTACGCGTCCTACTCCTTCGGCTTCTATTTTTTGTATTCTTAAGAGCAAAGATTCTGCTAAGAAGGTATCCGTCAATATATTGGAGACATTCATTAAGACTTCTTGCTCTTCTTTCAGGTTGATCTGTCCGTCCATTTGCATTTTTGCTGCTGCACCAGCTACCATCAAGATAATTTTTTTGAAGTCTTTGATCGCTTTTTGCTCTTGACCATAAGCCCCTTCTGGCTGACCAAATCCAGGCATGGAAGCCAATTCTTTCTGCACTGCCCAAGCAGGACCGACAATGTCCAATTTACCTTTCATCGCACGTTTAAAAATCTGATCAACCATCAAAAGACGATTGATTTCGTTTGTACCTTCATAAATCCGATTAATGCGAGAATCGCGATAACCTCTAGCAGCCGTACCTTCTTCAGAGTAGCCCATGCCACCGTGCACTTGCACCGTTTCATCCACTACATAATCCAATGCCTCCGAACCCGCAACTTTCATAATTGCACATTCTATCGCGTATTCTTCTGCTGCTTTTTGCTTCGCCAAATCAAAGCTATCGCCTTTGTCTTTGTACTCTTGTGCTTTGTCTTGCATCAACTGTGAGGTACGATACATGGCACTTTCGGCAGCAAAAATATGAATCGCCTGTTCTGCCAATTTATATTGTATGGCTCCAAAATTAGCAATTGGTTGCTTAAATTGAACGCGCTCGTTGGCGTATTGGATGGCCGTCTCCGCACTTGCTTTTGCACCACCCAGGCACAAAGCACACAACTTAAATCTACCAACATTCAAAACATGAAAAGCAATCAAATGCCCTTTTCCGATTTCACCCAATACATTTTCTACGGGTACTTTTACATGCTCAAAAAAGACTTGACGCGTAGAAGAACCTTTGATGCCCAATTTGTCTTCTTCTGCACCCAAAGTCAAACCCGCTGAATTGCGATCTACAATGAAGCCCGTAAATTTATCGCCTTCTACTTGTGCAAAAACAATAAAAACATCTGCCCAGCCAGCATTGGAAATCCACATTTTCTGTCCGTTCAATATGTAGTGCTTACCGTCTTCACTCAAATCTGCTCGACTCTTGGCTGCTAAAGCATCTGAGCCAGAGCTAGGCTCCGTCAAACAGTAAGCCGCCTTCAAATCTCCTGCAATTAAACCTGGTAGATACTGTTCTTTTTGTGCTTCTGTTCCAAAATACAAAATCGGTAACATCCCAATGCCTGTGTGCGCTGCGAAAGTTACCGTCCAAGAACCAGCAGGTCCTAAGTTGTCTGCAATGATCGTATTAGTATTGGTGTCCAATTGCATACCACCATATTCTTCTGGCATGTGCGCACCCAATAAGCCTAGTTCTGCCGCTTTCTTTAACAAGCCAACTGCAACGCCTTCCTCTTGTTTTTCTATTTTATCGGCTACGGGCCGAATTTCGGAGCGTACAAAATCTTTTACCATGTTGGAAATCATCCGCTGATCCTCCGTCATGGCTTCTGGAATGTAGGTCGTACTAGGCTTTGAGTCTTTAATAATGAATTCACCACCCGATAGTGATTCTTTGTTGATAATGGTATCAATAACCGCTGTCATCTTATATTAAATTTAATTATTAGTCTGCGCTGAATTGAGAATCCACCTTTTCTAGCGAATTTTCGCTAAAAGTAAATCTTTTTTGAAAGTAGCAAAAGATTTTAGCGAATTTTCGCTAAATTTCATACTTTATAGAATACATATTTAAAGGTTCTGAATGATTTCATTTGGTCAGCATTATTTATGGAAGCTCACGTTTATCTTCAAATCATATGGGCGTCACGCCTCACGCCTGAGTTGGCGATATCTTTCTAAAGATACTCGACCAAATGAAATCATTTAGAGCCTATTTAAAGCACTATAAAGATTTTCTCTTTGTAAATTTTTAGCTGCTGATTGCCTCAAATGATGAATTTTATGCAATAAAATTTAGGGCTGTACGAAGTCTTGTTTTTATTAATAGACTTGTTCGTCCTTGTAAATACTGACAATTAAGCATTTTAGAAATAAATCTTACATATGAAAAAGTGTTAAAATATTATTAATTCATGTCACATTTTAATCTTAAAATGCAAGTATCTGATTCTCAGTCATATTGCAATATGATTAAAAGCTAATAGTTCAAATTTCAAAAATCAGTATTTTTACGTAAGCATTTGATTATCAAAGCTAAACAAGTCTAATGTTTGGCTCTTTGACAATTTTTGCAAAATGTGAACACTAGACTTTTGAAGTCTAAGCCAAAAAGTCCTGTTTTCAACGATTTCGGTTCTAAAACTTCAAGAGTCTTATCCTAGGGAATTCGGGAAGTGGATTTATACTGCGTATGGGACAAAGAAGTACATTTCCATTTCTGGTGATCGTGCCTCACGCCTGAGTTGCTCAATTATTCTTGTCGGCAAGAAGTTTACAATTGATAATAACTTTATTTTTTTAAATTATTATACCTAGTCTTCTATTTCTTTTGGGAAAAATGAATATTTTTGTGCTGCTTATCTTGCATTACGTGACTAAAACGTAAAATTTTTAGTCTAAATCATCAACCGACTTCCTAGATAACTCGTAGTCAATTAATTACGAGTTTAGTCTGCAGATACTCAATCAGTAGGTTTGTTCGCGAAGATGATTAAACTAGAGATCATAGAATTTTCCCTGTTTTAAGGGAAAGTCACTTTGGGCCATCCAAGTATTGAGTACTTACATCACTATTATTACACACTTACTTTTTTTAAATCAATTATAATCATTATACTTTTATGAAGCGAGCTAAAATTATACTACTTGCATTTCTGTGCATATGTACATCAAGTATATGTGCACAGATGAGCATTTCAAATTGTGGGAGCACCCCATGCTATGGTAATGAATGGATTAATTATAATCAATCTTACTACAAGGTTAAGGTAAATGCTGATGGAATTTATCGAATCACTTATGCTGACTTAACTGCCGCAGACCCAGATTTGGTAAATAACTTGCCACAGGTGTCAAATTTCCAGCTTTTCTATAGGGGCAATCAAGTGCCTATTTACGTAGATGGTGCAGGCAGCTTTAGTGCAGGTGAATTTATTGAGTTTTATGGAGAGAGAAATGACGGTTGGCTAGATAAATTCTTATATGTCGGAGAAGAAATGCAAGCCAATCCTGATTACAGCTTATTTACGGACGAATCAGCCTATTTCTTGACCTGGGAAACGCCGACTACTAACAGTGTTTATGAAAGGTTAAATGACTACACTTCTTCTAGCACAATTGCTAAGGAAACTTACTGCTGGTCAACAACAAAAGAGGTCTTTAGCAGTAGATATGACAGAGGAGAAACTTTTACAGGTAGCACAGGTTCTGCCATTCAAAGAGATGGTATTTCTCCTAGATACTACGCAGGTGAAGGATATGGGCGAAAATTTGAGCAAAGTAATGTATTCAGTTTAGCCACACCTAATGGCTATACTTCTGGGCCAGACGCAAGTGTTTCCACTTATTACACGACGGAAGATGGAAATCATAGCTTATCTTATGTTGTGGGGGCTTCTAACTATAACAGCCCTGCCTTTGTTAACTGGAAAGCCAGAGGCGATAGTTTCACGGTAGCGGCTACTGATTTAAGTGCTTTGACAGATATAAGCATCAGTAATCAAGATTCTTTCAAAATGTCCAGTATCTCAATTGAGTATGCTAGAACATTTGATTTTGGCAACAGCAGCTACTTTGAATTTGCATTAGACAACAATGGACAAGAGCAGTACATTGAAATTACAAATTTTGACGCAGGAGCATCCGCTCCTATTCTCTACGACCTCACTTACAATGCAAGAATCACAACCACTAATGATGCTGGCACGATCAAAGCAGTACTGCCAGCCTCTGCTGCTACGGGTAAGAGGCAATGTATTCTAGTCAGTACAAATAATATTGCTTCAACCAATAGTGTGGAAAAGAGGGTTTTTGAAGAATTCGATTTTCTTCTATCAGAATTTACTTATGTGATTTTATCTGGTCCTGAGTTGTTCGATGATGGTAATGGAATTAACTACGTACAAAATTATGCCGATTATAGAGCATCCGCAGCGGGCGGCTTTTACAGCACTATCGTAATAGATGTCACTCAACTATACGATCAGTTTGGCTACGGAACAGATCGACACGAACAAGCCATTAAGAACTTTATGCACCGCATCCAGATACCATGGGGACCCACTCATCTATTCATCGTGGGAAAAGGCTGGGATCGGCTCAAAATGCGGAGTGGCGAAGAAAGCTTGTATGATATTGTACCAACATTTGGTTATCCTCACTCAGATTATGGTTTTGTATTAGATCATAATTCTAACGAACCTTGGATGAGTGTTGGGCGTTTGGCGGCTTACACACCAGATCAAGTACGTGTATATCTGGACAAGATTCAAGAGTATGAGACGGTATTGGATGCTACACCGCAGACTATAGAAGATAAAAGTTGGGCTAAAAATGTATTGCATTTTGGTGGAGGTGATGTTTTAATTCAAGAAACCATTAAGCGAGAGCTTAGACAACTAGGTGATAGTTTAGAAAACAGTACTTTCGGAGCGAATGTGACCAACTTCTTTGCAGTAAAAGATTCTACTTCTGTCGAATCAGATTTGGCGGTTGAATACATCCAAGATGGTGCTTCGCTACTAACTTTCTTTGGGCATTCTGCTGCTAACACCATTGACTTTGATATAGGATCACCAGAAGATTACTCTAATTTACCTAACTATCCACTTTTTTATGCTATTGGTTGTAATACGAATACGGTCTTTACAAACAAATCGACATTGAGTGAGGAATATGTTCTAATAGAAGACAAAGGAGCAATTGCTTGGTACGGTAACACTTGGGTGACCACTTTGGGAGGCTTGATACCCGTTGCTGAAAACTTTTACGGTAACCTAGGAACAGATAATTATGGAAGTACTTTTGGAGAAATGTTTCGTCAAGCCTTGATTGAGTTCGCGCCTTCTGTTAGTCCGAATACATCCAATGAAATGGTGTTGATGTCTTCTATGCTACACGGAGATCCTGCTATACGTCTTCATCCACACCAATTGCCTGATTACATTGTGAATGAAGAAAAAACAACCTTAGGCACGAAATTAATTGGTATCCAAGATGACTCTATTACAATAAATCTAGAGATTGCAAATATAGGTCGGCAAATTGATGATAATTTGGTGGTGAGCGTTACACATCTGAATCCTAGTAGCAATAGTGTATTTAGTGAGCAATATAGCCTTGTCTCGCCTGCGTATTCTGAAAATTATACCATCAAAATACCTTTTGAAGGAGATGCTTCTTTTTTAGGAGAAAATCGTCTTCGATTCGTGCTTGATGATCCTAATAATATTCAAGAGGTTACCAATGGTGGAGAAGCAAATAATCTGGCAGAGCTCATATTCTATGTAGTAGAAACAGAAATAAAGCCTTCCTATCCTGCTGAGTTCAGCATTCAAAATACTTCTAATGTCAAACTGCAAGCGTCCACATTTGATGCACCTACAGGAGCAGCAGACTATCATTTTCAGATTGCACTAGATGGTTCTTTTGCTACACCTTTGGCTACTACCACTGTCAACTCTTTGGCAGGTGTCATTGAATGGGAGCCTAACATCATATTACAAGAAGACTCTGTATATTACTGGAGAGTGAGTGCGGGGAACCTATCATCAGAAGCGACATTAAATTGGAAAGTATCTTCCTTCACTTACATGAGTAATGCCGCTAGTGAAGGTTGGAATCAACAAGACTATTTTCAGTACGAGCGAAACACATTTGATAAATTGATGCAGAATGAAATTACTAAAATGCTAGAATTGGCAGATAGGGAAAAAAACATTAAGGTCGTCAATTCTACGGCTACTTCACTGAATTTTGGTGAAATGACTGTATTTGAAGATGGATTCAGAACAACCAAGAGTAATTTTCCTTGCAGCAACTCCTACATTGCTTCCTTCGAGCGAATCAATATGCTTGTATATGATAAATTTTCGGTGGATAATGACGTGGTTTCCCCAGCTCCCAACTGCTTCAACTGGGAAATTGATTTTCGCATGTACGATCCTTCTTCTCAAACAGATAGAGATACATGGATGAATGATATTGACAATATTGACGATGACGATTATGTTATTATTTTTAGCAGACAAAAGGGAGATGGGGGTTATAGCGTCCAAGATTGGGCAGCAGATTCTGTTGGTTTGGGTAGAAATATCTTTCAGGTTTTGGAGCAGCAAGGCATCAATCTAGCAAGAGAACTGCAAACAAAAGAAAATCCATTTATATTTATTTTCCAGAAAAATAATCCTGAATTCTTTGAAGTTCAGATCATAGCAGAAAATAGATTTGAGGTTATAGAAGGTCGAACCAGTTTCACGGGTAGAAGAGGAAATGGAACAATTACTTCTACTGAGATTGGACCTGCTACTTCTTGGTCTTCTGTGGAGTGGAGTGTGAGTGATACCACCTCAGCGGATTTGGTAGAGCTAGATATTATCGGTATAGATGCAAATGGACAAGAGACCACCATTTTTAGTCAACAAACTGCTAATTCTATTGACATTAGCTCTATTGATGCAGCAACTTATCCTAAGTTGAAGTTACAGTATTTTACGAAAGATGACGTAGAGCGTACACCTGGTCAATTGGATTATTGGAGGGTATTCTACACACCTAGCATTGATTTGGCAGTCGCTCCAAATATGGAATATCGATTCGAAGCAGAGGAATTATCACTGGGCGATCAACTAGAATTGGATGTAGCAATAGCGAATCTATCGGCAGTCGATATTGTTAGTCCTATTGACGTAGAAGTTACAATTACAGACACAACTGGTGTATTGGTTTCGAGCCTAACAGAAAGCATCAATGTTCCATTGTGGGCGGCTGGCGATACAGTACATTTAGAGCTCAGCTACGATACTGAACTGGATTTGAATTTAAGCGAAAACAAATACGATCTTCTTGTGACTGTTAATTCATTGCAAAATCCAAGTGAATCTTGCTACGAAAACAACGATCTGGGACCAGTCAGGTTTGAAATTTCTTCTTGTCCATTTGATGCGACCGTTGTGAATACACTGACGGCAATAAAGACCATAAAGGTTGAGAATACTATTGTTGCTACGAATGTCGTGCAGTCAGGTGCGGAGGTTATCTACAGTGCTGGTACATTAATTACACTGCAAGAAGGTTTTCACGCAGAAGCAGGCAGTGACTTTCATGCTTTCTTGGGCGGTTGTTCCTTGACGCTACCTACTACCATGAGCAATGCTCCGGTAGCTGAAGATGCTTACGAGCCTATAGAAATTCGCACGGATGCAAAGGGAAATAACAAAGTTCAACCGATTCAAATTAGAGTGATACCCAATCCAGTATTGGATTATGCGAATGTAGCGTTTTTCATGCCACAGGCAGAACGGGTAGATATCTACATCAGTGATCTGAATGGAAAAGTTGTGACAGCACTAGATGCCATGGAAGTACAGCAAGGTTGGAATCAATCTCGTTTTTACCCTGGCAACCTAGCAAATGGAATTTACTTAGTAATTATACAAAGTAAAAACAGCATTAAGGTAGAACGTTTTACCGTGAGCAAATAGCTGATTTAGCGTTGAGTGATTAGACAAAAAGGAGTTATACCTTTTTCGCTTAAAAAATGGTAGGCGATTAATAAACTTTTGGAGCTAGATTTCCGAAGTTTTCAAAACTTCGGAAATCTTCAAGCTTGCTACCAATTTTGCATAAGAAAAAGGATGATAAATTTATTATTGAATGCTGACTGAATCTATTGAAAATAGGGATTTCGCTGTTCTTTCTTTCTATTTTTTAGTTACATACTATTTGTCTTCTCACTCCTAATTGTCCTATATATTACCTAAGATTACAACACTTCTTATACATAGAGGGGCTATTATCCGCAAAGGACAATAGCCTCTTTTTATTCTAGCCTCCTGATCTGTTAAGTACTCCTAGATTTCCTTTCGGCTAGGATGTTTGAAATGTATATATAAAGTAAAAGTACACAGCCTACTCTGAAAAATGCCACCAAAAACTTTATATCTACCATAGACCATTGGCGGATGACCTATTAAGAAAAGTAATACTAGAATCTTTGGAAAAAAGGAGTTATTGAGAGGAATTTTGATCTTATCAATGCTCCCCTTTTAATACAAAGAAAAAGCTCCAAAAAAAATTAGTAGGAAAAATTGACCATAGACTAACGACTAAGTACCACTACACATGCAGAAATGCACAAATCATTTTAAACCTCTTATTGATTACTTAGTCCAATGATTAAATTTTACAAATTGCAGTCCGCAACTCATGAAGTCACAGACGAGCAGATTTTGGTGCTGTGTCATCAACCCGCTCAAATAGAAAAAGGATTTCGTTTACTGATGGTAAAATATCAGGAAAAACTCTATTGGCATGTTCGCCGTTTGGTAATAGAACACGAGGATGCAAATGATGTGATTCAAAATGTTTTCGTGAAAGCTTATAGAGGTATCGAAGGTTTTAAAGGGAAATCAAAGCTCTACACTTGGCTTTACCGAATTGCGACCAACGAAGCGATCACCTTTTTGAATCGAAAGAAGCGTCGAAGAACCAGTTCTATTGACGAAGAAGAGCACGATTTAGCCAATCGCTTGAAAGCAGACGATTATTTTGATGGCAATGAAGCACAAATCAAGTTGCAACAAG
This sequence comes from Bacteroidota bacterium, assembly GCA_039201015.1. Lineage (GTDB taxonomy): Bacteria > Bacteroidota > Bacteroidia > Chitinophagales > Saprospiraceae > JAAUTG01. The sequence continues at coordinate 1,652 of JBCCRX010000195.1, read as the reverse complement.
CCTTGACGACTTTACCCGATAAGCAAAAAATCGTCTTTAATATGCGCTACTTCGAGGAAATGAGCTACAAAGAGATGTCTGCTGTTTTGGAAACTTCGGTTGGTGCGTTGAAAGCTTCTTATCATCATGCCGTGAAAAAAATTGAACGACACTTGCTGGAAGAAAGATAGTAAGCGTTCAGAGATCAATTAGATATGTCGAAAAAGAAAGAAATACAAAATGAATTAGAGGAATTAGCTCCTGAACTCTTGAAGATTGAAGAGACTGGTTTTGAAGTGCCTGATAATTACTTTGAACTATTATCTGATACGGTATTTAAAAGAATAGAAAGTACAGCAGCACCAGAAACGTCCTCTGTAAATACCATTTTTGATTTTGGCTCGTGGATTCATCAAATCCGCTCGTTGTTTCAGCCACAATACGCGCTCGCACTGCTTGGTATAGCTTTATTGCTCATTGGTATTTTTGCTTTGATGCCTTCTCAGAAAATAGCTTCTGACGCAACGGCTAATCGTGATATAGCCCTAGAAGACGAAGAAATATTGCAATACGTAGAAGAAAATATTGAAGATTTCGATGAATCCCTTTTGTTATCTAGCCTAGAATCGCAGGAAGAGGAATATTTAGAGATTTTGCTAGAGGAAGCGAGTTTAGAGGAGTTGTTTTAACTGATTCTCTTTTGGATGAAAAACTGGTAGTCGCTTGGAGACTTTTGAAGTTTTCAAAACTTCAAAAGTCTGATGTCCACTTTCCCTTTTCATATAATTCCTTTATTTACAATCAATTACACCACATTCAGCATGAAAAAAATAGTCTTATTGTCTTTTTTATTTGTCATCGCTTCTATTGCTTTAGATGGACAGACGCGTAAAGAAAAAATTCAATCTCTGCGCAAAAGTGTTTTTACAGAAGAGCTACAGCTCTCAGAAGAAGAAGAAAAAGCCTTTTTTCCCATTTACGGTGAATACGATGCAGAACGAGAAAAACTGCAACAGCGTACTAGACAAGCACGCCGACAAGTAGAATTGATTCCAGACGAAAAAGTGAAGCAGCAGATGGATTTGTTGTTTAAATTAGAAGAAGAACAAGTGGCATTGAAGCGAAAATATGCGGATCGTTTTATGTCGGTATTGCCTGCTCGCAAAGTGCTGTATATCTATAAAGCAGAGCAAGCCTTTAGGAAAAGATTATTGGAAAGAGTGCGGGATCGAGATAGAATGTAGTATTCTTGACTCAAAGCACCTATTACCTACAAGTAGTCGTCGCTGTAAGTCCAGCGTTGGTCACTGTTGATTCCCCTTCGCTACAATCTCCCTCAATCGTAATGGTCACTTCGGTAGGTTGTCCAAGTGGATTGCCGTCGGCATCGGTCGTGGTCGTTGTACAAGGCAAGTACTTTCTTTGGTACAAGCGACAAAAAATATGCTTAAGAATGCAGCGAGAAATAGATATTTCATTGATTTCATAATGAATATTTTGGAGGATGATAGAAGGAGTTAGATTTTTCGTAGATGTTAGAGTATGTTTTAAAATTAAATTCTGATATATTGAAAATTTAGCAAAAATTTGAAATTAAATTTTGTAAAAATCTAGTAATCATCAAATTTGTTGAGAGCATTTGATTTTTATTAGGACACTATCAGGTTATTATG
>JBCCRX010000194.1:0-12238 GCA_039201015.1 Bacteroidota bacterium | reverse complement strand
CTCGAAATTCTAAGGAATTTCTCGCTTCTCAAAATTGGAAGAAACTTAGTTTACACGGTATTCAATACATATTTATCAAAACTAAATTCATTTAAAAATTACCACAATATGCAATTAGGTGCCTTTTCTATCAGTCTGAGTGTTAAAGACCTTGAAGTTTCCAAGACTTTTTACGAAAAATTAGGATTCTCTATATTTGGAGGTGCTATAGAGCAAAAATTCCTAATCATGAAAAATGGAAATGCCTTGATTGGTCTTTTCGAGGGAATGTTTGAGAAAAATATTTTAACTTTTAACCCAGGTTGGAATGAAGATGCAGAAACATTAGCGACATTCGATGATGTACGGATGATTCAGCAAGATTTTGAAACTAAGGGATTGCAACTCACCAAAACAGCAGAAGAATCAACTACTGGGCCAGCCAGCATTACGTTAGTTGATCCAGATGGCAATCCAATATTAATAGATCAACACATTTAGCCCAACTAGACATAGTTTTATACGATTCAAGACATGGGTACAGAGAACGATCACCTCTTATCAAAGCTTCGAGCTGAGAGTTACCGTGCGAAAAGATTTACCAAGCATACTTGTTGAGCGATTTTCTGGCATTGACTGAGGTTATTTTCGAGTAAAATGTTAATCTAGTATTTAATTGGTTTTGGACGATTTTACTTAGTCAGCATTACTTAGGATGAATAAACTGAGGTTCTTGACAAGATATTTTTGTGCTAATGGAGGCAGAAAAATCGCAATCCGCCTTAGGCGGACATAAGACTTTTTCTAATGAAAAGTAGCGCAAAACCTGTTCGCCTAAGGCGTAAAGATGAAGTCAAGAATCTGAGGTTATTTGTGCGTCGTTCCTTATGGACGCTCCCATTTATCTTCAAATCATATGGGCGTCACGCCTGAATTGGCGATATCTTTTTAAAGATACTCGACCAAATGAAATCATTTAGAGCCATTCAATTACTTTTACTGCGTTTTTTTCCTTCTCTTCCTTCTTGTTTTAAATAACTCCACCACATCTTTTTCTTTCAAGAAGCCAAATTCTGGGAACATCGCAGAGACGAACTTTTTGATGTCTTGATAATCCTTTCCGCGCTTATCGGTAAATTCCTTGAGCAGTTTTTTCACATAGCCCATCGACAATTCCTTTAGGTCTTGATTGAATTGCTGATTGGCGAAAATGCGCATATAAATAGGATACAACTTCGTGATTTCAAAAAATTCGTTGTAGTCCTTTAGTGCTAAGTTGGTAATGAAACGGTGGAAGTAATTAAAAATAGCACGCCGAACGGCTTCATTTTCTTTCGATTTTCCTTTGTGTTCACTATCAAAAACGCGTACCAATTCCTGCACGCTATCATCCGTGTATCCACGACCATGTACTGCATCCATCAGTTGGTAATAATCCGATAATTTATCTTCTACCGATTTATCCACCATAGCAGATATTTTCAATTCTGCACTGCCGTCTAGATCAACGGGTCTTTCGTTTTGAAGTCGTAGAATAAGATCGAAATATTTATTTTCAAAGTCTGCCTTTTCCTTCCTGACTTTGTTGAATATCTCTTTTAGCTTAGTGAAATTTTCGTCTTTTAGTTCAAAAAATCCAGCAAATAAGACCATAATCTCTAGATGCTCGTCCATTGACTGAAAAAGCTCGTTCTGTATAAAGTCCATTAATGGTGCAACAAGGCTGCTGTTGTCCAATTCATTTTTGATGCGATAATACAGGAAAGTCCTTAAGCTAGGGAACATGACCTTCAATTCAGAGCGTGTTTTCGGAAATTCAGCCGTATAAAAATTATCCGTTTTGAACTGGCGCATGTATTTCGACAGCAATATTTTTCGCTCCTTCAAGACCCGATAACGATCCAATTTTTGACCTTTCAAATAGTTGCGGATGCGCTTGTTCTGGATGTCGTTGAACAAGTTGGTAATCCAAATATCGCTGCTCAAGGCGAAGCCAACCTGAATGGATTGTCCGATTCGCTTTTTGAGAATATCGAAATTCGGAGAATCACAAATTGCCATTAAGACATCCAAGAAATGCTCTTGCGGCAGGATATATTTATAGCCTTCATTGATTTCACCCCGCAAAGTAGAAAATCCCAAAATCCTCGGAAGATAAAGTCCTTCAAATGCCTCGTGAAGCATAATTTTCTCAAAATGCGTCAGTTGAAGTGGATCTTTTGCTGCGACTTCTTCATACACCTTCGCTATTTTGGGTTCATAGAGTTCTTTGAGCCTCTTGTAATGCTCTTCCTCCTCTTCTTCCAGATAAAGTTGTAGTTCATCGGAGGCTTGTATTTCTTGTGCCACGCCCTCTAGGCGTTCCACGTATTTACTATCTAATTCTTGTAGCATATTTTGCTGTTTTGAAGTTGTTTGATTGTACTACACAAGCAAGTATTCATAGCTAGACATTCTCTATTCTTAAGATTATCATTTGAATTTTTTTACAAAAAATCAAGGGTGCTCTTGGACAGGAATAAAATTTTAGAAATTATTAATTCCTAAAATTTTACTCTTATCTGAAAATCCTCTTTGGAAATTTTTACGAAAAAAATTCCAAGAGATGAATAGTGATGAAAACCAAAGATGATCAAACAAAAACGGTATTAAGGGAACTTGTAAAAAATACCCTACCCATTTTTAATTTTCTCCCAAACTACTACTGCCTTGCTCATCAGTCAGATAACACAGGCTATCTTCCTTCTTCGCGCCTTGTATTAGTTCGCGATAATTCTCAAAAATTTGGGTAGCTTATCTTTTACAAATTCCCTAAATGAAAACCTGATAATGCAACACATCGACATTATCAGGTTTTGTAAACTAATTTTTTCTTAAACTAGGGCGTAAAAGTAATACTTTATAGGAAGAAAAACAATGCCCGCTCAAAAAAGTGAGCAGGCATTTATTGCTTGTATCATTTTTAACAAAATGTTATTTTACTTTACGCAAGCTTAATGCTAGTAGCTAATCCTTTTTCGCCTTGAACTTGAAGTCCATTACTTTACTTCTCTTCCGCCACTGCCTCCTCTACCACTTCTTCACTTTCCATTGCGGCTTCTGCCTTTTCCGTCGTTTCTGCTGCTTCCGTTTCCTCTGCTACTGCTTCAGGAGTTTCTGTTTCTGCTGCCTCGGCTGTTTCTACCGTTTCACTAGTTCCAGTAATATCATCAAGGCTTTGCGCATTGATTTCCGCTAGTGTTTTACCAGCATTTTCATCTGCTTCTCCCATGATTTCCTGTGCCGCGTCTGCAGTATCTTCAGCGGGTTTGATGACGACTTCTCCATAAGTGCCATCCAAACCAGCTACTTTGGCATGGAACGCCTCTGTTTCTTGACGAACTTGCTCTACCCGCGCTGCGATTTTAGCTTCTTTTGCCTCTATCCAAGCTGCCAACTTTTCATCTGCTTGCTCCTGTGTCAGTGCGCCTTTTTTCACACCCTGCATCAAATGCTTCTTATACAAAACACCTTTGAAGCGCAAGATTGCTCTTGCTGTTTCAGTAGGCTGTGCGCCTTTCAGCAACCAATCGTAGGCTTTGTCTCTGTCTAATTCTATGGTGGCAGGATTGGTCATTGGATTATAAATCCCAATTCTTTCGATGAAACGACCGTCGCGTGGCGCGCGAGAATCGGCTATTACAATATGATAAAAAGGTTTCTTTTTTCTTCCTTTGCGCTGTAATCTAATCTTTACTGGCATGTCAATTTTATTCTTTTAGTTATTAGTAATACCCCATTTACCTTGGCGAACAAGCTATGGGATTTCCAGCAAGCCGCAAATGTACAACAAATTTGTTTATTAAGCGGAAATAATTGATTCCTGTTTGGTAATTAGACAGAAGTTGAAGTTGTATCTAAATATGTACTATTATACTTCGAATGATAAAAAAGCGATTTCACTTTTGGTGATTTGTTTAACTGGTGATTTGGTGAGTAGCGTTCACTGTATCACCAGATCATCAAACCTGTCCGCCTCACTGTGTCCGCCTTAGGCTTGAGGCGCGATCACCAATTATTAAATGCACTTTTTTATCCCATACGCAGTATAAGTTCATCTCAGCTTATGTATGTATTTCTCCGCTCACTTCATACATACCATGTCGCTTCCCATTTTTCACTTCTATTTCTCCTCGATAGGTACAATCAAAATAATCTTTCACCAACTCGTGGGTAGCACTGGAAATATTGACCGTTCGGACTTGGCAGTGCTGCTCCATCTGTTGTGCAATGTTGACAGAATCGCCCCAAACATCGAAAGCAATTTGCTTTGTTCCGATGACGCCCGCCACGACGGGTCCAGTGTGTATGCCAACTCGTGCCTCGAAGAAATAACCGCCCAATTCGTCTTTTTGGAGGGAGCGATACCGCAAAAATTCTTGAATTTCAAGCGCAGCCGCGACCATTCTTTGCACGTGCTTCGTTCCCTTGGTATAAAGCCCACCTACGCACATGTAAGCATCCCCAATGGTCTTGATTTTTTGCAAATGATGTTTTTCAATAATTTGATCAAAATTGCTGAAACAATAGTCTAATTCTCTTACCAATTCTTCGGGTGGCAGATGTTCTGATATTTTACTAAAGTCCTGAAAATCAGTGAACAAAATGCAAATTAATTCATAGGATTGGGCTTTTACTATTTTGTCATTTTTGAGTTCTCGCACCACTTCGGAAGGTAGCATATTGGCAAGCAAATCTTCCGAGCGTTTCTTTTCTTCTAGCAAAGATTGATGCTTATTTTCCAACAAGCGAGCCGCCCTTTGCCAAGCAAGATATCCAACGACCAAGACCAGCAACAAACTCAGAAGAGCGAAATAACTCAATCTTTTATTCTTATCGCTCAATGCTTGTTTTTTTAGCTCTAATTCATTGATACTTTCTAGCAGACGATCCGTATTTTGCTGATAAGTATTGTTCAAGTCTTCGAGCTTCAAGCTGTCCAACTTTTGTTTTAATTGATCGTACAACAAGGCTTGACGTGCTTTTGTGGAAAAAGATTGTACCCTTTTTTCTTGTCGATTGAGCCAAGCATCGAACTCCAGAACTTCGAGCGGCCAGTAGTTTTCAAAATCAATGGAATTTGATACCCCTTCATTGAGGTGGCGAAAGTTCAGAAAAGCTTTGCGAAGAACCTTACTTCTTGTGCTTAGATAATTGCCAACCAAATCCTTAAACGGCTTACTGTATCGTTCGTCTTTTTGAAAAACCGAATCGGGATAAAAACGGCTCAATGCCAAAAGGCTGTCAGTATTTTCAGTAATGATAAAAAAGACTTGTAAAGTTTGAAGCAAGCTATCGTTTTTTGCGAATAAAGACATTGTGGTAGCCGCAGAATCTTTGAGTATTTTTTGGCTGTGTCGCAACTTATCCAAGGCTTCTATTTGTCCGAATGCTTTTAGTGGCACTTCGCTTAGCCTCGTCTTAGCTGCTTCATGGAGTTGTATTGCTTTTTCTTGTGCATGAAAAGCAAGTGTGATAAAACAAAAAAAGCAGGTGATCAATGACTTCATTGCCCAAATATATTGAAAAAATTATCATTTCCACTTTGCCGATAACATCCGTTCTTTTCCATTTAGATCAAGATGAAGTTGAATGCCTCGAAAGCCTTTCAGCTTTAATAAATGTACAACTCGCCGCGCATGATATTCGTTCAATTCAAAGAAAATTGATCCTTCTCTAGAAAGTTTTTCCTGAGCAAATTGAGCAATGTGACGATAGAAAACAAGGGCATCGTCATTTTCTACAAAAAGGGCCAAATCTGGCTCGAAATCTTTTACTTGCTTAGGCATTAGTTGGGCTTCCTGAAAAGGGATATAAGGCGGATTGCTAACGATCAAATCATACTCGGGCAATGCTTTCCATGCCGATTGATTTAGAATATCAACATGAAAGAAAGAGATGTCTAAACCATATTTTTGAGCATTTGCTTTTGCCACTTCTAGTGCTGCTTCGCTGACATCGCAAGCATTTACTTGTGAAAATGGCAAATGCTTTTTCAGCGCAATGGGAATGCAGCCACTGCCAGTACCGATGTCCAGTATTTTACCTTCAAATGCTTTTCCGACGCGCTCTAAAATCAAGGCGACTAGTTCTTCTGTCTCCTGTCTAGGAATCAAAACCGAAGGATTTACCCCCAACTTTAATCCAAAAAAGTCCGCTTGTCCTAAGATATACTGCACAGGTTCATCTTGCAACAAACGTCTTTGAATTTCCTGCAATTGAGCCAAATGTGCTTCTGATAATTCGAGCATATTGAGTGGGAAAAACACATCCTCAAAAATAAGGCGCGCAATGCTTTCCGCTTCTCCTAAACCATATTTTGGTATCAGATGATGAATGAATGATCGGCGTGCTGCTTTGAGCGTCATGGTACTTTTTATTTGAGTGGGTTCGGTATTGTTTGAGTTGGTTTGAGATTGTTCAGTATTGCTAGAGTTAGTTCGGCAGTGTTTGAAGTTGCTTTCATTAGTACAATTTAATACACTGTAAACTAAGTTCGTTTTAATTTCGAGCTTCAAAAAACCCATCTGCCGCCGTCGAAGACGGCGGCAAATAAGGGATGAGGGAGAAAAAAAGATTTTTCTAAAATCTTTTTTTCTCCCTCAAACTCCCCCATCTAAAATGCAAAGAAACTTAGTTTACAGTGTACTAATACCTCACTTTTTCTGTGTTCTAAGTACTACAACAAAGTTCAGAACGATCCACCGCATTGAGCATACCCGTCCTTCAATATTCCGCATTTCGCATTCAAAATTCATCATTCTCCATTATTGCTTTGGTCGAAACACCTTCATCACACTTGGATTAGTTTCCAAATAAGGGCCTCCAATCAAATCAATACAATAAGGAATCGCAGGAAATACAGCATCCAAACACTCTCGAATCGCTTTGGGCTTGCCTGGAAGATTAAGGATTAAAGCCTTATTACGAATACCTGCTGTTTGTCTGGAAAGAATAGCGGTTGGCACATACTTCAAGCTTTCTTGTCGCATTAGTTCCCCAAAACCAGGCATCATTTTCTGGCAAACGGCTTCCGTGGCTTCTGGTGTCACATCTCGTTTTGCGGGTCCTGTACCACCTGTAGTCACAATCAAGCAGCAGCCTTTTCCATCCACCATTTCGACCAGTTTTGCTTCGATTTGCTTTTGTTCATCTGGGATGACGGCATAGACCGCTTCCCATTCAGAGGTCAAGTAATCATTCAAGGTAGCCACCACTGCCTTGCCTGGAATATCTTCATAAATGCCTTTACTCGCCCGATCCGAGACATTGATGATGCCTATTTTTATATTATCGTTCATTGTAGATGCTTGTTAAATTTTTGATAGCGATCATCCAATGGCTTATATCCATTCCGATGCAAAGCTACAAAACCCTTGCGTTCCAAAATTGACCATCTATCGTACAAAAGAGTCAAAAACCGAACAAGCACCTTGTTGTAAAGGTTATATTGTTTATTCCTGGCTTCCCTTCAAAGGGTCAAAACCTGTCTGCCTCTGGCTGATGAACTAGGAGTTAAGAGCATGACTTTTAGGTCATACGTTCAACTAGGATTACAACTTTAGAAGGGTGGAACTTATTCCTTAAGCTAATAGTATGGTCTCAAAGAGCTTAGCTCAATTGCCCATCATTGACACAAAAAACTATTCAAACTATTCATTCAAACAATGAGAATAATCATAGCGGGCGCAGGGGATATTGGCTTTCATCTTGCCGAACTGCTGTCCTACGAAAACAAAGATATTATCCTGATTGACAACAACAAAGATGTCCTAAAGTATGCTTCCACTCACGTGGATGTTTTGCCAATAAGAGGGGATTCTTCTTCTATAGAAGTTTTGCGAGAGGCGGAAGTGGGGTATGCTGATTTGTTCATTGCAGTCACGACCGCTCAAGACAATAATATTGTGAGTGCTTTACTTGCCAAGCAAATGGGGGCAAAACGCTGTATCGCACGCGTCCAAAATTCGGAATATATCGAAGAAGAGCAGCTAGACTATTTCAAACAATTGGGTATTGATTCGATCATTGCACCCAACAAATTAGCAGCAGTAGAGATTGAGCGACTCTTGCAGCAATGTACTTTCACCGATATATTTGAGTTTGAGGACGGAAAAATGTCACTTTTGGGAGCGACTTTGAATAGCAACTCTAGTATCGTCAACCAAACGATAGGTCAAATTTTCCATCCAGAAAAAGAAATACCTTATCGCCCTATGGCAGTTTTGCGCTCCCACAAAACCCTTATTCCACAAGATGAAGTACGACTTTTGAAGGGCGATCACGTTTATTTTATTTCTCCGCAAGAGCACATTGATGATTTAGAAGAAACAATTGGTAAAGAAAAACACGCCATTAAGAATGTGATGATCGTTGGTGGTTCGGATGTTGCTTTTGAAACCGCAAAACGCTTGCAAAATACCTACCGAATCACCCTAATCGAACCTAGCAAAAAACGATGCAGAACATTGGCAGAAAAACTGAGTAATACCCTGATCGTTCAAGGAAATCCGAGCAATACAGATATTTTGAAAGAAGAAGGTTTGGAACAAATGGATGCCCTGCTTGCCCTCACCACCAAGCCAGAAACCAATATTGTGGTATGTTTGACCGCTAAAAACTTCGGAGTTCACAGAACCATTGCTAAAGTGGATAATAAAGCCTACACCCACATCTCGCAAGAAATTGGCATTGATACTTTAATCAATAAAAAACTGATCGCTGCAAATGAGATTTTCAGGTACATCCGAAAAGGAAAAGTAGAGTGTATCACTGGATTGAATGGTGTAGATGCAGAAGTCATTGAGTACGTAGTGGATCGAAAAAGCAGATTGACTAGAAAACTACTTAAGGATATAGATTTTCCAGTGACTGCTCGTATTGGAGGCGTCGTTCGAGCAGATGAAAGTTTCATTCCAAAAGACGATTTTCAGTTGCAAAAAGACGACAAAGTAATTGTATTGGCGATGCCGCAAGCTATTCCTCAACTAGAAAAACTATTCCGTTGATTCGTTTCCAACCTATTGCCAAAGTCATTGGCGTTATTCTCCTCGTCGTAGGTATTTTAATGCTGACGGGCATTTCCTTTTCCTATTCTTTTCAAAGTGGAGACGCAACCAGTCTGCTTTGTGCAGGTACAGTTACGATCTTGGCTGGTTTGGGTCTTTTTTTGTTGGGTAGAAAGAGCATCACAGCAGTCAATAAAAGAGAAGGCTACCTTATTGTTGCGCTTTCGTGGGTGTTCATGAGTTTATTCGGAATGTTGCCGTATCTATTTAGCGGCACGATTCCGAGTGTAACCAATGCCTTTTTTGAAACCATTTCTGGCATGACGACCACTGGTGCGAGCATTTTGAACGACATAGAAAAAATGCCCGAAGGTATCCTGTTTTGGCGCAGCCTTACACAGTGGATTGGTGGTATGGGTATTATTGTTTTGACGGTAGCCCTTTTCCCACTTTTGGGTATTGGTGGCGTTGAACTGTTCGTAGCAGAAGCTCCTGGACCTACTTCCGATAAATTGCATCCGCGCATCCAAGAAACCGCCAAACGCCTTTGGTTCATTTACGTTGGTTTGACAGTTCTGCTGACCATTATTTTATACTTCGTAGGCATGAGTTTCTACGATGCTATCAATCACGCGCTCACGACGATGGCAACGGGCGGTTTTTCCACTAAGAATGCAAGCATTGCGCATTACGACATCGCTGCTATCCAATATCCGATTATCTTTTTTATGTTTTTGGCAGGCACAAATTACAGTGTAATTTACATCAGCTTGCAAGGAAAGCTGAAAGAGGCTTGGAAAAGTGAAGAGTTCAAAACTTATTGTGGTCTGATTGCTTTCCTAACACTGGTACTCACCGTCGCGGTCTATACCATAAGCAGTGATTCTTTAGAAAAATCTTTTAGAGACGTCTTGTTTCAAGTGGTTTCTTTGGTGACCACTACGGGCTATGTCTCTGCTGACTATACTGCTTGGGCAGAGCCAATCACGCTACTCTTTTTTCTTTTGCTTTTTTCAGGAGCATGTGCTGGTTCCACTAGTGGCGGTATTAAATTGGTGCGACATGTGGTGTTTTTCAAAAAATCCTTGCAAGAGTTTAAGCAGCTGCTTCACCCCAATTCAATACTACCGCTTCGACTCGATGGAGAAGGTGTTCGTCCTCGCGTGGTCATGCATATCCTTGTTTTTTTAATGATCTATCTGCTTATTTTCGTTATCGGAACGATTGCAGTGAGCTTGACAGGTATGGATATTTTGTCTGCAAGCGGTGCGGTGGCTACTTCTCTGGGCAATGTTGGACCAGCCCTCGGCGATGTCGGACCAGTAAATAACTTTGCGGATGTTCCTACTGCCGCTAAATGGATTTTATCTTTTTTAATGCTCGTCGGTCGCTTAGAATTGTTTACAGTTTTAATTTTGTTTACACCTTATTTTTGGCGCGTCAATTGAGTATTTTAACTGTAGATTAACCGTAGAGTTACGCAGAGGCTTTTTCGCAGAGTTGCGCAGAGCGTGGAATTATAAGTCGTTATCTGCCAAACAAATAAACTATTTAAACAGACCGACAAAGTTTAACTTTCTTGCGGTTGCCATGTCTATCTTCTCCTTTTTCCCGATCCAAATTATCGGAGAACCAAAAAAAGACTATACCTTTGCGTACATGCAATTGACTGCTGAAACAATTTCTCAGATGTTGGATGGAACAGTAGAAGGAGACGCCAGCGTTGCTGTTTCAAGACCTAGCAAGATTGAAGAAGGTGAACAAGGGAGTATTTCTTTTCTAGCGAATCCGAAATATGAATCCTACATTTATAACACAAAGGCTTCAATCGTTTTAGTTGGACGAGATTTCCAAGCTAGAACGTCTGTCCCCTGCACTCTAATCAGGGTAAAAAATGTATATGCTGCGATGGCTTCCCTCTTGGAGTGGTATCAGAACGGGCGAGAAAATTACCTGAAAGGCATTTCTGAACAATCCGATATACATCCTTCTGCACAAATTGGAGCAGGAAGCCATGTGGGTAGTTATAGCTTCATCGCGGAAGGCGTCATCATTGGCGAAAATTGCAGTATTCATCCACAAGTTTTTATTGGAAAAGGCGTCAAAATTGGCAATAATGTAGCACTTTATCCAGGCGTCAAAATTTATGCGGCTTGCGAAATTGGCGATCATTGTACCATTCATGCCAATAGCGTCATTGGTGCGGACGGTTTTGGATTTGCACCAAAGGAAGACGGTAGCTATCAGAAAATTGCTCAAATTGGAAATGTGGTGCTGGAGTCTGAAGTAGAAATAGGGGCAAATACGACCATAGATCGAGCAACGATGGGTTCGACGATGATCCGAAGAGGTGTGAAAATTGATAATTTGGTTCAAATTGCACACAACGTAGAAATCGGTGAATACACGGTCATTGCAGCGCAAGCGGGCGTAGCAGGCAGCACCAAAATCGGGAAACGCTGTATGATCGGAGGGCAAGTTGGCTTTTCTGGACACCTCAAAATCGCGGACGGCACAAAAATACAAGCACAAAGCGGTATTGCCTCTTCTATCCGAAAAGAAGGTACTGCGGTATTTGGATCGCCCGCTATTGCATACAGTCAATACGTAAAATCTTACGCTGTTTTCAAACAACTGCCCGATTTGTACAAGAAGCTGCATCAATTAGAGAAGCGGCTGGCGCGGCACGAAGCTTTGGAGATTTTGAGAGAGCAGTCAGATGTCAGCAATCAGCAGGCAGGGCAGGAAGATTAAGAGAGAAAAAAGATAGCCTTTTTACTTCTGATAGTCTAGCAAATGTAATGCGACACGCCGCCATCGTTTCATCGTTTTTGTAGCCTTACAAATTTAGTACTACTTTATTTCATTCCTAAGTGGTAAGCAAGTAAATAAAAATGGAATGACACTTTAGCACATCTAAGTAATGGTAAAAAAATAGTTTAACGATTTGGACTTGATCTTTTGCCATTACTAAATACATTGTAAACTAAGTTTCTTTGTATTTTAGATAGGGGAGTTTGAGGGAGAAAAAAGGGTTTTAGAAAAACCCTTTTTTCTCCCTCAACCCTTTTTCGCCGCCGTCTTCGACGGCGGCAGATGGGTTTTTTGAAGCTCGAAATTCTAAGGAATTTCTTGGCCGCGGCGTGAAGGCGGTGGAGGCGGTGCACTGGCTCGACGAGCTCGGCCTCGCCCAGGCGATGTGGGTGTTTCGG
>JBCCRX010000193.1:0-12248 GCA_039201015.1 Bacteroidota bacterium | reverse complement strand
TTCTTTTCCTATACAATTTGGAACGCCCAATGTGACCAATGTACGCTGTTTTGGAGAAAATACGGGTGCAATTCAATTGCGCGTCTCGGGCGGCGTTCCACCTTTTCAATACGACTGGAACAATGGTTTTGCGAATACGCGCCAATTGGACAGTATTCCTGGCGGCTTTTATCAATTGGAGATAACTGACGACAATGGCTGTGTGCGCCAATCCGATTCCATTCTGGTGGTGCAAGCCGATCAAGCCATTCAACTGCTACAGGAAGAAGTGAACAATACGCGCTGCCACGATACCGAAGACGGTCGCATCGCGGTGGAAGTGGGCGGTGGCATCGCGCCTTATCAGTTGTTTTGGGAATCGAGTGATCCTGGTAACAACTACGTCAATGGCGATGTAGAAATGGTTGCCGATCTACTGCCAGGGAATTATGTTTTAACGGTTTTGGATAGTTTTACTTGCACCCAACAATTCAATTTCGAGATCATTCAGCCCGAACAGCTCGAAGTCGTGAAATCTTCTACCCCCAGCGAGCGAAATAACAATACAGGAACGGCAAGCGTCCTTCCCAGCGGCGGCACACTCCCCTACTCCTACGAATGGAACATCGAAAATGCCCCCGACACCAATTTCCTAGATCAATTGGGCGCGGGCGTTTATTTCGTCACCGTCTCCGATGCCAATGACTGCCAATTGACGGTCGCTATAGAAGTGAAAGCAGACGTAATGGACAATACGGAAGACTTGGAACAACTGCTACAATTTGAGCTTTTTCCCAATCCGATGAGTGCTTTGCTGCATGTAAAATTGGCACTAGAACAAGCAGAACGCCTACAAATTGCGATTTATAATGCGCAAGGACAATTACTGCTGCAACAAGCTCCACGCCTTATTTTCCAAGAACAACTTTCTTTTGATTTAAGTGCTTTTGCGAGCGGTGCTTATTGGTTGGAGGTGCGGCTTTTGGATGGAGAACGCGTGCGGCGAAGGTTTTTGAAGTTTTGAGGGAGATTATTTTTAATTGTCTAAAATTTTTTTTAGAAAAAACCAATCATAAATAAATAAATGTAATTGGTATTTATGATATAAAATTCTTAGTTTTGTATGAAATCAATTGATGAATGAACACAATTAACTACAATCCTAAGCAAAGCAAATCTTTTACTTGGCTATTTCCCATGCTATTGATCTTGATTATTGGAAGTTATCTTCTAATACATCAAGTGAATAACAAGCAGCAAAAAGTGACGGAATCAGCACTAGCTACAAGTATCAGTGCCGCTCCGATGCCAAAACCACCAGGAAAGGATAAGTACGCAAGATGGAAAGGGAAGAATAAATACGAAGGAAAATGTAGTCAAAAAGACGCGCTATCTCATATCTTGTGTGGTCATAGCTTTAAATCTAGAATCGCTGGAAAGTCAAAGTTTCTGAAAGAGTTCTCGAACAAAAAAGCCTTGAAAAACATAGGCAATCAGGTGTATGGACAAGGAACTTGGTCCTATCAAAGTGCTTCTAAAACTTGGAAAATCGTCTTTGATATGGGCAAAACAATAGCCAAGGATTTGGCAGGACAACCAAGCTCTATTGTTCAACTGATCGTCAATAGCAAAGGAGAAATTTTAACCATGTTTGTACTTTAAATGAAAAGAGAAAAAATCATACCTATTCTGCAAGAAAGCCTGACAGTTAAAGAGGTAGAACATCTGCTTTCTCATCTTCACCAACCTGTCATCAATGTTGAATATAATACTTTAGGATTCAAGCGAAAACGTAGTTTTTGGGATTGGCTTTTTCGTAGAAATACGAATCAAGTAGTCGTTTTTTCAGTGTTAAGTTTGTTTAAGGATTTTAAGATAGATGTTGATGCATTGAAAGGAATGTTGATGCAGATTCAGCAGTTTTCTACATTAGGAAAAAACTAGATTGCTGCTTTTTATGGTAAATAAGAAACATAAAGATAAAATACGATCAAGAAGTAGATGTTTTGGTGATTCGATTTTCAGATGCACTTGTCGTGGAAAGTGATGAGCTAAAAGCAGGTGTCATTTTGGATTTCGATGAACACGAAAATGTGGTGAAAATTGAGGTTTTAGATGCTTCGGAGCGAGTGAGTTTGCCTACTAAATTGGAATATGAATTGGCAATGGCTTCGTAGATTATGGATGAGATGAGCGTATTTACGATAAGGTTTCAAAGCTTGCTGATCGGGGGGGTAGAAGAGTATAATGTCAATCAACTTGTCGTAAATGTCGAATCTAAATCAATCCTGAAATAGATAGAGTAGAAAAATATACGGAGCTTGTCACATCTATTTTAAAAGAAAAAGTAGAAAAGACGCCCAAAAATATGCCTAATACTTGGCATCAACTGGTGATAGATGAAGCGAGAAAGCAATCCATTTTGCTGGGGATGGGTTGGCACAAAAACGAATACGTTCACGATTGGACTTTTCATATTGAAATTAAGAAAGAGCAAATTTGGGTGCACGAGGACTTAAGTGATCCTGGTATTAAGTTGGCTTTGCTAGAAATAAGGTGTGCCTGAACTGGATGTTGTTTTAGCTTATCTGCCTGTTTACGAAGAGGAAGGTGTGGATGATGTGGAAGTGGCTTAGGTGGCTTAGGTGGCTTAGGTGGCTTAGGTGGCTTAGGTGGCTTAGGTGGCTTAGGTGGCTTAGGTGGCTTAGCCAGACGAGCATATATGCGACAAGGTTTCAAACCTTGCCGATCAAGGGATATTTAAAGACTTTATCCTTACTAAGCGTGAGCTTCAACAGCTACTACTACAAATGCAAACTCGTTTTATTTTATTTTCATAACTTAGTTCTTTTTCACCGAACGCAGGATGAGCATGTGGCATCGCGGTCACAGAGATTCGTTTCTTCGTTAGTTTGTGCAGAAGACTTAGGCGATCGTGGTAAAACATACTCCTCAATCACTTTTTATTTCTTTCCTTCTCCATATGTACAATATCCCTAAAGCAGCCATCAAGAAGCCAAGGGTAAAGTCTATGACTTGTTGCGTCTCCTCGAATACCAATCTAACAACTATGAGCATTACAAATGCTACATGCAATACTTATCCATATATTTTTGCTGAATATTGTTTTCATTTTAATCATTTTCAAGCTCTAAAATCAAAAGGGTTTTCCTTATAATTATTAATACGTTATTTTGTAGCGGCTAAATCGCAAAGGAGGATACTTTTTCAAACACTCAAGGACACTTGAGAACACATAAGACTTAGTCCTTTTGCAAAAAACGGCGCATACTCAGTACTTTTTGAGTTTTACTTACTTTTACAGGAAAACCCTTCTAAAATCAATGTGCTTCCAAATGTTTGGTATTTGTATTGTAAGAAAAGTTGTGCTCGTTACAAGAGAATCGAATAGTAGGTTTCGGTTTAAAAGGCCTGACGAACATGCTGCGCAAACGCTAACAAACTATTGTGCTAAAATAGTTCAATTCTATATGCTGCTGTGCAGTTTTATCACCTAGCAAATATAGCTATTTCGGACGAGAGATGCTTTTGTCCGCAAAAAATGCAGTACGTTGTCACGAGCATTGCGTTTTCATTATATATGTGGCGGACGAGCAGGGATAGTTGACTTGTGTTACGTAAATAATTACGAAAACATTTTACTACGGTTTCACTACTTTCTCCACCCAAGTTTGTTCTCCATCAGTCACTCGCATAAAATAAATGCCGCTAGCTAAATGCTCCCCATTCAAGGCTTGCGTTTGCTCCTTGTCTATTTTTGTTTCAAATCTTATTTTCCCTTGTATATCTATTAACTGCATTTGGATTGCTCTTTTTTGCGTATCAGCTAATCTCAAATATAGTTGATCGGCGAAAGGATTGGGAAAAATTTGAAGCGGCGACACTGTATTTACAATCTCCTCCGTACTACTCACTATGCCACTACCCACAAAGTTGGGTCGAATAATCAGTGTTGGTCGAAAATTATTAGTAGATTTTGTCCATCTAAAACCACCATTAGCTACCGGAGATTCTATCCAATAAGTATCGTTGATGTTCTGACCATCAAAGCCAAAAGCAACAATCCCCTGCAAAACATCCTGTCCTGCTGCAAATACCCAAAGTCCATCTTCTAAAATAAGTGGTTCTTCCAGAACATGGGTGTATAAAATTCCTCCTCCCTCCAGCGCCGTCGCCACGGGTATTGGTCCTGAATTATAGATCGGACTGACCGATACGACACCTGCTCTATTGGCGCGAGTGATTGTTAGATTGAAGCTTGCTGTTTCTTCTGATTCAGTAGAAACGGCAATAGATATAGAACGAAGGGTATCTGGTACTTCTAGCTCAAATTCGTTGCCATAATAGCCATACCATGTCGAGTCAACTAATCCAAATCCAATGCTGTGCTCTGGTGTTCCATCTTCTTTCGCCAAAGTGGTATCATTCAACTCAAAACTGTAGGTTCGTAGATCAAAGTTTTCTCCTAGATCAGGGCTACTAGCAAAAAAGCGATAATCGTATTTTCCTAACTCCAGTGGTGTGTACTCAAAAGAGAATCCATCAAACTCACCTGTCTCTAGAGTCGTTATTGTATCTTCTTGCTCAAAAAGCATATCTGAATTTTGATCTACCTGCATTTTTAGTCTTATTTCGCTCAAATCCAATTGCCCAATATTGGTCAGTCCATAATCGAATACAACAATATCTGTGTGTTTTTTAGTGCTTATGGTGTATTCCGTACCTTCAAAGAAATCTATCGCTGCCCCGTACAGCGGCACTGCTTCCCATTTGTAGATATTACCGTTGTCACCAAGCGGAGGAATATTTCCGAGTACACCCGTGCCTTGATTTTCGCCTGCAAAGTCCATTGCAATCAAAGGTAAATCATCTACTTTTTCCCAATTCTCGAAGTCATCTGTTCGATAAGTTCCTACTTCCCCCACTCCAAAATTTCGATGCCCTACGCTAATGAAGGATTGTTGTGTGCCAGGCAAGTAGTGAATGGCTGCCAAATGTCCAGGAGGCGTACTAACTGTCCAAGTTTCGCCTCCGTCGGTAGTGGTATAGGTAAGTGGCTCAATCAAGCTACTGTAGTCTTGTGTAACATTGGAAGCAAGCATAAAGGTATCTCTATTTTTCATAGCTACCATAGAGACTACACGAGCAGGTGCTAGCGGTGATTCAAAAGCTTCCCAATTTCTGCCGTAATCTTCGCTGATCCAATAACGCTTGGATGTTCCTAGCAGAATGACCGAATCTACTGCTTCGTAAACACTATTAAAAGAAAACCCCCAAGTACCTATCAATTCCGTAGAATCGGTTTCTGGCATATTTCTATCTTCGTTTGTGATATTTCCACCAGCATGATCCCAGGTCTCTCCGCCATCTTCAGTAATACTAAAGATCGTAAATGAATTTTCATTTGGTCCGATCGCGAATCCTCTATTCTCATCAAAGAAATGTACAGCAGTAGGTGTATATGGATAACTTTCTACCGCTTGCCAAGTTTCTCCTCCGTCTTCTGTTTTGTATAAAAATTCATGCTCACTTCGAATATTTATATTAACATCATTGGCAGTAACGTAGGCAACTTTGTCACTTACTCCTGCCACATCTAAATTCCAAAAACCTTCTGTATTGGGTATGCTGAATTGTTCCCAAGTCCGACCACCATCTAGTGATTTTAAGACAAAAGGCAAGGCTGTTTGTAGTGGTGGAATTCGATCAAGCGTAGAAACGATCCATATTACACTATCGTCCACCATATCAAGGGAATAAATTCGATGCCCATCCGCAATCACTTCATTTGCCGATTTTTTCCATTCAGCTACGTTGGATTTTTCAAAAGCATTGTACGTCTGGTTTTTGTTGGGAACAGAGGCTAAAAAACTAAGATTAATTTGCTGTTCTAATGCCATTCTTTTTTCAAAACTGATACCCATTATTTGGGCTTGAAGCATACAAACAGTAAACATCATTAGGAAGGTAGATACCGATTTCATAGGTCTAAATTTTATATTGAGTGAATAAGAAAAGTTTCTATTACAACTTATTGGAAAGCTCACATAAGCAGACTGCTGAACAGAATGCTCAGAGCACAAGGCTTTGTGTACATTTTACTTCCTAGCAACAGTCAATAGCGTGACTCTCCGCCATCACTATTAACTGACTGCCTTTTACTTCTTGGGCTCATGCTTATACTTGTAAAGTTCATTGAAAACTGTACTTTTTTGCTTCACTTGACTTACAAAAACTAGCACTCCTCATACAAAAGCTAGCATTCAGCTTACAAGATAGCCGTAGGACAAATACTAATCAACTGATTTTCAGCTTACTTTTAAAGTCGCTGGGCGAAGTCCCAAATTCTTTTTGAAAGGAACGTGAAAAATAGTTGGGATCGGAAAATCCTACTTCATAAGCAACTTCAGAGATGTTCAAATCACCATTTTCTAGGAGTTGTCTAGCTTCCTGTAAGCGAGTCAATCGAATGAATAGTGAAGGTGTTTGTCCTGTCAAGGCTTTGAGTTTTCGATAAACTTGCATTTGACTGAGATGAAGGCTCTCTGCTAGTTTAGACACACCAAAATCGTGTTCGTGTAGTCGTTTTATGACTTCTGTGCGGATACGCTCCAGAAATTCCGCTTCCGCTGTATTTAGCGTGTTGTCTTGTTCAGGAAGTTGATCAAATGCTACGCCATTTTTGAGCAAATGGACGTATTTTTCTTGTAAGATACGCCGAAGTTCAATTAATTTCTCCAAACGTACCCTTAATTCTTTTTCGTCAAAGGGTTTGGTGAGGTAAGCGTCTGCACCTTGTTTTAGCCCAAGGATTCTGTCTTCTTGGGTGGCACGCGCAGTCAATAAAATGATAGGAATATGACTAGTACGCGCATCCTTCTTCAAAATATCTACCAGCTCAAAACCATCTTTTTTAGGCATCATCACATCACTGATAATTATATCTGGCACCAGTTCTGTTGCCTTTTCGATGCCCTCTGCACCATCAGCAGCCGTATATATTTTAAAGGTCTTACTCAGCGTAGAACCCAAATATTTGATGACATCTAGACTATCTTCTACGATCAGTAAGCGAGGTAAATCTTCTTCATATTCTATAAAGTCAAACTTGCTAGGTGCTGCTATAGTCCTATCCATTAAAATACTTGGATATTGCGTTGCCTGTTCTCGCGCTTCGTGTGTAATCGGTAAGTGAAATTCAAAAGTTGTTCCTTTTTGCACTTGGCTTTTTACTTGAATATTGCCGCCCATCAATTCTACCAATTCCTTGGTAAGTGACAACCCAATTCCCGTTCCTTTGGTCATGCTTACTTTGTAAGGATGATTAGGATCGCCCTGATAAAATCGGTCAAATACGTGGGGCAGTTCTGCCGCTGCGATCCCCATTCCAGTGTCCGTTACTTTTATCACAATATTTTCTTCTTGTTGAGCTAAATGAAGAAAAATCTCTCCACTTTCTGGCGTAAATTTGATTGCATTGGAAAGCAAATTACTGATAACTTGTAGGAGTTTTTCTTCCTCCACATCCATCCAAAGTTCTTTGATCTCACTGTAAATCAATAATTTGATAGCTTTGGCTGCTGCCAAAGAATGAAAGGACTCACCCGCATATCGAATGAAAGAGACAATCTCCACTTGTTTGTAGTGTAGTTCTAGTTTTTTCGCTTCAATTTTAGATAAATCAAGCAACTGATTGATTAAATGCAAGAGTTTTTTCCCGTTCTCTTTAATCAATTTCATGGCATCGGGATAGTTATTTCTTTGTTCGGTCATCCCTAAAATGACCGTTAAAGGTGTTCGGAATTCGTGGCTGATATTTGCAAAAAAGCTGGACTTGAACTGATCAAGTTGTCGTAACTCAGCGGATTGCGTTTCGATCAGTAGATTCTGTCGCGCTAATTTTTGTCGGTTTTGATGTAAAAAATAAACAATGTACAAAGCAGTCAATAAAAATAGACTCATCAGACCGAGCGCAATGCCTAGCCACTTTCGTTTTTCGATTTGAATTTCTTGCTGCTCAATGATTTGTTGTTGCTCCTTTTCTCGGTACTTTTTCTCTAATTCTTGAATATGCTTGGCATTATTAATCGAATCCAACTGCGCCACCACTTGTCGGTAGGATTCTCTATGGTTGAAGGCGATCTCAAATTGTTTCATCTCACCATAAGCGGTATAAAGCTGACCATAAGCAAATTTTTTCTCAAAAGCGGTTAGGTGCTCAGGATCAATTTCTAGCACATCCTCAATAATTTTTACGCCTTTGTTGTACTTTTTTTGCTTCAGCAGTACTCGTCCCAATTCCAGGCGAGTGTGCATCCTTCGATTGGGAATGTTTAAAGTATCATAAACGTAGATGACATTGTTCAGAATGCGCTCGCTTTCTCGGTATTCTTCATTTGCACCGCGCATGATACCTTCCCAAGTCCAAAAATCTGCTTGCCGATGAATATTTTCGGCTGTTTCATCTAAGTATTTTTTACAGATGTTGAGATAACTCAAAGCCTGTTTCACGTCGCCACTTTTAAAGCTAGCACAAGCCAAATTCAGATGCGCACCAAATTTCATTTCAGCATCATCTGTCGTCAAAGCCAAGGCTTGCATTTTGGTATAATATTCGATAGCTTGTTTCCATTCTTGCTGAATCACAAATATTCTACCCACCCATTGCAAAAAAGTCACCTTGTATTTCAGATTGTTTATTTGTCGCGCCAGTTCTAGTCCTTCCACTGCGTACTGCATCGCTCCCTCAGATTCAAAAAGCCAATAGTAACTAGTCGTTATCAAATCTAATGTTTTGAGGTAGTGCATTGGGTTTTCTGATTTGGACGTAAACTTTAAAGCTGCTTCTAAATGTGGCTTAGCTGCTTGATAGTTCTGTAGTTGCGTGTTGTAAAATGCACCGAGTAAGCGAGAAAATGCTGTATAATCCTCGGTTCTTTGTTCCTTTGCCAAAAGCTGGACGATATTTTCTAAGGATAAGAGCATACCGTCCAGTTTTTCGGATGCTTCAAAGGTAAGTACAGCATCCGATAAAGTACTTAATTCTTTATTTTGCTCCTGTTGATTGGCAGATACTATCCATTGTTTTAATTCCTCAGAAAGTAGCGTGGAAGTACTTTGGCTTAGTATGATTGTATTCAGGCTAAAAAGAACAAGAAGCGCGCAGATTAAGTTTTTCGTTTTCATAGGTTGAATTCATTTGCTGTTTTTAGATGAATAAAAATAGCAAATTATTCTAAATAGCTGATATTACACAAACGACCAATTTATAAATATCGCCAAAGTGCCACTTGTTAACAAATTATCCCCCGATG
Source organism: Bacteroidota bacterium (assembly GCA_039201015.1). Taxonomy (GTDB): domain Bacteria; phylum Bacteroidota; class Bacteroidia; order Chitinophagales; family Saprospiraceae; genus JAAUTG01. Next base: position 2,934 of record JBCCRX010000193.1, on the reverse strand, counting down.
GTTGAAGTTTACAACTTCGATCTAATATACGCCCACGATCGGCTCGGTTTGCAACCGAGCTGTAATATACGCTCATCTCGCAAAGTCGATTGTTACATCATACAAAAAGCAAAACACTAGACGAGCGTGTAGCATCATCGGACACAGTCCGAGGCGATCGGTTTTCGTTTTTTATTTTGGTGGACGTGGAACACCTGCCGCATCGTGGTTTCTTTTTGACATAAAATTATTCTGTTGTTTGGCACAGTCCGCACCTACTTAGAAGAAACTCTCTTATCAATTTCTAATTCTACTCTCCGTAATCTCCTGACTGATATAAACGATGCAGAAACCAATACTGCCAAAGTCATCAGTTCTTTAGAAAAAGCTGAGATTTCTGTGACTTTGAATAACAGAAATACTACAGCCAAGCTGTAAAGAACAGTACAAACAATTGTAAATCGTGCTGCGTCTCTTAACCTATCTGCTTTAGCTTTCAGCTCTTTTAAACTTAATTGATTTAATCTTTTACCAATCATAATATATTTGTTTTTAGAAAGGCATGTTCCCATTCTAGGAAACCGCCCTTTTGAGTTATAAAAAGAGTAGCAAATTGTCATAATAGGAATGAAAAATTGTATAAATTCAATGCCCATTTTTCGCAGTTTCCCTTTTCTTTTCCTGATCCTAATTGATCTACTTCTGTGGTTTCTAGTAAAAATACGAGGTGGTTAATTTCACACTGATTTGAGCCTATGATTTCATTTTCTAGTTTCGTTTTTTCATAGTCCGCACCTACGGCGCTTGGTAAAAAGATTAATATTTTTGCTATCAATATTTCGCCTCTACGAGGTTTAAATATTCGCATCCTACTATAGGATTCGGTTGGAAAATCTCGTAGGGATGTACTGTCGATAACAGGAATATTCCAAGTTTATATAAGTGTCACAGGTACGTACTGTGCTTGGGATCACAAGCACGAAAATATTAGATCAAAATAAGTTGCAACATCATCCAAGTCAGCATCATAGTCAAAATCCCAACAACAGCGTAAGTTTTCCATAACTTTCGATGATACCTATACTTTAATGCTGATTTTTCAACTAACAACTTATCATCACTTTTTGGAATGATGTAGCGATGTGCTTGCCTACTTCTATTTTTGAAATAAGTCCCTCGTTCTCTTTTAAGTGAACGATTATTTTTTAAGCTTTGGGAAGCCGCCATTGAAAATCCACTACCAAATCCTGCCATACCATTATTTTTTAGTGTTAAAGAATACTCCAATTAGCTCAAAAAAGTGTGGAAGTGTAAATTTTGTCGGTGAAGCAAGGAGAAAATTCGACGATGCACTTGAAAAATGGCGCGGGAGCAGTAAACAACGGCTGGAAAGTTAAAATGGCTATACCTTTTGTGGAGTAGCGGACGGCTCTAGTTTTTTGAAGCTCTGATAAACAATATACACTAGCCAAAGCGTCACTACTACATCAATGGCAGTCGCACCAATGTAAATGCCCTGAATACCAATGAAACGAGGCAGTAACAGCATGACGGGAACGTAAAATACGAGTTGTCTAGCGATGCCAATGAGGCTAGCAAATTTGGGTTGCTCGACGGCTGGAAGGTGTGTCAATGCCATAAAAACGAAAGGCAGCAGCGGAATGATGGCGGCGTATATTCTAAAATTGAGGATGTCTGCGGAAGTGAGTTCGGCATTGGGGAGCATGAGTCGGATACTGGGTTCTGGAAAGAACATCATAAAAACCCAAAATGGAAATACCAAACCAAAACCCGTTTTGCAGAAAAGCAGAAAGCTGGCTCGAACGCGTTCAAGTTGTCCTGCGCCAAAATTGACACCTTCTATAGGTTGCAGGGCGCGCATCAATCCGAAGAGTGGCGTCATCAAGAATAATACAATGCGGTTAGCGGCTGCAAAGAAGGCAAGGTCGGTGTCATCTCCCACTTTTACGATTGCATTGAAAACGACGATGGCTTGCACCACGCCCATAGCCGTCAAAATGAAGCCTGGGAAACCCAATTTCAAGATAGATTGAAAAATCTCTTTGTCAAACCGAATGCTATTAATATTGGGTATAAAGGAAGCTTTGCCGCTTTTGAAATAGAAATAACCGGTGATGCAGTACACCAACATACCTGCATTAGTTGCCCAAGCTGCACCTTCTACGTGCATATCGAAATAGAGGATGAGTATGGGCGTCAGTGCCAAATTCAAGATCAATCCGCTCGCCATGATGAGCGCAGCGGTGAGCATTTTACCTTCAGAACGGACAATGAAATTGAGGCTCAAAGCATAAACCCAAAGTGGTGCAGCGAGTAAAGTAACTTTGAAATAATTGACGCCATACTCCAAGATCGTTTCTCGCGCTCCCATAATGTGCAGCAAGGGTTCTGCAAAGAGGTAAGCAGGAATGGCGAAAAGTAGCGTACCCGCTAATGTCAAAAAAGTAGTATTGGGAATGATTCTTTGAAGCGTATCTTGATCGTCTCGCCCCAAGGAAATGCTCAAATAGTTTCCAGCACCCGTCCCAATCCAGGACCCTAGTCCGAGTGTGATCGAAGTCAATGGATAAGCTAAAGCAACTCCTGCGAGTGCAGTTTCATCCAGCAATTGACCAATGTAAACGGTGTCCATAAAGGCATTCATACCATAGAGCACCATGGCGAGGATAGCAGGTAGGGATAGTTTCCACATGACGCTGGTCAGATTGCCTTCTAGTATGAATTGTTTCTGGTCTTGATTGACTGCCAATTGATGATTGTTTTATAGTGTGTAGGAAATTTTGTTGTGGAGATACCTTTATTCAATGGCAAAGATAGGTCTTAGTTTTTGGAAATGGGTAGAAGATGTAGTAATGAAAGGTTTTCTTGTGGAATATGATATTTTTTGGAACATTTAAGCGCACTTAGGAGCATGTAAGACTGCATTAGGAGATT
>JBCCRX010000192.1:0-12285 GCA_039201015.1 Bacteroidota bacterium | reverse complement strand
TAGGGGAGTTTGAGGGAGAAAAAAGGGTTTTAGAAAAACCCTTTTTTCTCCCTCAACCCTTTTTCGCCGCCGTCTTCGACGGCGGCAGATGGGTTTTTTGAAGCTCGAAATTCTAAGGAATTTCTCGCTTCTCAAAATTAACAAAAACTTAGTTTACACGGTATTCAATATTCTTGCACTAAATTTTTTTATAGAAATGCAATTTGCTACACGCACGTAAAAAGTCTAAAGAGCGCGATAATTTCCTGAATTTTTGATATTTTGCAAATTTCGACTTCTGACACAGGCTCACACTAAGAGCTTATTTTATACGCTCGTACGTATATTTGGTAAGCGTATTCATATCTGCACTCATTTCACCAACCGTGCCACCAGACATATTCATCTTACCCTCCATTTTTTGTTCGCCCTCTGTTTTCTGTGTCCAGCCCGTTTTTTCATTTACTTTGATCGTACCCGTTTGCGTACCCGTCAATTCGTATTTCATTTCCATGCCCATCATGTCCAAAGGAGCAGCATCTGGATCGGATTTGAGTTGGCTGTTGAAAGTGATCGTCGCAACGCCCGATTTTCGCTCCGTGAGTGTGTAAGTGGTTTCCGCCAACATGCTCATACCAGAGGTGATCGTCGTATTTTTAGTCCAAGAGTCACCTACTTGCACGGGATTGTCTGGGAAAAAGCCAGTTACTTGAGCCATGTTCGACTTCACAGCTTCTACGCCAAATTGTTCTTCCATTTGGGCCGCGATTGCTTCTCCGTTTGGAACACCATCGAATGCCCCTTCAAAAACGCTGCCTTTTGTGCTCAAATCTATCACTTCTCCTTTTGCACTCATCTTCATATCATACTCTTTACCGACCATATTTTTGAAGCCTTTCACCATTTCTTCAGGTTCATTTTCTTCAGGATTTTCAGAATCAAATTTCATACTCATCATTGGGTTGATTTGCTCCATTTTCAAACTCAGAGTAGTCAATTTAATGTCCATAGAACCATCGGTATTGCGCTCCACAATGTCGTAAGCTTGGTCGGTGCTCTGTTCTATAATAACTTTTTGATCCATGCCCATTACGGAGACATTTGATTCCATCATGCTAGTGTTGCGATAAGTAAATTCATCTTCGGAAGTGGCTTCCATTTTTAAATCTAATAATTTATTGGAACAAGCACTCAAAAGAAGAATACTTAGCGCGTAAAATGCTATTTTTACTAATTTACTCATACATTTATTTTTAATTTGCAGCAGTAATTTTTGGTTTCACGACTAATTTATCATCAATAACAAGTGAAAGTACCTGTTATTTCTAGCGTCACAGATGACAGGCATCAGTCTTAGGCTGAGACCGTCATAGGAAAACAAACAGATTTGTCAAATTTTAAAAATTTGACAAATCGCATCTATTTTACCACAAACCCAAAACAGATGAATAAAAAATACAACAACTGTATCAAAGAAACCCAATTTAATTTCCCCAATCAAAGGAAGTTTTACAGTGGTAAAGTTCGGGATGTCTATACCATTAACAATGATTTGCTTGTAGCGGTTGCGTCTGATCGTATTTCTGCTTTCGATCACATCTTACCTCGTCCCATTCCCTTCAAAGGACAGGTGTTAAACCAGATTGCTGCCTATTTTCTTAATGCTAGCAAAGACATTGCCCCTAATTGGCTCTTGGCAACACCCGACCCTAATGTTTCGGTGGGCTATATTTGCGAACCTTATCGAGTAGAAATGGTCATTCGCGCCTATTTGACAGGGCATGCTTGGCGAACTTACAAAGCAGGAAAAAGGGAATTGTGCGGCGTAAAATTGCCAGAAGGCATGAAGGAACACGACCGCTTTCCTGATCCTATCATCACACCCGCCACTAAAGCAGAAGAAGGACATGACGAAGACATTTCAAAGGCAGATATTATTGCACAAGGTATTGTCAATGAAGCAGATTACGAAGTGCTAGAAAAATATACTTACGCCCTCTTTGAGCGAGGAACTGCAATGGCTGCCGAGCGCGGTCTGATTCTAGTGGACACCAAATACGAATTTGGAAAAAAGGACGGCAATATCTATTTGATTGATGAAATCCACACCCCAGATAGTTCGCGCTATTTTTACCAAGAAGGCTACGAAAAACGTCAAAAAGCAGGAACCGCCCAAAAACACCTCTCCAAAGAATTTGTGCGGGAGTGGCTGATGGCGCAAGGCTTTCAAGGCAAAATAGGACAGCAAATGCCGAAGATGCCCGACGAGTTCGTAGATTCCGTTTCCAAACGCTACATTCAATTGTATGAACAATTGACGGGGCAGCAATTCCAGCCAAGAATGAGCAAACATTTGCTGAAAGAAATAGAGGAAAATGTGAATACTTTCCTTGTCGAGGGAAAATGAACGACTTTTGAATTAATTAGCGCAAACTGCTCAGACAACTGTACTAAACGCACACAAATGCCTTGCTAAAAACTAGCTAACTGCCAATTGCTAAAAGCCAAATGAAGGGTTTTCTCATAACTTAAGTTCCGCGGTAAGTGTACAGCGTAAGCATTTTTAAAGAAGAAAAAAATCTATGAATCAGGGGTAAGTCACAGAAAGATACATTCCATTTTCTTATACTGTTAATAATCAAATAGTTAGAAATAAAAATATTAAGAATATCTTTACTTTATGGAGGAATAGAAGTAGAAAAGTGTCCATAGTAGCTGCGACAAGCTGCTTTATCTTTGTTGCGAAGATATTAGTAAATAAAACACAAATACTATGGCTGCGCAACACTACGTAATGATGGTGACACCTATCCTTATTCAAGACATTACAGGACCCTTTCCTTGTAGATGAATAAGTTTAAGCGTTAAAATTCTTGGCTGCTACGTCCTGTGATATAGTAGCCAATTTTTTTTATTAAGCCTTTACCGAAACACGCATAGAAGTTTCTTTTGAATGCTCCATCCAACTAAAGTAAAAGGTCAAAAGTAGAGAAAGCACGAAGTAAGCCGAAATCAATACCGTTCCGCCCAGTAAATGTTCATCAATCCTGAACCACCCTCCTAATTGATAGATCATAACAATCGCTAATCCAAATTTCACAATCTCTAGTGGAATCGCTAACCAGTGTTTATCCATCAGAGCAGTGTAAGAAAAAATAGAAAGGAAAACGATACTCATATATAGGAGTACCGACCAATAGCGGAACGCTCCAAAATTCATCAAAGCATAGTAAATCAACAGAATACTCACCACTAACTGCACCCAAGACCAAACAATCAAGAATTTGGACGGATTGCTGTTGTATTTAGGACGTTGATAGACATCTCTCACTGTATTCTGAGTCGGATACTTCGCAGCTACGTCGGCAGGACGCCAACCCGTCGGCATGAACCAAATTCTTGCTTTGTCCCACCAGTTTTTGGCGCGCCAGGCATCCTTCCACAAACCCCAAAGGTGCTGAAAATTGATCCAAACTGGATTCCAAGTACTCACGGGTTTGAGTGTGCCATAGACAGGTGGTTTTTCTTTCAGTTCTGCCTGAAATGTGCCAAACCATTTATCCCAAAGAATAAAAATAGCCGCATAATTTTTGTCGATATACTCTGGATTGATCGCATGATGTACTCGATGGTGCGAGGGTGTAACAATAACGTATTCTAACCAGCCCATTTTATCAATTAAGCGCGTGTGGTACCAAAATTGCGCAAATAGATGAACGGGAGCAACAATTGCGATAACTTCAGCGGGAACACCCAACAAAGCAATTGGAATATATAAGAAAAAGTAAATGCCTACAATTTCAGAAATAGATTGCCGCAGCGCACAAGAAAGATTGAACTCTTCGCTGCTGTGGTGAATGATGTGTCGATTCCAAAATAAATTGACAGTATGGTTCAAACGATGCGACCAGTAGGCTGCAAAATCTAGCCAAACAAAAGTGATAAGATACACCCAAATATTGGCTTTCACCTCAAATATCGCCCAATGTTCTACCATCCAACTATAGCTTAAAACAACAATAGATAAACCCAGAATATCTTTCATAGTGTTGGTCATTCCTGAACTCAAACTGGAAATGACATCCATGCTATTGTTGATTTGTCGGCGCATGATTTTGGCGGCAATGGCTTCTATCAAAATTAAAATGACGAAGAAGGGAATGGCGTAAGTTAGTGCCGTTGCGTAAGCTTCCATAATGATTCCGTTTTATTTTGGACACACATTCAAATAAGCTAAATGCCTTTTTGATTAGGTCTTAGTCAAAATTGAACGCATTATCATTTCGTAGAATTTCCTTGCTAGTAAATATTTGACCAGAAAGAGACATCCGAACAAGCTCTAAAACCTATTTCTTGGGGTCTTTGGTTATTTTTGTGGGAAATGAAAAAAGTACTTTTTCATTTCCCCCTAGAAAGGGGTTTGTGGAAAGAGAAAATTACATAATTTTTTCTATCCACAAAATCCCCACGACGAGTCATTTTTTGTATCTCCTCTTTACAAGCAGCGCTTCTATAAAAAACGCCAACCTAAGCCTCCGACAAATGCCGCACCAGATAACGTTTCGCAACAGGCAAAAGCGTAGAATCGACGGGATAAGCCAAAGAAGTTTCTATCGCATAGACGGCAGGCAAATTTAAGCTTTTCTTAGTGCGTAGTAGTTCTGACTTGATGCTCTCGTAGGTGTTGATAAAGCTGCGTGTCCACTCTTTGATGAAGTGCGTACGGAGCGAGCGAAAACGGTCGTGGGTTCTTCGAATGATGCTCATTTTATAGTCATACACCTTAATGGAGTTCGTGCCATCAAATAAGAAGAAATAACCTTCTTCGGTGCGGTGTGGCAAGATGCCAACAGGAACAATAGTCATTTTACTTTCCACATAATCATAGAACTCTGTTCCGAGGGTCATGGGCTTTTTCATCTTATTTATCGCATAATGCACAATGTCTTCAATCTCCAGCATTAGACCATCATCTTCCATCATCTCCTCGTAAATTACTTTCAGTTTTTCCAACTGAATACCCGTCAATTTTTTTGGAAACTGATTGCGCAGCAATTGTTTGCTTTCTTTGAATTGTTGTAGGTTCCGGTAGTGAAAAATTAGATCAGCGAGGGAAGGGTAAAGTTGATGCTCGTCAAAGGCTTTATTGATGCGCTGCAGATAAGCGAGCAGCGTGTATTTCTTCGATTCAAAGTCAATATTACCTTCAATGAACCAAGTTTCAGATAGGAAATTCATTGCTTGTTATTTAATGAAAAATGGTATTAGCGACAATGTACAAGATATTAATTTAAATAAAAATTAGTTTGCAAATTTATTATAAGGTGAAAGTAAATTTTATCCAAATAAGAGAGGGTCGATTCTAGTTTGGAGCGGGAAGAGCGGGAAGAGCGGGAAGAAGGTTAGTGGCACTTTATTTCTGATATGTTGCCTTATTTTTTCTGATTGTCTTAGTGGCAGTATTTCAGAGAAAGTTCCGTCTTCGTATTAGATTTGTCAAATTGTGAAGGTAGCTCACACAAATATTTATGGCATCTGTTACATTTGTACATTAAATTTTTGAACGTAGAATGAACAAAAGCAGAGCAAAATCAGCCGTATTATTTGAAGAGGCTAAAAACTACTTTCCAGGTGGCGTGAACTCCCCCGTTCGTGCCTTTAAATCCGTGTCTGGACCGCCCCTTTTCATCAAAGAAGGACAAGGCGCGCACATCACCGACGAGGATGACAATACCTACATTGATTTTTGCTGTTCTTGGGGGCCTTTGATCTTAGGACACAACAACAAAAAAATCAGAGAACTCGTCACCGCAACTGTAGCAAAAGGCACTTCTTTCGGTACACCCAACCGTATGGGCAATGCGCTGGGCAAATTGATCCTAGACAACAATCGCTACATCGAAAAGATGCGGTTTGTGAGTTCTGGAACAGAGGCAGTGATGTCTGCGATTCGCTTGGCAAGAGGCGTTACGGGCAAGAGCAAAATTATTAAATTTGAAGGCTGCTATCATGGTCACGTAGATTCTTTGATGGTAAAAGCAGGTTCTGGTTTAGTGACTTTTGGTGTGAGTACTTCGGCGGGAATTCCCGAAGCCTTTGCGCAAGAAACCCTCGTTGTTCCTCTCAACGATGCAGAACGCTTGGAAGAAACCCTAAAGCAATATGCAACAGACATTTCCTGTATCATCATAGAGCCTGTGCCCGCCAACAATGGACTTTTACTTCAAAATCGCTCCTTTCTACAAACCCTACGCAAACTGTGCGACCAGTACGGCGCATTACTAATTTTTGATGAAGTCATTTCGGGTTTTCGAGTAGGTTTTGAAGGAGCTGCGGGCTATTACAACGTTCAACCAGACATCATTACTTATGGAAAGATCATCGGTGGTGGCATGCCTGTAGGTGCCTTCGGTGGAAGTCATGAAATCATGGGGCATATCGCGCCAGAAGGTACTGTGTATCAGGCTGGTACACTTTCTGCTAATCCCGTCGCCATGGCGGCTGGTTATGCGGCTGCTCAGCAGTTATTGGAAGAAGGCTTTTACGAAAAAATGGCAGCAAAGACAGCAAAATTTGCCAATACACTTCAAGCACATTGCGATAGGCAAGGTTATGCCGTTCGCATTCCGCACATTGGCTCTATTTTCTGGATTGCTTTTAGCAAAGATCGCATCATCACCGCCGACCAAATTGACCCTGCGAGTATGGAGAAATTCAAAATCTTGCACCATGAATTATTACAAGACGGCGTTTATTTAGGACCTTCAGGTTACGAAGTAGGGTTCGTTTCCGCAGCACACAGCGAAGATGATTTGGCAATAGCAGCGGAAAAAATCTGTAGGGCAATGGACGTGGCTTTTGCGTAGGAGAAGGTGAGAGCTTTGAGAGAAATTGAGAGTTTGAGAGAAATTGAGAGTTTGAGAGTTTGAGCGAGCGAGTCTCTCAAATTCTCAATCTCTCGCCCTCTCAGTCTCTCGCCCTCTCAACCTAGTAAGGGGAAGAGAAACATTATTTTACACACGCCCTTTAGAAATGAACGAGATACCTTCTGTCAATCTGCAATCTCTGCAAGGCAGACCTTTTGGTTTTCGCATCGCGCGCAACCGAGAGATTTTACTAAATGAATCATTGGATCACGATCCTTTTCGTCCGCATCGCATTCGATTCTATGCAATTCTGTTTGTCCTCAAAGGAGAAGGTGTCCACTACATTGATTTCAAAAGCTATCCCTATCAAGCCAATAGCATGATTTTTATTTCACGAGAGCAAGTACATGCTTTTGAGAAGAATATGGAGCGCGAAGCCTTCTTTTTGTTGTTCAGCGAAGAATTTCTAGCAAGAGATAACGCGCATTCCAATCTAATGCAAGAATTGAGCCTGTACAATTATCACCTTTATCCGCCTGTCATTCAATTAGAAGCAGCGCAAGTCGATATTTTTAGGAATCTAGCAGTGCGTATGAAAGTAGAATTTGATCGGCCTAATGATTTACTGACCGCAGAAATTATGCATGCCGCATTGCGCATCTTCCTTTGCCTCGCTGAACGTATCCGCAAAGCACATCGTGACTTGAACCCCAAGTCTAAATATCAAAAAGAATACGTCGAATTTCAAAAACTTCTCAATCAACATGTATTAAAGTCCAAAAAGGTAAAATTTTACGCCAATCAACTGCATCTTTCTACCAAGACCCTCAATCGAATCACAAAAGAGATGCTTGGGCAGTCTGCCAAAAGCTACATTGATGACTTTTTGATTATAGAAATGAAGCGATTGTTAATGAATACTTCCTACAGCATAAAAGAAATTGCTTACGAATCGGGCTTCGAGGAAAGCACCAATTTTGTGAAATATTTCAAGAAGCAAACGGGCATGAATCCCTCTGAATTTAGGAAGCAGTTTTGAATCTTGCGGCACAAAAGATTATTGTAGGGAACAAATTAGGCATCAACAAACGTTGACTTGCTCAAATTATTTAGTCATGACAGCAAGCAGCACACACATTCCCTCTAGTATCATTGAAGAAAGTCGCTTTAAAAAAATTGACGAGAACACCAGTTTACACTTTCCACGCTATGAATTTGCTGAGGCTATTTTTGAAGCCGTAGCAGCCAACCGAGCTTATCTCGGAAAGTGGCTGATTTGGGTAGAACATACCAAAGAAGTCAAGCATACCTATAATTTTATCGGAGAATCTTTGAAATATTTAGAAGGCGGACAGCGGCTGCCGACCATTATTTTTCATCAAAATGCCGTGGCGGGTTCTATTGGCTTCGTTCGTATTGACAAAGCTAACCGAAAGGGAGAAATTGGTTATTGGTTGCGCGCCGATTTACAAGGCAAAGGCATTATGACCAAAGCCTGTAAAGCAATGATCACACATGCTTTTGAAGAACTCGGACTCAATCGAATTGAAATTAAAGCGTCCGCAGAAAACTTTCCAAGTCGCGCGATACCTGAGCGATTGGGTTTTCAGCAAGAAGCGCTTTTGAGACAAGACACCTTCAAAAACGAGCAATTTGAAGATACGCTTGTTTATGGTTTATTAAAGAAGGACTATTTGAGTTGATTTTAGCGTTTGTTGAAAAGACAAACACTTCCTTACTTTTGTCCATAGACAAAATCACTGTATGAAAAACATATTATTCCTATTCGTAATCTTTTCTGTTGCTTGTCTCCATGCACAGCACCTTGAAATTGAATTACTATCCGAGACGCAGATGACGGATGCTGCCTTATTGAAAAATGGAAAAGATATTTTTTTCTCCAAGACGCTCACTGTTCCGATCTCCAACGTGCGTCCTTTTTTGGCGTATTCCGTCACGGCGGACTATACGGATGTGGAATGGAGCATGTCGATTCGTTTTTCTGAAGACGGCGAAAATTGGAAGGCATTCCAAGAGATACAGCAAGATACGCATGAACTCGAAAAAGATCACCAATGGGTGAGTACATTGATGTACGCTGAAGCACAAGATCGCTTTTATCAATATGTTGTGGATGTGGAAGGAAATATAGCAATTGATCCTAAGCTCGTTCTTCATTTTTATAATCCAGGCGACACGGAAAAGAGCAATGAAACCACTGACAACGAACTTGAAACTCGCTCTTGTCCTTGTCCGCAACCTGCTTTCGAGGAACGACTGGATTGGTGTCCTGATGGAGATTGCCCTAAAGATCGTACACCAGCTCCCAATAGCGTTTCCCATTTGATTGTGCATCATTCGGCGGGTGTGAACAGTGCGAATGATTGGGCAGCGGTCGTGCGTTCTATCTGGGATTTTCATGTCAATACGAGAGGTTGGGACGATGTGGGCTACAATTGGTTGGTTGATCCGAATGGCGTTTTGTACGAAGGACGTGGAGCAGACTTGATTGGTGCGCATTTTTGTGGCGCAAATACAGGTACGGAGGGTATTTGTTTGTTGGGTAATTTCACAAATATTACGCCTAAGCAAGCGGCGGTTGATAAATTGGTGCAGTTTTTGGCGTGGAAGTCTTGTAGCGAAAGTCTCTATCCCATAGATCGCGTACGCCACAATGCTTCTGGTCGCAATTTATTGCAAGTTTCGGGGCATCGCGACGGCTGTGCTACGGCTTGTCCAGGCGATGCTTTCTATCCACTTTTCGATGAAGTACGCGCCGCTACTATAGAATATATTGATAATAATTGTAGCATCAGCAGCATTCTACCCAGACCCTATGCCTTGACCGATTCGCTGATGGATAATGAAGCGGTTGAGCTCAATTGGGGATTCGATTTGCCTTCCAGCAATATACAACTGTCGCTAGAGCGTTCCGTTGGAGAGAACTATCGCTACGAAGAAATTGCGCGCCTCGCCTCGGACGTTAATACTTTTTTGGACGAAGATGTAACGATTAATCAGCTTTATTTTTATAGATTGCGTGCCTTGACGGGCAACGAGGCTTCTGCTTACAGCAATACTGCTTTGGTGAGTACGATTATTTCTAGTACCAATCAATATTTGAATGAAAAAAACGTCCAGATTTTCCCGAATCCTGTGCAGGATCAATTGGCACTTCAAATCGAAAATGATCTGTTTGGGCAGCTAGTAATGGAGCTGCAAGATATGGCTGGCAGACCAATTCGGCAACAGCTTTTTACTAAGCAGCAACGCCAGTTTCAGACCAATTTTGATGTTTCAGATTTACCGAAAGGCTTTTATTTGCTGAGAATCGAGCAAGCACAAGAGCGATTGAGCTTGAGGTTTAGTAAGCAGTAGAAGAGAGCATATACGATTCACTAAAATCCGTTCAATCCGTGTCAAAAAAATAAAAATAGCATGCGCCTATCACTCACACTACTCGCTTTACTCCTCAGCCATCTAGCCTTCACCCAAAATCAAGTCACCTTCAAAGTACAGCACCAAGAAGAGCAAGCACTAGACGGACGACTCCTTCTGATGCTTTCCACCGACGAAAGTGCTGAACCGCGCTTCCAAATTAAAGACGGGCCGAGTACCCAACTGATCTTTGGTATGGATGTAGAAAATTGGCAAAAAGGGGAATTGATGACCATAGACGGCGCGGCTTTCGGCTATCCTATTCAAAGCTTACAGGCGGTGCCAGCGGGAGAATATTTTGTGCAAGTCTTGTTGCACAAATACGAAACCTTCAAAAGGGCAGACGGACATACTGTAAAAATGCCTATGGACAGAGGCGAGGGACAGCAATGGAATCGCGCACCTGGCAATATCTACAATGCACCACAAAAAATAACAATTGCCGATAATTTACCACAAAGTATTCAAATTACACTCGACCAAACGATTCCACCGATAGAACCACCAAAAGATAGCAAATACATCAAACACATCCGCATTAAAAGCAAGCTATTGAGTGATTTTTGGGGCAGAGATATGTATTTGGGTGCGCACGTTTTGCTGCCCGAGGGCTACGACGAGCATCCCAATGTAAAATATCCATTAGCGATCATGCACGGGCATTTTCCCTACGATTTTGGTGGTTTCCGCACCACGCCACCCGACCCAAATTTAAAACCCGACTACAGCGAACGCTTCCAACTGGAAGGCTACAACAAAATTGTGCAGCAAGAGGCTTATGACTTCTACAAAGCCTGGACGAGCGATACCTTTCCGCGCGTACTAGCCATTAAAATTCAACATGCCAATCCATTTTATGACGATTCCTATGCCGTCAATTCTGAAAATCTTGGTCCTTACGGCGATGCGATCACTTATGAATTGATTCCCTACATTGAACAACAATTTCGAGGCATCGGCGAAGGCTGGGCGCGTTTTGTGTATGGTGGTTCGACTGGCGGTTGGGAAGCCTTGGCGGTGCAAGTGATGTACCCCAAAGAATACGGAACTTGCTACGCCGCTTGTCCCGATCCAGTTGATTTTCAGGCGTACTGCTTGGTAGATTTGTACAAAGATAAAAACGCTTATTATTTGGATAGCCAATTCAAGCAAACCTTGCGTCCTGGACATCGCGACTACTTAGGCAATGTGGATGCTACACTGCGCGATATGAATTTGAGGGAATTGGCATTGGGAACGAAAGGTCGTTCGGGACAACAATGGGATATTTGGGAAGCGGTTTATTCGCCCGTGGGCGCAGACGGCTATCCGAAACGCATCTGGAATAAACTGACGGGTGAAATAGACCACGAGGTGGCAGAATACTGGAAAGAAAATTACGATTTGGCGTACATCATTCAGCGTGATTGGGACAAATACGGCAAAGATTGGGAAGGCAAAATCAATGTGTATTGTGGCGATATGGATAATTACTATCTCAACAATGCGGTCTATTTGATCGAAGATATTTTGCAAGCTGCCGAAAATCCGACCTACAAAGGAGAAGTCACCTACGGAGATCGCGCTGAACATTGCTGGAATGGTGATCCTACGCAGCCCAACGCCATTTCTCGGCTGCGCTATCATCGCATGTTTATTCCGAAATGGGCAAATACAGTGAAAAGTTTAGCACCAAAGGGAGCAGATTTGACGAGTTGGCAGTATTGATAGGAGGCGGTCGTTTTCTACGCCCGCGTCCTTTAAGTTAGGAAACCTCAAACATCAAGATTATCCAAATAAATGGTTCTGAATGATTTTATTTGGTCAGCATTATTTACTGAAGCTCACGTTCATCTTCAAATCATATGGGCATCGAACCCATATGATTTGATCAAGGTTTTTTAAAGGTAGAAGCGGCGAATTTCGCCGCTTCTACCTTTAAAAAACCTTGATTCGTTTGGAAGGACTCGACGTCCTTCTAAACGAAAACAAACGAAATTTAATAGTTGGCGATATCTTTCTA
>JBCCRX010000191.1:0-12341 GCA_039201015.1 Bacteroidota bacterium | reverse complement strand
TTAGGCGAACAGGTTTTGCGCTACTTTTCGTTAGAAAAAGTCTTATGTCCGCCTAAGGCGGATTGCGATTTTTCTGCCTTAATTAGCACAAAAATATCTTGTCAAGAACCTCAGTTTATTCATCCCTCGTTCCTCAGCCAGAATTTTTCGGCTTTTCAAATATTTCAAATACCTTTGTATTTAGCATTTTAAGATTGAGTAGAAAATCTTTGTGAATAGACACAACCCACAACATTAGACAATTAATGAGATTAGTAGTTGTTCTTTTTATTCTGACCTTCTTCCTTTTGGGATGTAAATCTACTGTCCCCAATATCTATGAAGACAATACTGCGTTATCGAGTCTGTCCGTTGATACACAAAGTACCAAATCACCCAAAAACATCATTCTGATGATCGGCGACGGCATGGGACTCACTCAGATAACTGCAGGTATGTACATTAACGGGAATAAGCTGAATTTGGAACAATTTCCAATTACTGGATTGCACAAATCTTATGCTGCTGATAATCTGATTACGGATTCTGCGGCAGGAGCTACGGCTTTTGCTTGTGGCATCAAAACCTATAATGGAGCGATCGGTGTTGCTCCAGATACTACTTGGCACAAAAGCATATTGGAGCATGCAGAAGAAAATGGATTGGCAACGGGCTTACTCGCTACCTGCAACATCACGCACGCCACACCTGCTTCTTTCATTGCACACGTCACTCGGCGACAACTTTATGAAGATATAGCTACTTTTTTTGTGAAAACAGAGATTGATTTTTTTATGGGTGGTGGCAAAAAGTACTTTGACCAGAGAGAAAGTGACGACCGTAACATCTACGCAGAACTAAAAGAAAAAGGTTATCAAATATCAGATTATTTCCAAATAGATTTCAACAATATTGTCATTAATAGAAACAAAAATTTTGGCTATTTCACTTCAAATGACGAACCCCTTCCAAGGGCACAAGGTCGAGATTATTTACCTTATGCCGCTCGAGTGGCCACTTCCTTTTTGAAGCGTAGAGGAGGAGAAAATGGCTTCTTCTTAATGATAGAAGGCTCTCAAATTGATTGGGGTGGGCATGCCAATAATTCAGAATACATCATCACAGAAATGATTGATTTTGACAATGCTATTGGAGAAGTATTGGATTTTGCGCGAAGAGACGGAGAAACTTTGGTCATCGTGACCGCAGACCATGAAACGGGCGGTTACGCCATCAATCCTGGCTCTACCCAAGACAGTATTATTGGTGCATTTACTTCCGGTTATCATACGGCTGCGATGATTCCCGTTTTTGCCTATGGCCCTGGTGCAGAGGCGTTTAGAGGTATCTACGAAAATACTGCTATCTTTCATAAGATGAAATCCGCTTTTGCATTTGAGGCAAAATCAAGTGAAAATTGAGTACTTACGCTTTTTTCAACTACAAAGAAATCAACAGCCTCGCGCCTAAGACGAACACGGTGAAGCGGTTAAGAAAGACGCAAAAGTTTTATTTCTCTCTTTTGTGTTCTTTTGTAGTTCAAGTCTTTTGCAGCTTTGCTCCTGTAAGCCTTAGTGGTTTAAATTGGGCAGGGTACTCACTCAATTACAATACACTATATTAAGATACCAGTATGAACTTTCAAATCTTTATTGTAGAAGATGATCCTTGGTACGCTGAGATTTTAAAACACCATCTTTCGCTCAATCCTGAATATACTGTAAGCATATTTGAATCAGCAGAAGACTGTTTGAATCAGTTGCATGCTCAGCCCGATGTAATTTGTGTGGACTATGGCTTACCTGATATGGACGGTAACCAATTACTTGCCAAAATCAGGCATCTCAATAACAACATTCCCGTCATTGTCATCAGTGCGCAGGAAGAAATTGCAGTGGCAGTTGACCTCTTGAAAGCAGGCGCAAAAGATTACATTATCAAAAATGAGCACACCAAAGATTTGCTGTGGCAATCTATCCTGAATATTCGAGAACACGTCCATCTAAGGAAAGAGGTGGCGGTTTTGAAGGAACAATTGGCGCACAAATATACTTTTCAAAACAGCATCATCGGACAAAGCAGTGCGCTACAACCTACCTTTAAGCTTATGGAGAAAGCTTTGTCTTCCAATATTAATGTGTCTGTTGTAGGAGAAACAGGAACAGGGAAGGAGCTTGTAGCAAAAGCCATTCACTTCAATGGGGAGCGAAGAAAACAAGCTTTTGTAGCAGTAAATATGGCAGCTATCCCAAAAGAACTGCTCGAAAGTGAGTTGTTTGGACACGAAAAAGGAGCATTCACGGGGGCAATCAATCGAAAGATAGGAAAATTTGAAGAAGCCAATGGTGGCACTATTTTTCTCGATGAAATCGGAGAGTTGGATCTGAATATACAGAGCAAACTATTGCGTGTTTTACAAGAAAGAGAAGTTGTGCGGGTTGGTGGCAATAAGACTGTAAAATTTAATGTGCGGCTCATTACAGCAACCCATAAAGACTTAAAAGAAGAAGTACAGAAGGGAAATTTTCGATCGGATCTGTACTATCGAATTGTCGGTTTACCCATTAAGCTACCACCGCTTCGGGCTAGAGACAAAGACGTCCTTATTTTAGCGAAACATTTTATAAAAGAATACACCAAGAGCAACAACAACGATACTTTGCAGTTGAGTTCAGCCGCCAAGCAAAAGCTAATGCAATACAATTATCCAGGCAACGTGAGAGAACTCAAAGCAGTTATCGACTTGGCTTGTGTCATGTCCGACGGAAAAGAAATAGCGGCGGACGATATTAGTTTTCAAAGCATACAATCGGAAGAAACCTTCATGGCAACGGAAAAAACACTACGCGAATACAACATTGCAATCATTCAATATTTCCTAAAAAAATACGATAACAATGTCGTGAAGGTAGCGCAGAAATTGGACATCGGGAAATCTAAGATTTATAATATGATTAAGATGGGTGAGTTGAATCATACCTCTTAGAAGATACGTTTTTTGAAACACTTGAGAACACGGAATTACTGCACATCAATCGCCAAAACCAAAGGAATGACGTAAGCTCCGCTAAGTTCATTTTCAATTTGCATAGAGCGACTAAAGTAATTGACCTTCTCTAAAGGCAAGACAGCTGATCCCAATATTCGATCAATTCGCTGCCTAGGGGCGACTTGAAGATTTTTGATGGATTGCAGAAAAGCTGCGTAATCCGCAATAGGTTTAGAAGCGATTAGAAGAATAATAAATTCTGTTCCCTCTTTATTGAATTGTAAGCCTGACGATGCCTCAGGAACGAATAACTCCACCTCCGGTACGGTGATTTGTGGACTCTCTTGTTGAAGCGGGAAATATTCTTTTAAAGTATTGTCTGCTTCTATCCCAAAGGCATAAAGGTAGGCGCCTGCGCTGACTTGAGAGACCAATAATTGAAAGACTTGTCCTCGCTCAATGCTGGCTACCCTCCGATTGATTCGATAGCGTTTTTCCTTCTTATTCCATTTCAAAGCGACAGCTTCAAATAGCGGTTCCCCCACATCCGATAAATCCGTAAATCGCTGTAGATTAAATTTAGCCGTGTAAATTTTCTCGCGCTTCTGGCGCTCGTCTATGCGCATTTGGAAAGCATAATTGCAGTATTGAGCGAAATCTTTATAAGCGATCCAAATAAAACCTTGATTGCCCCAACTCGTTCCCCAACTATTCATCACCTCAAATGCGCCTTTTGCATCATCGAAACCAACGACTGTCATTGCGTGACCCAATTCCCCTTTTTCGTCTATTTCGGGCGTCCACTCCTCAAGTCCTCTCATGCCTTCTGAAGAAAAAGAAGGAGGTACGAGCCAACCCGTTACCACTACTTGATTCGACAACAAACTCAATTTCACCTTGTTGATCTTGACCCTTTGTGGAGCATCTTTCCTAAACAAAGCCACATAATCTACTATGGAATTAGATTTCGCCCGCCGAAGCTCCTCCGATGAAGGTTGTCGGTCGCAAGCCGATTTATTATTATCAAATGTGAGGGAAAGAAGATTGCCTTTATTTTGCAATAGCAGCATAGCCGAATCAATGTAAGCTCCGCTGTAGCAATCCCCCGTTTTAATCTGATTGAAGATGTAGTGCGCCGAAAAAGCATTTTTGGTGATCAAATCTTTTTGTCCAAGCCATTCATTTTGGATTGCATGCTGCATGGAAAGTGCTGCGTAGCCTACCGACCAACCCACACAAGTTGACAATTGCCCTTGATTTTGCACTTCTGGGCAATAGGCTTTCAAGCTATGCTGCTTAACCCCTTCCAGTGCTTTGAACTCTGATTTACTACCGTCATTATACTGCGATTGCACAGGTAGTTTTTC
The DNA here is from genome assembly GCA_039201015.1 of Bacteroidota bacterium. Classification (GTDB taxonomy): domain Bacteria; phylum Bacteroidota; class Bacteroidia; order Chitinophagales; family Saprospiraceae; genus JAAUTG01. The sequence goes on along the minus strand of JBCCRX010000191.1, from coordinate 8,006 downwards.
GTAATGTACATCGTCTATAATCAGTCCCTGTGTGAAAACTACAATAGGACAAAGCAGGAGCAGTAAGGATGAAAACGCATAGTTCATAAGCCATTAAGGAACTTGAAGAAATTAAATACTAACAAGAGCATCGGTAAGAAGTTAGGGAATTTGTAGAAAATAAGTAATGGACAAAAAATAAGTTCCTCCTTTTGACCGAGCAGGTTTTGTTCTGCTACAAGGCGAAAAACAGGAACACAGTAGCTTATAACCTTCTGTAGTACAATCGTGACTTCCCTAATCACAAGGATTTTCTTGATCTAGAGCGCAATAAGTTGCCCACCATGGATTGAATTGATTGTCTGCTTCATCATTGCTCATAGCTAGCAATTCCTCCACATCATTGCCGTATCGGAAGTGCATATGAATAGGATCGCCGTGCGGAGAACGAGAAATGACGTACTCGTATTTAGCACAATCACCAGCGTATTCCTCTGTTCTTTTGAAAACATCCCAAATAGACGTTTTGGAAGCATCTGGAAAATAATGGGGATCGGGACGGCTACCCATAAATTGATAGCCACAATCTGCGAGTTGTTTGTTCATATCCGCATGATCGTAAAACGCAATTCGAGTCAAACTGCCCGCTTTATCCGTCGTTGTCAAATCCAATCTACTTGGATTTCTAGGATCATTCTGTGTCATCGAATCTCCTGGATTCATTTTAAATTCTCCATTCATCCCCAAATAAGTAAAGGCAGGGCGATCGCCTGTGCTCGCGTGGGTGTGCCCGTCTCCTCCATGACCATGCGAATGGCTATGCCCATCATCGTGCGAGTGCGTGTGGTCTTCGTCACTGGCTGCGTGGGCGTGGGCGTGTTCTTCGCCATCGTGTGAGTGCGCGTGATCGTGCCCTCCGCTTTGGCAACTCATGCTAAAAATAAGCAAGAGTGAAAAACTGATAAGAATAAATGCTTTTATTGAAATGTTTTTCATGTTTAGATTTTTAAATTAAAATATTTGGGTTTGCTGCATGAATCAAGTTAGGCAGTACCTTCGAGCTACTGCCCAACTTTTTCATTTAGGCTGATTTAATTATTTCACGTTCCTTAGGCTATCTCACTGTCCCTTACTTAAAATTGTAGTTAATACCTATCATAAAGTTTCGAGTAGGTGCCGCCGCAAACAAACGACCTCCACCACCGCCAAATACTGCTTCTGCATATTTTGCATTGAAAAGGTTAAGCACTTCAACGAATACACGACTGGTATTGGAGACTTGCTTATTGAAATTGTAGAATAGGTTCAAATTAGAAACAGTATAACCTTCGTAGGTGGCCTCATTATCCTGCGAAGTAAAATAAGTACCAACATCTCTAAGTCTAAAACGAGCACCCAATCCCACTGGAGAAACGTAGTTCACATCAAGTGTAGCAATAGTTTCAGGAATATTGGTCAAAGAATTGCCAACTAAATTATCCTCTGAATTTTCCAAGATTTCAGTCTGGATATAAGAGAAAGTACCCGTCATTCTTAGCCCTTCGACGGGCGTATAAGTCGCACTAGATTCTATACCTTGTCGCTGTGTCTTTCCTGCATTTACCAAAGTACCAGAACCGATCGGAAACTCTACGATTTCTCTGGATGTATTTAAAATAAATCCAACTACATCCAACTCTAGTCCATCTATTCCCGCGTAATTCAAGCCTACTTCGTACTGCCACAATTGAATCGGATCTACGTTTACATCCGCGTCGTATTTCAGCGTACCATTTGGCAGCGCGAATCCATTGGAGGCGCTGGCGCGAAGATCAAGTGCAGGCAATAAATTGGAACGAAAACCCAATTTCGGAGCTACGTTGGATAAGTTTTCGATTGAATTATTGATTTTGTCCTGCCCAGGATCATTGGCAATAAAATCACCTGTGTAAGTATCGTATCGCAAACCAATAGAAGGACGGAAGTACTTACTTAAGGCAATTTCGCCTTGAACAAAAGTAGAGATAGATCGAATCGTAAATTCCCGGTCTTGAATCTGATTTTGTCGCACGCGTTCTATGGTATTCCATCGCTGCCGATCCGTTCCTTCTGAATAATATTCAAATCCAGCCGTCCAGTCCATACCAAAGCCTGCTATTTCAGAAGCACCGTTTAGACTTCCACCCGTTGCGAATACATTTCTGGTATTGAAACGCTCACTTTGTCCGCCTGGCGAAAAATTAAACTTAGCAAATCTCCTGAAATCCTGTTGCAGCCCGTAAGCAAAAAGCAACAATTTGATGTTGTCATTAAAGGTGTGAGTTAGGTCAAGTCGCTCTGAATAGAAGCTCTTTTCCCCCCCATCATTTTCCGCAAATTCGTCTTGCTTATTTCTGCGATCTTCATCATTGAATTGTGCTTCTGAAATATAGCCCGGTGCTTCCCAATCACTTTCGTGTCCTCTTAAGGACAAAGCAATTTCTGTCTTGTCCGTGATGTTGTAGGCAAATCGACCTGCCACATTTCCCTTCAAAATATTCGAGTTTTCGGAATAGCCCTCTGTTTGGAAAAACTGCATGGCTAGATTGGTTTGTATGCCCTTTCCAGATGCACCAAGTGGAATCATACTGCCTTGCGCAAACTGCGCATCAATAGTATTGAAAGAACCACCGCGTATGCTAACGTCTTGGTACAGTCCGCCTTTTCTAGTTTCCATTGCTAGTGTTCCGCCTTGTGCAAAACGACCAAACAAAACAGAAGAAGGTCCTTTATATACTCGTACTCTCTGAAGGTTAAGTGGAATCAGGACGTTCAAATCCGCATAGCCGTCGGAGTGTCCCTCTGCTTCGTTCAAGGAAATGCCATCAATTTCCACACCCGCTTCGCCTGCGTGACCACCACCACCAAAACCACGAATCGAAAACTGATCGGCTACGCCACCTTGTCTGTAAGCAACAATATCCACACCCGCCACTTGCTCAATCAATCGCAGCGGCTGCTCTATATTCAAAGTCTGAATCTCTTCAATGTCAATAACATTTACTGTAGTAGCGCTATTTTCCGCATTCAACCAATCGCCTTTTACATAGACTTCGTTGAGAAGCGTACTGCTGCTCTTCAAAGCAAAATTAAATTGAGTAGATTGATTCTCAGCGATGGTAATTTTTTTGACGATAGGCTCAAAACCCACATAGCTAATTTCTAAAGTGTAATTGGCTGCCGCCAGATTATCTATTTTGAAATTACCCTCATTGTCCGTGAATGTGCCGCGATCTGTATTTTTCAAAACGACGTTCACATTGGATAATTTTTCTCCGAGTTCAGATTGTACCGTTCCTTGTATAGAACCTGTTTTTTGTCCGTAAACCATTATGGAAGATAACAGTAGTAAGATCACTGCTGTACATTTGAATAATATCGTATTATTTTTCATGATTTTTATGAATGAATTTTAGGCTGTTTTCTATGGATGTGTATCTACATCGTAAGAGAAATTACCTAATCTTTTTAGTGTATTAATAAAAGTCTCGTATCACTAGAACTTTCCATTTTGCATAGAAAGGGCTAGTGGGAATGAGACCATTCCACAAAGTAATGTTACTAATCTATGACTAGAAGTCAGCCTTTAGAAGCGAGCAGTCGGACTTGAAAACTACAAATGGAGGCAGATGTATAATTAACTAATTATCAATTACTTACAACTTTATTAGGATAGCCTTGATCTGCCAATTTGACTTTTGTAATCAACAACTTACAGCGCAATTAATTTTGCACGACCATAGCCACACAATTGAGACTATTTCACTACTTATGAGAACCAAAAAAGATACTTACCCAATGAATTTTATTATTGGTCAAGCAGTAGGAAAACATGATTCAAAAAATCGTGGAGGAGGATATGGAATTTTTCGATAGACATCCAGAAAAGGTCTCTCTGTAAAGGCTATTGTCTTGTCTATCAAAGAGAGAGATACTTGCAGAAAATTAGGTGTTGCATCGATTATACCTTTGAGGCTTAGCATTAAAAGATTGATGTAGTCAGAATCGCTTGAGGGCGTTTCGCCTTTGTCAACTTCTGGTTTGTCCAGTATCAAATAAAGGCTGTAATGATGCGAATGAACATCTTCTTCTGAAGCAAGCGCGTCTTCGGTATGTGCATGCGTGTAAGTGATTTGATGCAAGTGCGTACTGTATTGGCTATCCTGAATAAGGTGGGTAACAACGTGAGCAAACTCACCAATTAGTGCACCAAAGGTGTCAATGCACAATGCTATAAGCAATAGATATATTATTACTTTACTCATGAGTTGTTGTTCACTTCTCTTGGATCAATTGTAGGGAAATCTAGTTTTAGGGTCTGAGAGGATAAACTACTATAGTTAAGTGTTTGTATATGGAGAAGTAGAATATGATATTCCAGAGTCCGTAAAGCTATGATACCTTTGGTTACTTACATACACAAAGTTATTAATATAAACTAGAATGTACTAACAAGTAGACAAAAACTTTTGATAATTTATCGTTTTATTAGAGTTCCTTTAAATTTTGATCTTTCAGTCGAAAAATTTCACGTCTGTACTCCTTTTCGGGTAATTTTTATGGAATGAAAATTGTCGGGCGCACCTAAAAAATATCACTTCTGATGACAAGTATCAGCCTGAGGCTGATTGCTTATCATCTATTCTCCTTGTTGCCTAGATAACAGGCATTTTCAAAACCTGTTTGCCTTAGGATGATGACCGCTATCATGCTTACGGCATTTTTTATAATTTGTCTGTTCTCTAGCTGATGCGCCCAAATTTTCCAGAAGCGAAGTCGAAAGTAATAAACCAGCATTTCACGAACTTGGGTGTGAACCGCAAACTATTGATTTACAGTTCAATTCTGCCCCAAACAAGCTCTTAGGCAGACAAGTTCTCAAAAACCTCAGCTTGAGGCAGACATGGTTTTAAGGTGGGTTTTTGGATACGAAGTCTTCGTTTTTTTAACTTTGTATCCCTTTGAAACTTCAAACATGCTCTCAGAAGCTGTTTGCATTTAATACTTCGATTTTGTTATGCTCCTTTTTTCACCACTGATCGTTAGCAGAATACTCATCAGCCAGAGGCAGACAAGTTTTAGCGATGGCTAAACTCCGTTTTTGCTGCCTCAATTGGTAAAAAAATGACCGGTAACAATTCTCAAAAAATAAATCAAAACAGCTTCTAAAGTAAGTGCAATGAAATTCCTTTTTGAAGGTCTTGGATTTAATGCAGTATTATTATCTGTTTTTTTCATGGCAATATTGGCAGGTAGATTGAATCGCTTTCTAGTGATATGGATTAGCTTGACAGCACTCAATATCATCTATTTCTTACTGCTGTTTAATGATATGTTTGATTCAAATAATTGGATACACATATTGGCTTATCCAGTATCTTTGCTTTCGGGAAGTGCCTTTTATATGGGATTGAGGCAATGGGTAAGTCCTGAGAAAATTAGGTGGATACATTGGTTGCCCTACACTTTGCCCTACCTCCTATTTGTCTTGGTGTTGATCTTCTTATCGCAACAAGAAGAAGGCGTTTCAGTGGTGGAAGGCTTTATTAATTTTCCAAGCAGTACACCGAATTACATCATAGTGTACCATGGTATGGTACTCGCAATTGGTGGTGTGGTGTTTTTAGGACTGAGTATTTTTAGAATTAATAAATACGACCAGCGACTACTCAAATTTTACTCTAATGTGGAAAGCAAGGAACTGAAATGGCTTCGTAATCTAATTATTGGATTTTTTCTAGCGGTGTTTACGATTATGTCCGCCATTTTTTTGAGCACTAACTTTGCTGTCTATGAAATACGCTATACCTTCCAAGTGGTTAGCGTTTTGATTAGTATTTTATTGATTCTTTTTTGGTTCAATTTAGCGAAACAACTCATAAAAATTGAGCAATGGCAACCAGAACCCGTTCCTTTGGAAGCAGAAAACACAGCTAGCAAAATTGGTATTGCTTATGAAGAAAGGATTGCAGCTTTAGAGCAATTGATGTCAGAACAGCAATTGTTTTTAAACGAAGAATTGAACCTCCAAGAACTGGCTTTGCCGCTACAAATTTCCCGCCAACAGCTTTCTGAAGTATTGAATCAAGGCTTATCGACTAATTTTTATAACTACGTCAATAACTATCGAGTAGCTTACGCTGCAAATCTATTAAAAGATAAAAAATACGCCCACTACACAGCAGAAGGCATTGGGTATGAATCTGGATTCGCTGCTCGATCTACTTTTTTCAAGCTGTTTAAAGCCAAATATGGGCTTTCGCCTGCGGCTTACCGAAAAAACTCGTCCGTCTAGTTCCAAATAGACGGAGCAACTCACCTAATTTCCCTATTTGCAGTCGAATCAAATTTTTAAATTATGCATTTATTACTAATTTCTATTCTCTATTTACTCCAAACACATCAAGTATCATCCAATCAATATTCCATCACGGTCGAAGTCACCAACCTATCTTCTCAAAAAGGAGCAATTAGGCTAGCTCTTTGCGAAAATCCAGAAGACTGGTTATCGGTTGATGCTGCCGTTACCAAAGAGTTCCGATTGGAAGGAAAAGAAAACTGTGTGCTGACTTTCAAGAATATTCCGAAGGGAACTTATGCCATTAGTCTATATCATGACGAAAACGATAATGGAGCAATGGATTTGGGACCCATGAGGATTCCAGAAGAGGCTTATGGTTTCAGTAACAATCCAGCTATTGTATTCGGACCGCCCAGTTTTGAAGAAGCAAGTTTTCTACTTGACAAGAATCTTAGCCTGACCATAACACTATAGTTTCGTGATCCACTCTCAAGGATTTTGCGCTGGTTTCGGATCTGATCTACAGCCAGCGCAATGAACAATCCTACTGATTACAGCAAGATGTATATTACTTATTCTCCTCTAAGAACTACTATCTCCTTACTTCTATTGCAACAATCTTTTGACGCCTTGGAAAAGGGCTTCAAAAACCCAGCCCGTTGGACTTTTAAATAATGAAAGTAAATGAAAAATAACAAAATCCTATTGCTATCTCCCCTTGTGATTGTGCTCATTAGCACGTTAGTAGCCATTTCCTTTAGTAAGCTAATTGGAAAATGGGCCTTCATCCCAATCATACTCACGCAGTGGTGCTTGTTTACCTATTTTATCCACCGATTTAGCAGTAAAGAACAGATCAAAAATTGGTTGAAACCCTCACAAGGAAGTTGGGGATGGTCTATGTTAGCACTACTCGTTGGTTTGATCCCGCTTTCTGTATTCATAGCACACCTGGACACTTTATCTTCTTGGACCGTTTGGCTGCCGTGGATATTGCTTGCCATCATCAATCCATGGTTGGAAGAATTCTATTGGAGAGGCCTATTGATGGACGCTACTAACAAATGGACAAGCTGGGCTTCCATTCTGTTCACTAGCTTTTTCTTTTCTATCCACCATGCTGTTTTTGGCATCAACTCTGAGGTGAATAGTGGCTTTGAAGTGGTCATTGCTACTTTTGTCATGGGAATAGTGTGGTCCGTTGTCTATCACAAAACCAAAACTTTGAGGTGGTGCATCGCAGCGCACTTTCTGGTGGATTTCTTTAACCTTTCTGCGGCTGCTTTTTTAGATTTATTTGAGAAAATGTCTTAACAATAGTCCGTGCAATTTTTTGAATCACAAAGGACGTATAGAACACAAATTACTGATAATCAGATATTTGTACTTTATTACCTTGTCCTATAATATTTTAAGTAGGCGCGTACGAAGTCTTAAGCTATGCTCAAAATAAGTCTCAGGAACGCTCCTGAAATCGCTTAACAAGTATGCCCCAAAGGTTTTTTATAGACGGAAACACCAATTCTCACTGATTTTTTTGGGAAAAATCAGTGAAAATTGGTGTTTCCGTCCGAAGCGATTTACGGAGCATACTTGTTGAGTGATTTTCTGACATTGACTTAGGCTATTTTCGAGTAAAATGTTAATAAAAACGGTTCTTTGAAAATTTTTGTGATCTAGCTGTACGATTTCAGGCAATAACATGTTC
>JBCCRX010000190.1:0-12365 GCA_039201015.1 Bacteroidota bacterium | reverse complement strand
CTTCAAAAAAAATCCCTGCGCCGCCGAAGGCGGCGCGGAAAGGGGGATGAGGGCGAAAGACGATTTTACAAAAATCATCTTTCGCCCTCAAACTCCCCTTGAAAAATCATATAAAACTTAGTTTACAGTGTATTTAATACCGTGTAAACTAAGTTTCTTCCAATTTTCGAGCTTCAAAAACACAATTACCGCCGTCTTCGACGGCGGTAGATAAGGCTTAAGGGAGAAGAAAGGGTTTTTGAAAAACCCTTTCTTCTCCCTCAAACTCCCCTGTTTAAAATACAAACAAACTTATTTTACACTGTATTTAATTGGTTTTTTGTGTGGATAGAATTGCTATTCATTAGCAACTGCCACCCCAAATCGTACGCGATGTGGACTTGATTTAGGGACACGTTCCAGAATATTACGCGCTTCCAAGTCTAATTTTACCGTCACCAAATACCATCCGACTTTTCCATCGAAGCTCTTTGTCAATGATTCAACGGCTAAATCATTCAATTGCTGATAGCTGATTTCGCCATGCTCTTCCACCGTTTTCACAATAAAATCCTTGATAAAATCGTAGCGTCTCTTCAAAATGTGGACGCCTTTCTTTCCTTGTGGATGCGAAGTCATAATTTTTTCCTCTGATGCCATAAGTTAAATATGAAATTTGATGTTTTTTCAGTTTGAGCTACAAAAAGTGCATAGCTCGAAGCAGTTTTATTACTTTATTCTATTTTTTTTGAAACACTAGTAGGCTCGCCGTCTGCGGCGGCTCGCAATAGGGTGTTTCTCCCCCAAAATCCCCCCATGTTTTCGCCGCGAAGCGACGGAAACTAAGAAGACTTAAATTTTACTGATTGTAACGTTTTGCGGTGAAAGAAAAAAGTCTCCAAAAATCAGCAAACTCAGTAGTTTTCCGCGCCTTCGGCGCGAAAATTCTTTTGGAGGGAGAGAGGAATCGGCAGTTTTACCGCCGATTCCGCTCTCCCTCCTGAAGTTCCCTTCGCTGCTGACGCAGCGAAGTGTATGGAATTTCAACACTTAATGAGACGCTATTGCAGCATTTACTAATCACCGCATTCCGTTATAATCAGAAATTTTTGTAGAGTACAGTTTTATCCAATTCTATAATTAGTCATTGAACAATAATTCAAAATGGCTCTTATTAAATGACAAAAATATAACAAAATGTTTTAAGAAGCAATAGCTCCTACATTTTTTAAACATTTAAAACGTAACCGACTTTTCCTTCATCTTGCGACATTGGAATGCTGCAAAAATAACGTTACACTTTTGAATTGCTTGTTGGTTGTTAAAAAATGAAAAACGAAGTTTTCACGCTGTCTTAAAAAGGTAGAGAATATAAAGTTACTTTTTTCGAGTTTCATTGAGTCAATTTCACTAGTCGATAAATACTTTCCCTCTGCCTAATATTTATTAGATTTTTTGCGGCAATTTTTATTTTGCGAAAAAATATGAGTTATGATGAAAAAAATATATGTACTATTATGCGCTATAGCACTTGTCTATTTTTCGTTTGCGCAAGCAGGACGTTGGGAAGGTACGCTGGAGGTGAGTGGCTTGAAATTGGATATGATTATCGAATTAGAAGAGCAAGTAGAAGCATGGAAAGGAAGTCTAGACATTCCGATACAGAATGTAAAAAATATGGATTTGGCAGATTTGTCTATCCAAAAAGAGACGATTAGTTTTCGTCTGCCAGAAGTACCTGGAAATGCTTCTTTCAAAGGAACATTTTCGGAAGATTTTGAAAAATTGGACGGAATGTTTACACAGAATGGAAGGGATTTACCGCTTTCTATGGAAAGAAGGGATATCAGTGTGGATCCTGAAAAACTAAGCACTTACACGAACTTGATAGATTCTTTACTGAATGAATTAAATGTAGCGGGGGCAGGCATAGGGATCGTCAAGGGAGGAAAAGTGATTTTGGCAGAAGGCTTTGGGTATCGTGATTATGAGAATAAAAAGAAAGCAGATGCCAATACTATTTTTGCTATAGGCTCCTCCTCTAAAGCATTCACGACTATGGGTTTAGGGATGCTAGCCGACGCAGGTCAGTTGGAATGGGACGAAGCCGTAGTGAATTATATGCCTGATTTTAAGCTGCACGACGATTTCGCCAGCCGTGAAATGACCGCTGTGGACTTGGTCACGCATCAATCAGGTTTGCCAAGGCATGATTTCATGTGGTACGCAACGGACTTTTCACGTGCAGAACTCTTTGATCGGCTTCAATATCTCGAACCGACCAAGAGTTTCCGAAGTACTTTTCAGTATCAGAATTTGATGTATATGACGGCTGGCGTGCTCATAGAAAAATTGTCGGGCAAGACTTGGGAAGATTACACGCAGGAGAAAATCGTTGCACCACTGAATATGAAGCGCACTAATTTTTCGGTCAATGAAAGCCAAGCGCAAGAAAATTACGCGCTTCCGTATCGTACGAAAGAAGAGGAAATTGTCCAGATGGATTTTCACAATATTGATGCTATCGGGCCAGCAGGTTCTATCAATTCTACAGTTAATGATATGCTGAATTGGGTCAACTTTCAGCTAGAATTAGGAAAGTTTGAAGGAACAAAACTGATCGGAGAAGAACAAATCAAGAAGATGCACAGTCCACACAAAACAATTACTAGTGCAGGAATGGGCAGTGCGCAATTCGGTCCGACTTCTTACGGATTGGGTTGGTTCATTACTAACTACGGCGATACTTACTATGTGCAACATGGTGGTAATATTGACGGATTTTCTGCGCTTGTGGCATTGCTTCCAAAGGAAGATATTGGTATAGTCGCTTTGAGCAATCAGAATGGAAGTGCACTACCAAGCATGGCGGTACGCTACGCTATTGATCTACTTTTGGAGAAAGAAGCAGTCGATTGGTATAAGCCAAATGAAGAAAAGGAAGAGGAGAAGCAAGAAGAGGAAAAGCCCAAGCAAATAGAAGGTACAAATCCGCAACACGATCTCGCGGACTATACTGGTATATACGAGCATCCAGGCTATGGTAAAATGGAAATATTGGAAAAAGAGGAGCAACTCCACGCACAATACTACAAATTTGAAATGCCGCTTACGCATTGGCATTTTGAAACTTTTCAGGGTAAATTGGAAGCATTGGAATACGAAATCCTCCTCACCTTTCAAACTGATAAATCGGGAAACATAGTTCAGCTAAGTGCGCCTTTTGAAGCTAGTTTGGAAGATATTATCTTCAAAAAACTACCGCCTGATTTACTGAGTGATCCTGACTTTTTATCCAAATTAGCAGGCGATTATAAATTGAAGGATATGACCTTTACGGTACGTTTGGATGATACCAGTCTGAAGTTAAGCATTCCTGGCCAACCGACCTATACACTTGTACCAGAACAAGATACAACTTTCGGTCTAAAAGACTTGAATGGGTTCTCGGTCGCATTCACTATAGATGAGTTGGAGGAAAAGGCAACAGAAGTCGTCTTTTACCAACCCAATGGAACTTTTCGGTCAAAGCGTGTGGAGGAATAGTTTGGTAGTTGGTAAGTTGACAGTTTGTTAAATGTACTTTCCCTTCAAATAAAGAAAGGGAACTCACTATAAGTTCCCTTTCCGATGCAGCTTAAATTTGCTGTACTACCTATTCTTTCAGTATTGCTTATTGATTAGGTGCAAGCGGCTGCTAGTGCTAAAGATGTATAATTAGCATCTAAATATGTGCGTAAATACAATGTTAAAAACTAAAAAACCACGCTTAAAAATCGTTCTGTTTGCTTGACTTCATATATGCCATTTGCTATACGAAGTGCTTTTCGATCTAGCCTTTTGAGTAAGATGTCCGTAAACTGAAACTCATCAACTACGACAAATAAATCATCTTTGAAGTGCATTTTCAACATGGCTTCCGTAATCGTTTCTTTCAAGAAATCAAATTTTACCCTACCTCCCTTATTGACTGATAAATAGGCAATTGGGCGATTTGTCTCCTGTATAGCCGAGAGCGTCATTACCTTACAAATCCCAACTCCCCTACACCTGTTCTTAGGCGAACCGAAAATGACCTCCGTTTTCACATTCGCTATTTTCCACACCCTTTCGTGAGTCGTCATTGAAGTCTTAACTTGTCTTTTCATAGCATCTCTTATATTTTGATGAAGTTTTAATAACTCATTCGAGGCAACGATTAATTGAATAAACATATTCATAAAATATTTTTGAAAAGAACGACTGACTATCCTTGTATGGCAAACGATCAAATTGGTTATTGGTCTATAGCTTAACCTTATTGAGGTCCGAGTATATCTCCAAGCACTGGTCCTTTTGTAGGTCCAAGAATATCTCCTAATACAGGTCCGCGATGGGCAAAAGAAGGGCCAGTAGCCCTCCCTACCACTTGTGTAGGTGACTGTTTCATAACTAGTGTCTGTTTGTGATGTGTTTTACTAAGTATTGCTAATTGACATCACAAATGTACAGGCAGAAGCTAGGTCAAACTAGGACGAGAAACAGCCTTTGGAGAACCGATTATTTCGGCTCAAAAGTTTTATTTTTCTTATAAATATTTGATAATCAAAATATTGTATTATTCAAATTAATTTACGCTATACTACATAGACATTAAACTAAACGCCCCCTATTGGAAGTAGGTGGACTGAACTGAAGAACGATTAAAAGTCATTTTTTCACAAAGAGTATCAGCTAAGGAATGATGAAATAATAAATTATAAATATAGGACTAGCTTATTTTTTTCTTAGTTGAATTTTAAAAGAAGGATTATTGTTGATACTATGACTGATTTTAAAGTTCAAATAAGGGAAAAAGAAGCAGGCAGATGTTATAAATTATTGTTTTACTATTCCTAAGAGAACTTTGAGACTTCGGTTATTTTTGTAGGAAATGAAAAAAGTACTTTTCCATTTCCTACAAGAAAGAGGTTTGTGAAAGAAAGAAAATCACTTAATTTTCTCTCTACAAAATTCCTCGATGTGCCATAACTTCTCACGACTTTCAAGTTAGTATGAAACTTGATAAATCTATCCTACTAAAGAGGAGTTTTGGACCTTTAGCTAAGACTAATAAATCGAACTATAAAGAGAGAAAGAATGTAAAGAAAGTACATCGAAAATCAAGTGGTCAGCTTTTGTGACCTTCTTGACCGCCTTACCGTGTCCGCCTCAGGTGTGGGGCGTGAGGCTGTTGTTTCTTTGTAAGTACTTAATTGAGAGTATGATGACGAGCTCAGCCTTAGGCTGATTTGATTATTTAATGTTTCTTGAATCGAAAGTGTCCACCAATTTATTTGCCTCACCGTGTTCGCCTCAAGCAAGAGGCTGATACTTTTACTATTCAGATAAACACATCCAATAAAGCCAGAAAATAGCTGACGAAAGATTGGCTAATCCATTAGTAAAAATGACCTTTTTGTCATGAAAATGTCATTAAAACGGAAATATCAAGAAAAACTACTGTTTTCTATTGAGATCGCAATGTAGGCTTCAATTCACTTTTATTCACAATAATATTTTTTAAATAACTGAAAATCAAATATTTACCTGCAAAACAATAATATTTTTTTCTCACAATACCTATCTTATGTCCTTTGTAAGCGGAAAATTCTGTTGCATATTTGTATCGTGATTGAGAGAAAAGGGAAAGATAGAATAGGAAGAGGTTTAAAAGAGGCTTCTAAAAATTTGAAACGATATGTTCATGGGATTATAATTTGTTGATGGTGAGTCGTCCCGGAAGTTTTCGGGACGAACTACTTTTCAAATTTTAAATCCTACAAAAAATAAATTCTGGATTGCATCGGATTAACTAAGAACAAAAAAAAAGACTGATTAAAAGTAATCAGTCTTGCTTAAATCATGTTCATAGGATATAATCAAAACAACTATAGGGATATAAATAAAGGATATAATATATATGTTCTTGTTAATCTGATGCGAATTTAGTTTGAATATTTGATATACACAAGCTAATATCCAAAGCAAGAGACGTTTTTAAATATGTTCATGGGATTATATTGATGGGTCGCGAAAACAGAGCGACTCTTTTTTTATCAAATAAATACCTAAAACCCGCTATATTTTTTTATAATTTTTCACATTACCCTTTTCAACCATTTGACACTGTGATGATTATAATTTAGAAAGCTAAGTTAATTTTCACAATAGACTTTTTCTGTCTTTGTATTAATACTGAGTTCAGTTCATATTTGTATCATGAAAGATAAGAAGAGGTTATAAGCGTTAAGAAAAAGTTAAAATTTGAAAGGACTATCTTATTACGGTTCTGGTCAATACTCCAATATACTCTAAGATATATATGTTCATGGGATAAAAGTTTCGATGATGACTCGTTCCGAATGTATTTCGGAACGAATCAATCATTTTTCTTAGAGTACCTAAAAAGAGATTTCTCTTCTTAATTGAAGAATCAAAAGATATATATGTTCATGGGATTACTTATGTGAGTAGTTGTGTAAAGCGCAACTACTTTTTTTTTGCCCCAAACTGAAACACAGTAGCGCAGAACTAAGAAATGTACTTCAAACAATGCGAATTAGATACTATTCCAAGAAAGACCGCTTTTTTAAAATGCTTTTTGTCTTCCTTGCAATTCTTGGTATCGTTTCCCTTACAATACTTTTTACCTCTTTATTTACTGAAAGTCGTCCATTCCACTTACCCACTCTTATCATTTGCTTGATTAGCTTGCTGATGCTTCTACTGATTGCTATTCTTTGCATTGATGTATGGAAAAACACCTATTACATCATTCGTGACAACGACCTCTACTACCGAATGGGCATGTTGAAAGGCAGCATTGCGTTAGAGGAAGTCCACAGTATTTTACCAAGCGAATACCGCACTTCTGGCATTCGACCTGCTTTGGCGTGGAATGGTATTTTGATTCGATACGGTACGGATCGTAAGCTATTTCTTAGTCCAAAAGAGGAAAGTCTGTTCGTTGCGGCTTTGAATGAAAAAATCAAGAAAAATACTCCGCCTCCACCAACTCACAAATAATGTGCCCGATCAAGATATGCGCTTCTTGAATACGCGGAGTATCGGATGAAGGCACATTGAGTAGCAAATCGCAATGTTTAGCTAAATTTCCACCACTCTTTCCAGTCATCGCAATCACTTTTAGTTTATGCCTTTTTGCCCTTTGCGCAGCACGAATAATATTCACCGAATTACCAGAAGTGGAAATACAAAACAACACATCCCCTACCCTACCCATTGCTTCCACATTTCGGGCATACACTTCTTCAAAGCTATAATCATTGCAAACCGCCGTAAAAAAAGAGGTATTCACGTGCAATGCTTCTGCAAATAGCGGCGCGCGATCTTTGTAGAAGCGTCCAGAAAATTCAGCAGCTAAATGTTGTGCATCTGCGGCACTGCCCCCATTGCCACAAAATAATAGTTTGCCGTCGTTCTGGTAAGTCTCCAAGCAATAATGTACCGCCCGATCAATGACAGCTAGCAAATGAGTGTCTAGGAGCATAGCTCGCTTAATAGCCATACTTTCATTAATGATTGCTTCAGAACGAGATTGGAAGGACATATTTTGTAATTTGAGCATATGATTTGTGGACTTTTTATGCAACGACTAGGAGCTACACCAAACTCAACTTCACTTTCTTTTTCTTTAAACGTTCACCGTTCAACTGCCGCAAAAGGGATGCTGCTTTTTGGGAGTTGATCGCTACAAAGGCACAATCCTGCTTCAACTCAATTTTACCGAGTTCTTCTTTATCTAATTTACCTTGCTTCAAGAAAAAACCAACTATATCTCCTTTGGAAATTTTGTCTTTTCTACCGCTGGAAAGCATAATCGTTTCCCATTTTTTTCGGCGGTTTTTTGTGCCTTGTGGAAGCTGTTCTACTCGTATAATAGGCGCCTTGATCGCTTCAATAAAATCAGGCAAATCTTCTTTTTTCCACTTCAAAACATAGGCAGTACCGTCTTGCTGCATGCGTGCTGTTCGCCCATTTCGGTGTGTAAACTCTTGGCTGCGCAAGGGGAGATGATAGTGAATAATGAATTTGATTTCAGGAACATCTATACCACGCGCCGCTAGGTCGGTTGCGAGCAGAAGTTGATGTGTACCGTTCCTAAATTTAATTAAAGCACGCTCGCGTTCCTGCTGTTCCATGCCACCATAAAAACAGCCGTGCGGAATGTTTTTCTGAAATAGAAAAGCACTGATTCGTCGAATAGAATCCTTAAAATTGCAGAAAATAATACCTGCTTGATCGCCTAGCTGAATAAGGGTCTCGGCAAGTGTCTCCAATTTATCTTTACTGGGCGAAAGTATGATTTTAATGGCTAGTTGCTCAATTTTTTCTGCTAAATAATTGACATATACGGGTTGTTTCAATTTTACAAAGTCAGGAATAGCGATGCTTTCAGTTGCAGAAGTCAATATCTTTTTTTGCACTTGGCCCAGTTCAGAAATGATTTCTTTCATCTCACTCTCGAACCCAATTTCTAGCGACTTATCGAATTCATCCAATACCAAAGTTTTGATGTAATCATTCGGAAAGGTATGTCTTCGCAAATGATCTGCTAGTCTTCCAGGTGTACCAATGAGCAGCGCAGGGCGGTGTTTTAGATTCGTTTTGTCTTTTGAAAAAGAGCGACCACCGTAGGCAAGATTGATTTTATGTCCTGTTCCCATTTCTCTAGCCACTTGTTCAATTTGAATAGCTAATTCTCTGGAAGGGGCCAGGATCAAGGCTTGCACTTCTTCCAAATCATGCTCTAATTCTGCCATAATGGGTAGTAAGAAAGCAATGGTTTTTCCTGTTCCTGTGGGAGAAAGTAAAACGACTTCTGCATTCGCATGAATCTGATATTGGGCTTCTTGCTGCATCGGATTGAGCTGTCCAATCCCTAATTTTTGAAGAATCGCGCGCTGATTTTTGATATTTTTTGACATGCTGCAAAGATAGGAAGCTGTGTGCTTAGGCTGAAATAGTTTTGGGCTAAAGTGGTCTGAACAGGTTCGTAGTGGTTGGGTATGGTTCGAGCTAGTTTTAGTCCGTTTGTTCTAATCTGAAGATTCTATGTATTCTTAGTGTTTTGAATTTTTTCAAGTAGTCTTTTCTGATTTTTTGTCTTAAAAATTTAATTTTCTTTGCTATTTCACCTGAATTAAGCTTTTGATTATAAGATACTTATACCATTTATCACTGATTTTTAGAGGAAAAAACCATAGTTCTAAATGTTTCATTTTGGTCTTTTCTGGTGCTGCCTTCGCCTCTATATTTGTATCATCAATTGAAACAATACAAATTATAAGAAGCGACAAAAAAAGTCGCGCTGTACTACTACTACAAACATTGACATCATCATCAAAACAGCTTGTCGCACGCAACATTAACGCAAAATGAGACACAGTACGCAAAGAATTGAGCTCACTATTTCATGAAAAAAATAGCGTTCGTGCGACAAGTATTGTTTAATTGATTATGATACGAGGGGATTTCCTACCGCGATTGGAAGTCCTTTCTTTTTTTGGTGGGAAAAGGTTTGTTATTGTACAGTAATCTTTTAAAAAGATTTAACCTAGTGAACTCCAACACCACTAACTAATGAATGCCTAGCAGCCAATAGCCAGAATCGAACTTAATCCTCCACAAATTCCATTTCAATACGTCGCCTTCTCAAATCTGCGCCGACAATGCAAATCTTTACGCGGTCGCCCATTTTGTAAATTCTGCCCGTTCGCTTGCCTCGCACACTGAGCTTGCCTCTGTCCACTTCAAAAGATTCCCAAATTCGATCAAAAGAAATCATGCCTTCGCAGCGACTGCGCAGCGTTTCAACGAAAATACCTCGATCAATAATGCCCGAAATTTGCCCTTCAAAGACTTCGCCGATACGTTTTTTCATGAACTCAACTTGTTTGTATTTGACCGACTCGCGTTCGGCATCATTGGCGCGTCGCTCTTGCCTAGAAATGTGTTTGCAACGTGCTTCTAGCTGATCTTTGTTGACGCGCTTGGTTTTTCCATCCAGATTTTGGTAGAGAATGCGGTGCGCCAAAACATCCGAATAGCGACGAATGGGCGAAGTAAAATGCGAGTAAAATTCAAAGCCCAGTCCATAATGACCAATATTATCAGTGCTGTATTCTGCTTTTGCCATGGTTCGTATGGCAAGCGGTTCTAAGACTTTTAGGTTGCTATCTGTCAATGCTTGTTTTGCTAGCTTATTGTAAGCCTTTGCCGTTTGCTCGGGTGTTTCTGCATGAATTTTTACGCCCATTTCTCTTGCAAAACGCACCAAATCCGCCACTTTGTCGGGATCAGGTTCATCATGAACGCGATAGACATAGGGTATTTCAGCACTCTTGCCTTTTTTGGAAATATATGCAGCAACTTCTTTGTTTGCCAATAGCATATATTCTTCTATCAGCATATTGGTGTCGCGCCGTTCTTTCACATAGACATCTGTAGGAACGCCTTCTTCATCCAAAATGAAGCGTACTTCTTCTGAATTGAAATCTACTGAACCCGATTTGAAACGTTGCTTTCGCATTTTTTTAGCTAGCAAATTGAGCTTTTTCAATTCCGCAGCGAGCACGCCTTCCCCCTTATTTAGTACCTCTTGTGCCGATTGATAGGTAAAGCGATGATTGGAGTGCGTCAATGTTTTTCCAAACCAACGCTTGATGATTTTATCATTTTTATTGAAGGTAAAAACGGCAGAGAAGGTAAATTTATCTTCATCAGGTCGCAAAGAACAAAGTTCGTTGGATAGCTTTTCGGGTAGCATGGGTAGCACTCGATCTACTAGATAAACGGAAGTGGAACGTTGATAGGCTTCTTTGTCCAATGCCGTATCTGCTTGCAGAAAATGCGTAACATCTGCAATATGTACCCCGATTTCATAATTTCCGTCTTCTAAATACTCCAAAGACAGCGCATCGTCAAAGTCTTTCGCATCCACAGGGTCTATCGTAAAAGTCGGTACTTCGCGCATATCTCGCCGTAATGCTAAGTCCTCTGCAGTGATCGTTGCATTCATTTGCTCTGATTCTTTCAGCACCGCTTCTGGAAATTCCAACTCAAATCCATTGTTCACTAGAATGGATTTCATTTCTATATCACTACTCCCTTCCGCACCTAACACCGAACGAATTTTACCGACAAAACTGTGATTGTGTTTGGCGGGCCATCGCGTCACCTCTACCACTACTTTGTCGCCTTCTCTGGCATCTTTCATGTCATCGTGATTGACCATGATATCCGCAGGCATATTGTCGCCCTCCAAAATCACAATGCCGTATTGGCGCGTCACTCGTAGCGTACCGATGAAGTGCGCTCTCGCGCGCTCCAGTACAGCAATGATTTCTCCTTCTGGTTTGTAGCGGCCGCGCGGCGTCCAAGTGGATACTTTTACTTTATCGCCGTGCAAAGCATTGTTCGTGCGGCGCGCTGCCACATGGATGTCTTGCTCCAATCCATCTACTACAATGTAGGCAGCACCCGAACGCGTCATGGAAACAATACCCGTTTCAATATTGCGCGTGTGGCTGTTGGGATTGGCGTGATGTATTTTGAATTTTCCTTCGGGAAGCGGTCGAAGTTTTTGCTGCTCAGTCAACTTTTCCATAGCATATTGCACAGAATCTTTGTTGTTGCTGACCCGTAGCTTTTTGATGACTTGTTTGGCATTGAAGCGTTTTCTGGGATTTTTGCTGAATAGCTTGATGATTTCGACTTGTAACTGTCTTGCAGTCAGGCGTTTGCCTTTAATTTTTTTCTTTTTCTTACTCATTATTTAGTTTCACTTAATCTGTCCCCTCTTTGCTTTCAAAGTTTTTCGTTGTCCAATTTACGCTTCAAAAATCATTGTTGGGATGATAATTGTTACTCTAATTTTAGTTTGAGTTCAATAATAAATTCACATTTTTTAGTGTTGGACTTTTCTTGAAAGCCTACATTTCATAGGTTGTGTACACTTTCAACCAAAACCGAACAATGTAAATCTGTCAGCCTCAGGCTGATTTAATTATTTCACATTCTTTAGGGCTAAAACATCCAAAGCCTATCAATTGGTTCATTTGAACAAAGAAATTTTAATAAATTTTGCTTGGGCATATCCAAAGCCACTAGTGCAACTAGTCCGAATTACTTACCTACATTTTCCATACTGAAACTATTAGCGTGTAAACTAAGTTTATTTTAATTTTGAGAAGCGAGAAAATCCTTAGAGTATGTTTTAATTTTTGAAGCACGATTTTTACAAAAAATTAAATATCTGATAATCAATAAGTTAACTCTGTTTTGACGTGTTTTATGTATCTTTGATATAATTAAATTTGTGAAATCAAGCTATATACTAATTT
>JBCCRX010000189.1:0-12414 GCA_039201015.1 Bacteroidota bacterium | reverse complement strand
GCTACCCGTAGCTTTGCCTTTTACAAAATCATATTCTGCATTGCTAAAGCCGCTTAATGGTGGCGCAGTTTGATAACTCACTTCATCGCTTTGGTCTCGATCAAAGTCGTAGGTATCGTAATAATTGACGGTGTAAATATCTATGTTTCCGTCATCGGGAAAGGCTTGGTTGGTCGTGTAAAAACAGTCCTCAACTTGGCTTGGACTTTCGTAAATCACGGCACTTAAATTGGGCGTCGCACTGCCTTTATATTTGCCCGTAATAATCGGTCGCCCCAAAATATCATATTTCGTAAACAACTGAAAACTCTTCGGATCAATCGTCAACACCAATTGATCGGCATCATCGTAAAAATATTGATACGTGCCAGTGCCAGGAATCTTTTTGCTTGCCAGCCGATATTCATTATCGTAGCTGTACGTAAAACTTTTGGCGGCTATGCTCGCATCCGTATAAATCAAAGTGGCATCATTTTCGCCCAGCACCGCGCCCGTTGGCTGAATGACCTGAACCAACAAACCGATCTCATCGTAGAGATAATAAGTCTTTGAGCCTTCTTGATCGACTAGGATCGTTCTACCGATTTTGTCGGTATAGCTGGTCGTGCGTTTGTTGTCCTCATCCAGTTGTATGGTTTTGTAAAGGCTGTTTTCAGGGAAATAGGCATTGGCAGTGAAAAAGTCGCGCACTTCATTGGCATCATTCGAGCGGTAGCGCGTTTCTTTGGGCTTGCTGTCCCAATCGCTGCCCTGCGCAAATGCCTTGAACACTCGATTGAGGGGCGAAGCTTCCAATTCATAGCGCATCCGTCCAAAACTGCTTTCACTTGCGCCGTATTCGGTCGTGATAAAACTTTGCTGCTCGGATAAGAAATTGGCACGATACGCCCCACCATTGCTCGTAGCAGTATAAGGCAAAAACTGCTCGCTCTGCCGCCCAAATTCGTCATAGACCTGAAAGCTAATGATGTCCTTTTGGCTAGGCGATTGCTCGATGCCTACGGTTTGTATCGCTCGCCCGATATTATCAAAAAACTGCACATTACGAATCACATCGCCATTACCCAAAGCACGGACACTATTCGGGTCTAATTCACTACTTTTCAGCACATTCCACGTCCGTATCGCATTTTTGATATTGGCAGGAAATTGATCTTTGTACTCATAATCTATGGCTTGCAGATAGTGATTATCGAAGTTGCGCGTCCCTTTCAGCCGTAGTAGTCCATCGTATTCCATTCGAGTCGAAACCGCATTTTCATCCGCACTACTCAGCATCTGTCGCGTATCTTTGTTGTAGGCAAAAGTCGTCATCAGCGCATCACTCGGATAAAGCCGCAATTCATCCAAACGCCTACCGTTGTTGACGAGGATGTCCAAATTGGTGGGCGAAGCCACTTCGATTTCGTGCTCGATGTATCGCCAAAGTTGGGCATCTTGTGTAGCGGTTTTGGTGCGCAAAATCGTGACGCCACTCACACTAATCGGCTCGACCACTCTTTCGTAATAACTCAAAATATATTTGCCCGCTTTGATGCCTGTACTAATCGTTGCATTGCCACCCGTGGCTTGAAAATAGCCCTTGCCCGTCCGCGCAAAAGTGGAATCGTATTGAATATTGGTGCTTGGGCTCGGAATCGTCCAATTGCCCTGCGTGGTCTGATCGCTGTTCTCAAAACTGGTGTAGGCAATTTCGCCCGTGGTGGCATTTTGCACCCTTGCGCCTAGTGTTGCGCCGTAATGCGACCAAATCATTGCCATGGGTTGGTAAAAGTCGGCGGTGTCGGTGCTGCTCAAAGGCTGTTCGTAGTAGCGATAGCCTTGCGAAAGATTGCCCAAAAGATCATACTGCATCACTTCACTCAAAAACTCACTTCGGTTGGGGAAGGTTTCGTAGAGTTTGTTGGGGAGAATAAACCCAGCGGTGGTGTACTCCAAGCGCGTACGATAGATTTCTTGCTCGTTGATGTATCGAATTTCCTGAAATGGACTCGTCCAGCGGTTGTTGAGTTCCAGTATTCTTTTGCCCTTTGTGCCAGGGGCTTGTGCCGCCACGTATTCGGTCTCGGTTTCGTATTCATAGCCGTCGCTGTTCAGGACGATGCTTCTGCTTGGCTGGGTGTGCATGGTGTCGCCATAAACGTAGTATTGGGTAGTCTGAACCTCGCCGCTCAAATTGCCACCTGCATTGTAGAAGAAATTGGTGGTCACTTCTCTTTTGGGATAAATCCAGTAGCGTTTGATCAACAAACGATTTTGACGCTCAAAACGACTTTGAAAGGACATACATCGGCTGTATTGCGGGTCATCTTCTTCATCTTCCACTTCCCACTTAAAACCACCCGTAGTAAATTCGCACAGATATACTTTATTGTCTCGCGCATCGGGTGCAAGGGCTTGGAACGTGAAGAAGGTTTGGGTATCTAAACGATCTTCTCGGTCGTCATTGCCGTACTTATTTCCAGTCTGCATCGTATCCAAGGAATAGGTGTAGTCCATTTCTGTGATCAGCCTGTCTTCCTCATCGAATAGCTGTTTTCTAGTCAGCAGTTCAAAACCTACCTTGTCGTAAGCGGTTTCGCCACTATTTTTGTAGAAGCAGACCGTCTTGCCGCTGTTTGCACTACCGCTGTTGGATTCAATGATTTCTTCCACTCTGGAGTAGCCCACCACATCGCCCTGCACACTCCCCAAAAAAGAACGATTAATGGCAGCAATATTGGTGTTTTCGCAAGTAATGTCTTGGCACGGATTTCCAGAACCCAGCGTTGCTAGAAAGCATTGCAGATAGCTCGTGCTGGTGCAAAAACTAGCCAAGGTGTGGAGTGTTCCAGAAGAAGTAGTGCCGTCGGTTCTCAGATAGCGATAGCTGCGTTTGAGCAACAGCACGCCCGTTGTATCATAATGCTCAATGCTTTTGATGCGCAGTCCACTCACCTCATTCGAGGGGGCATTATTGGTTTCGTGTTTTTCGTATTCGTAGCAAGTGAAGCCCCCCGTTGGATATTGGATTTCTTCTAATACACCTGCTCTCAGCGAACTAAGATTGGGATTGCGATTCGCGCCCGTGCCAGCGTGTTTTTTGATGCCTGCTATCAGTTGTGTATTGCTATTTGCGCCATTGTAATAGCCCCATAAGTCTTGTCCCAGAGCAATGGGCGAACTCGGAATATTGCTGTCGTTGTAATAAAAAATGTAGGGCGGTACACTATCGCTGCCACTGCTGGCTTTTTGCGTCATACTTTTCAGCGTCAGTCGTCCAACAAATTCAGGATCGCTCTGTGGATAATAATCGAGTTCAAAATCAAAAATGGCTCTGGACGCGTCCTTGCCGCGATAGACCCGAATGATATCTAGTCTTTTGTCGGTAGGGTCATCCAGTGTCAAGGCATTTTCAGTAGCAATAAATTCAATGATTTCTAGGGTATCTGTGCCCAATATGTATTTTATTTTGGACAAATGACGACGGTCTTTGATGTCGTTCATATCCGTTCCGGCTTGGCTGTATTGAGGGCTATTGGGATCACCGCAGCAAGGATCGGTGGTAGTGCCAACACCATAGCTGACCGAGCGAGCCGTTTCATCATTGATTGGAATGTCGTAAACTTCACCTAGGGCTGCGGTTTGGTATTCAAATAGCATGCTTTCGTTGTTGACACTCGAACTCATTTCGGTCAGATACCAAGAGGAGTAGTAATCGTATAGAGTTTGGAAAGGCGCGAGCTGCCCCATGAATACTTTATCGTCTAGTTGGAAGCGGGTTTCTTCTTTGGCTTCAAAAGTGTAGCGGTTGCCATTCAAATCCCGCACGACGAATTTGGTGACATCGGTTCGTCCAAAGACCACTGTAAAAGTAGGAGTGATTCGCAAGCCTTGAAATTCTCTTTGCACGACTTCTCGAT
Source organism: Bacteroidota bacterium (assembly GCA_039201015.1). Classification (GTDB taxonomy): domain Bacteria; phylum Bacteroidota; class Bacteroidia; order Chitinophagales; family Saprospiraceae; genus JAAUTG01. Next base: position 8,512 of record JBCCRX010000189.1, on the reverse strand, counting down.
CTGGATTGATGTAGAATTTGGCGGAGATGCCATTGGGTAAGGAAAGATAATATTGATCGGGCTGGGTTTCAATTTCACCCGTAGCGCAATCTTCCAAAAAGATTTGTTCGGCAATTTCATCGGGATTGGTCAAAGGGTCTAAAAGTTGTGCAGCGCGGTCGTAGTAGTTTTCTTGCGTATCGGGATTGCCGCTCACCGAACGGGTAATGACGCCAAAGGCATTCAAATTCCAGCCCATGCCTACCCAAGTGGCGGGCGATGTAATTTTGTAGCCCGAATGATCGTAAGATAGACTAATTGGCACTTGTAGGCTTTTGCCCGCTAAGGTGTAAATCGGCACATTGATGTTTGCGCGACCGCTGTATTTGGAGACATTAAATTCGCCATAAGTTCCCAAGCTGCTGGCTTCTGGACTTGGTGGGGTCGTCAGATTTTTTTGTAAGTAGGAAAAACGATGAAATTCTAAGTTGTCCTCGTTTGGATTTTGGGCATTTGTGGTAGTTAGGCTGATGAAGGCGAAAAAAATAGCGTACGCAAATAGGTATTTTAGATGGAACATGCTGTTGTTTTTTGTTTTGTATGTTGTGTTTCGAGAAGCCATATTGCTTTTCTTTAATTGCTAATAATCAAGGACTGCGTTTTTTGGTATTGCTCGTTTCTGTAGTAAATATAGTAGCTACCATTGAGCAATCGACTCACATCTATTCTGATTTGATGCTCACCTACATCTTGTTGGGCATCCGCTAACACGCGTATTTGCTTGCCATTTTGATCGTAGAGTATGATAGAGACTTTACCCGCTGCCAGTACTTCGTAGGTCAGATGCACTTCCTTGCTAGCACTTGGATTGGGTTGTACACTTAGTTCAGGAAGATTCGTGATTTTATTAGCCGCCAAAGTATATTTCCAAACGCCGTCGCGATAAGTGCCGCCGTATAGAGTGCCTTTGTAGAAAGTAAAGCTACGCATGCTTGGAAATTCCATAGAAAAGCCTTCATTGATCGGCTGTGCGTTTTTGTAAATCTTGCCCGCTGAACTGTAATAGTGGTCTTGCCCAAGCACCAAAAAGGCATTGATGTTTTCTTGATTTTCGGCTAGTCCTAAATCCAATTTTTCCCACTCTAGCCCATTGGCAGAACGATAAATGCCCGCTCCACTGCTCGCCACATAAAAGTGACCACTGACGTAAGCGGCTCTATTCACATCTACCCATTTGTCCACTATTCTGATAGATTGCCAAGTGCTGCCTGCATCTTGACTCAAAAAGACGTGGCTGTTCGCTCCTGCTATGATAGTATTGCCGTGATTGACCATGCAGTAAGGCGTGTAGTAATTGGATTCACCCTTATCAAAATTGATTTTTGTCCAACTCCAACCCGCATCATCCGAGATAAAGATGCCTCCTTTTGTGCCTGCCACCAGCCGATTCCCGACGCTCACTAATGAATAGACGTCTTTGTGCAAATTATCATCGTAGCTAGCTTGCCAGCTTTCGCCTTGATCGCTACTTTTATAGACTCCTCCACTTTGAGCAAGCAGTCGCTTTCGGGATGCGACATAAATGGTGTTCCCAATTTGGGCGAAATCGCTAAAAAAGGTATTACCCTCCAAGCCTTCCTGCACGCTGTACCAACTTGCTCCTTCGTCGGTCGTCTTTTGAATGCCACCACCCGACATAGCCATCAACAAGCCATCGGTGGTAGGCTGAAAATCATAAACAGGAAAGCTGTCTAAGCTGGGTGTGTCTTGCCAAAAATATTGGGCATGCAAGGTATTGATGCTCAAAAAGAGCAAAACTATTGAACTTATCGTTCGCATATCTAGGCACTTTTGATTTTGTAATGGGCATTTGCTTTCGCTTTGCCTTTGTTTATTTCTCAAGGCGAATGTATGTAATTTCTTTCAATTTTTACATATTTGAAGGGATAAATGTGCAACCGAGCTCGTAACCTATGCTCATCACGCAAAGCCGCTTATCGCACAATACAGAAAGCAAAACACAAAACAGGCATATTGCATCATCGGACAGAGGTCCGAGACGATCGATTTTCGTTTTTTATTTTGGAAGCAGTGGAAGACCGAGACTATCGTGGGTTTCAGCGAAACGTGGAATACCAGTCGAAGCTTTGGGCGAAAGCCTCAATGAATAGAGCGAAAGTCCAAAAATCGAATTGAATTCATAAAATAACATAAGATAAATTATAGGCAAATCTCTTTCCTAAAATATTGTCTATCAGTTAATTGCTTTTTCATATCTTTTACTGATCTACTACTTCACCTTTTCTTACACCCGATCAGAGTAACGGGCATTCTCCTAAATAGTTCTATGCGAGCGCATTAAATAGCATAAAGATTTATTGTAATGTGTTCGCCTGCGGTCATATCGTCCAACGATAGACGTGGCGCGGCTACGTCTGTCTCGTCAGATTTTGTGTCACAAAATTCTGTCCCCAACACTGTGCGAGAAGGTGTACAGGCTGACCTGTTTGCTTCGGTACTTGATACTAAAGAAACATTGTTACATTTTTGCTCCTCAGGATACAAGGGAACACATGAGCAGCGGAGTAGCTTTATCACTGCTAGTTACCGTCACAAAAACCTAAAACTTGCCGAAAAATTAGAAGATCATACCAGAGGCTTTGAACCTGAGATCAATAAAGTCATCCGCAATCTTCGTTTTTGCTCTTCTCTAGCCCTGGTCGAAAGTTATGATAATAAGAATGCGGCTATTGTAGAAACTTCTCACAGCTGTAAGAATCCACACTGTGCTATTTGCGCGCGTAATCGTGCTACAAAATTAACCAACCGACTGCTCGCTGCTATTCGGGATCCTGGCAACAAAGATCGTTTTGATGGGAAGTATTTTTATTTCCTGACGCTAACGGTGAAGCACGATGCGAATACTAGACAAGGCATTTACTTGGATGAATTTAATGGCTACTTCAATTCACTTGTTCGTTCCTCTATTTGGAAAAAATATTTCCCAACTACGAAAATCTCCGAATCCTCTCCTCCCCTATCTGGATGGATTCACAACCGCGAATGTACACTCACTCCAAACGGCTACCACATCCATGCTCATATTCTTCTTTGTGCGCCTAGATTGACTGCAAAGGCAAAAGATGTACAAGCTGCAATCAGGGATAAATGGCTGAAAATCACAGGCGATTCGAACATTGTCCGCTTTGATCTGATTCGCTTCTCCAAGTCCCAGTTGATCGAAAATGCAAAGGCGAATATTAGTGTGAATAATTCCGCTGATGCTAATAAGAATGCCAACTCTGCGACGATAGATTTTGGTGCAATTCGTGAAGTATTCAAGTATAGCGTGAAGTCTGGACAGATGAAAAACCTAGCCGACGGAACGCCCGAAGGCAATGCGAAAATGGACAACTACGTAGAATGGATTTTAAAGACTAAAGGCAAAAACTTCATCAATTGCAGCGGCTTATTTCGAGGCTTACAGATCACTGGTGCAAAGTCAAAATATGATGAAGCAGTAGAAAAACCTGCACTCCTTGATTCCTGTAATTACGCCATTGGAAAGACTTCTGATATTCGCTTCAACTATTCCGAAAGCAAAGAATACTCTAAAACCTTCCGCAAGAAACTACTAGAAAAAGTCTATGTGAAACGCCTCTGGAAAAGCTTTCAAGATGTGTCTGATATCGCTTTAGATATTCGCCAATATCTACAAATCCCGAAAGTAGAAGCCGATACGATGGATGCCCTAGAACGCTGGATTGCCTACGAAAGAAAAGCCAAAGCTGAACGAGATAGCTACCTAGACTTAGCCTTCGAGCGAAAAATGGCGAAAGAAGCTAACGCGAAAGCAGTTTTTGAGCAGCTAGATTTATTTGAAAAGAAAGCAAGCCATTTAGAGGATTTCGTTGGCGAAAACTTTGATTCTGATCTGTTTATGGATTCTTCTTGATTGATTGACGTACTGAGACTATCGAATTCGAAGGGTAGGACGCCTTGGAAGCACTCTCCTACCCTTCTAGGAAATTTTTCACAAAATCACCTTGCGGGCAAGATACAAAGTTCGTAGGGCAAAATTTTTTTAATTATGCGAACACGCACAGAAAAAGGCTTTGCCGCCGCATTTGAGTTCTTTGACGAGCGATCTATGTTGAGTGATTTACACAATAAGGTAAAGCCAAAATCTTTCTATCACCAGCACAAAGCTTGGAAAGCTTTCGTACTGGTACTCTCTTACTTATTCAATTTGATTAGTGTTGCTACGACTGGACTTTCAGCATTTCTATTAGTTGATCTGATGGGTGGTAGTAAAGCACTTGGAATTGTGATCGGTATTCTTTTGGTAATTGCTTTGGAAGTGATTAAGAGGAAATCTTCTAGTGAATTTTGGCAAGTAAGATTTTTTAGAAGGCGCTGGGCAACTGGCTGGCTGATACTATCACTTTCCATTGCTGGAATTTCAATCTTTTCTAGTTCCTACGGCACTAAAAAAGGAACTACTGAATTTGCGAGTGATCCTGAGCTACTAGCTAAATCGGAAACACTTGAATATTATTACAGCGAAGTAGAAAAGCTGGATAAAGAGATCGAAGATTTACGCAACAACAAAAACAGCAAAGGCGTGACCTTCTACAAGCTCTACCCTACTATCAATAAAAAAACGGAGACCGTCGAATCGTATCGAACGGAAATCATGCGATTAGAATCCGAATTAGAAGGGAAAAACGAGCAACTGACCGATGATTATCAGCAGAACATAGAAATTACTGGATGGGCTTTAGTCACAGTAGTTGTGATCTGTGAGATATGCTTCGAGCTCTGTATTGCTTATATCTGGTACTTCTACTTTCGGTCGTACGTCGAAAAGCTAATTGAGGAAGGACGTATCACGGATGTACAGGACTTCTACCGCCTAATTGAAGATCAGGAAGCTTATGATTTGCAGTTGTCGCGTGAGCGAGCCGCTACCCTACCCTCTGCTATTCCTGATGGTCTGGAAAATAAAGAGGCAGATACGGTTTACCTTTCTTCCTCCAGCGAAGATGATCTAATCCATGAAATTGAGCGACTACGTGCGATTTTATCGTCTGGGAATGGCTCTGTTCAGAGTGATAGCGGCTCTGTTCAGAGTGGTAGCAGTTCTGTTCAGAGACAAACTGTAGATGATCGTTACAGCGTAGAACATCGCTATCGAAGGGGCGATAAATGGATCTCAGTACGCTATACGATGCCAACTATTACTAGCCGAATCAATCAATACGATAAGGAATTGAAGGAGGCGAAGCAGAAGGGTAGTGGCGAGGTGGTGATTGAAAACCTTACTAGCAAACTTCAATACTGGATGGATAAAAAAGAAGAGCTACAAGAAAAGCTTTTATCTGTCAATCAAAAATAAGTCAATGAATCGAATCTACGAACAAACCTTGAAGGATGGTAAGCTGAAGTTTGGCACATCAGCGGGCGGTATTGTCTTTAGTAAATTGGACAGTTTCAAGCCGCGTCAACCACACGAAGTGAGCATTGCTGAACTAGACTTTAGTAGCGAAGAATTACGGCTTATCAGCGAATCGTTGAACACTATTTCTTTAACTAAAAAATAGAGACAAAACATCACAATGAAAAAAGTACTAAGCATATCTTACGATCTATGCAAATTATTACGCGCGCTCTTGATGTGGCAATTCTGCTGCTTCTTATGCGCGCTATTGCTCACTCAAAGCCTTTTCTATTTAGGCTATGCTTTGTGTGGCTTGCTCTTTTCCTTCTTCATTGCCTTTCTCCAACTCAAAATTGAAAAACGAATCCATCCTAATCAAAAACAGAAGCCTCCCTTAGAGGCGCATTTAATCACTGAATAAAAATAACTGAAATGGCATTTGTATCACGCAAAACGATGAGGGAATGGATAACAGAAATCAAGGAAGTCACTTCTACTGAAAATCTGGAAAATCTACGCCAACAAGTAGCGGGTGGTGCGATCTGTAAACACGAAATCGTATCAGGCGACCACTACGGACAGACTTGCGATATCTGTGGAAAAATCATGCAAGGCTACGGAAAAGGTGGTACTAGCCAAGTCTGCAAACACTTCTTTCTACCTGTCAAAGAAGAAAATCATCTTTCCTGTATCTACTGTGAATGTATCATCTTAAACGAACCTTTCTAATATCAAAAACTCAAACTATTTGTTATATGAAAACTATCATACTTTGCTGCTTATGCAGCTTTTCTCTAAGCGTATTTGCGCAACTTCCTTTTCCTTCCTATCTCACACTCTACGATAGCGAAGGACAGCCCACTACTTCCCGTTTCTACAAAGAATACCTATTCAATGCTTTTGTTTTCTATCCCGAAACAGGCGGTCGCCCTGCCGATGACCGCAGCGGATGGTATCATGATTACTTTATTGATATAGAAGATTTTCCTGCACCATTTCAATTGAAGGGAACGGCACATCTGCTATTGATCGACTTTGGAAACGGTGAAACTATTATGCTACAATCGGTCGAAGTCTTCAAGCAGCATCCAAGCGAAGGTGTACCAGCAGTCCGTTTCTGGCTCTGCGATGCCGTCCACGAAACCTTTGAGCAAGGCGCGAAACAAGATTCTTATCTCTTAGTGAATATTGAGTAATTATGAATCCATTTTTGCCATTTGCTTTTGTCCGTGAAATTTGAAAACTCGATGGAGCTCATCTGCTGTTTTTGTCCCCTTTTTAGAGTAGGGGGAAGCTGGAGCAGGCGGTGATCCAAGCTGCTACTGCTCTGTTTTGTCCACTCTCAATTCTACCATTCTTCATTTCTCAAACATTCAAACATATGAAAATCTATTTCTTAATCTTATTTCTGTCTAGCATCTCTATATTAGCGTACAGCCAAAAAAAAGGCTATCAACTTAAAAGTCCTGACGGTACGGTCATTGATGAAGTAATACCCACTTACAATTGGAGTAGTGCTTTTAAATGGCAACATCTAAAAGTCTCAAACTTTCAACTACTGCAGACACTGCCATATCGCCCAAAAGTCGTTTGGCAATTCGCAGGTGATATCAACCAGTACACACCTGCGCAACAACGAAAAATGAGAACAGATTCGGCAGTTTACTTTAGCAAATCCTCCAATTTTAAAAATGCTGAACTCTATAAGGTAGGCATGGTGACCAATAAATTCACGGTGATGCTCCAAAACGGGGACGGTTACTATATACCTGTGATAAAATTTAGGAGTCGTGCGACTCTCAGGATTTTTAAAGTTGAGAAAGGCTTTATCTATCTTTACGATGAAAAATATTTGAAATTTATTTAAAAAGAAAGGGGCAAGCAGAATCTACTATTTTGCTTGCCCGTAGTGGTGGTTGGTATGTTGTCACAATTACACTAGCAACCACTGTTAAACTTCATACATGCAAATATATGGCAAATTTGAAAATAAACGGAACGCCCGTCCGATACGTTGGCGATCAGATCGAAAACGCCTACTTCTGTTTGACTGATATGGCACAACCTTCTGGTGATGCTAGATTTCTTATTCGTACTTGGCTAAGAAATAGTGCTACACTAGACTTTATCCATGTTTGGGAAAGCGAAAGAAATGAAGATTTTAAAGATACCGAATTCGGTATCTTTAAAAGTCGTTCTGGTCGTAATAACTTCATGACTAGCATAGATGAGTTAGTCTCTTATAACTGCAAATCTGTGTTTTCAAAGAAAGGTAGGTACGGAGGGTCCTTTGGTCATGTAGTGCTTGCTTTTCATTTTGCGAATTGGTTAAGTCCTGAGTTTTACCATGCTTTTGTTACTTCGTTTATTAATAGAAATTCCTTTACTGTAAAACGCCTCTGGTCACGTCTCAACTATCGCCTCCATACCGAAGGCGTGAAATCTTCTCTACCGCCTGTTCAAAACAAAAGACTAAAAGGCTTGGAATATGCAAGCGAAGCGGACATGCTTAACCTAGCTGTTTTTGGAAGCACTGCCAAAGAATGGCGCGCGCAAAACCCAGAAGCCAAAGGCAATCGTCGTGATCACGCTTCGCCTGCGCAACTTCACGTGCTCGCCAACCTAGAAATGCTCAATTCCTATCTGCTTAAAAATAAAATGAGTAAAGAAGAACGCGCTGTCGTTCTCGTCCAAGAAGCGGATTACCAGTTTAGTTTGCTCTTCGCACTAGATCAATACAAAAGATAGTCTCATGGGAAGAAGAAAATTCAACGTCACCGTGTTTCGGAAAGTGCTGAACAATGGGATAGATGAGACCAAAGGATTTGAGACCTTATTCTACACCCGTTGGCGCGGTGTCACCAACTTCAAAAATATGCTATCATGGCTGGATCGCAATTGCAATGATTGGTGGTACGTTAACGTCTATGATCGTCCTAGTGACAAGAAAGGCTGAGCTTACCCCAATCAATAGGACAGTCTAACAATAATTCTTCGTTAATAAAAAAGGTTCAAAATAGATGGATTTTTGAGTAGCTTTCAAGGGGTAGTTCAGATTTCTAGGTGTTTGAAATGTTAAGCCACCCAAGAGCG
>JBCCRX010000188.1:0-12416 GCA_039201015.1 Bacteroidota bacterium | reverse complement strand
CGATTCTTGGAACTGATCTTTTGCTCTCAGATTTTACCAAAAAGCCTCACCGTCCGCCTTAGGCGGATGCTTACGTTTTTTGATAAAATCTGAAAACAAAATCTCTAGCTCTAGAACCTGAATTTATTATTTCATCATTCCAGATAATACGAAAACCCAATCTTTTAAAAGAAGAATCGCTGCTACATTGCTATCATGGCATGGAAGAAATCAATAGTTTTGCTCGCAGTTTTATCACATCACAAATAGTAAGTACATGAATCTTGATTTAACAAACAAATATGCCCTCGTCGGAGGCAGCAGCAAAGGTATTGGAAAAGCGAGTGCCATCGCTTTGGCTAATCTTGGTGCAAACCTTACGCTAATGGCGCGCTCCGAAGATATATTGAAAGAAGTGCTGAATGAATTGGATACTTCCAAAGGACAGCAACATGATTTCTTGGTAGTAGATTACAATGATCGAGTGGACTTGGCGCATCAGGTGCAAGAAAAATTATCGTCGCATCCTTTTCATATTTTAGTGAACAATACGGGCGGTCCTGCTGGTGGCGAAATCGTGAACGCTAGTGCAGCAGCCTTTTTGGATGCTTATCAAAAGCATTTGCTTTGTAATCATTTATTGGCGCAATTGCTATTAGAGGGTATGAAAGCAGCTAAGTACGGTCGAATCATCAATGTGATTTCTACCTCCGTGCGCATCCCAATTGAGGGTTTGGGTGTATCTAATACCACCAGAGGCGCGGTGGCGAGTTGGGCGAAAACATTAGCCAATGAAGTCGGAGCTTACGGCATCACGGTTAATAATGTGTTGCCTGGATTCACGGCTACGGGACGACTGGATGAAATCATTGATGCGCGCGTGGAAAAAGGTCTAGGAACACGGGCGACGATTATTCAAAAAATGGAAAGTACGGTGCCACTGAAACGATTTGCTGCTCCTTCAGAAATTGGTGAAGTAGTGGCTTTTTTAGCTAGTCCGAGTGCGGCTTATGTAACAGGTACGAGTTTACCGATTGATGGCGGTCGAACAAAAAGTATTTGATCTAAGTTCATGTATGGAGGCTTGAATTTTGAAGGTTTATTGATCTTAGGCATACATGTACTACAGAAAACGATACGGCAAAGGATTTACTTATCGAGATAGTAAAGGTAGAACCATAAAGAATAGAGCAACGAGGAAATGGATCAAAAATTTGGTCATTCCACCCGCTTGGACGAAAGTGGAAATCAGCGAAGATCAAGCAGCGGATTTGTTGGTGACGGGACGTGACACCAAGGATCGGAAACAATACATTTATCATCCAAATTATGTGGCACGTCGGCAGCAGCGAAAATTCGACCGTATTGTGCGCTTTGCCAATCAATTGGAGCGTATGCGTCGAGTGACTGGGCAGCATTTGAGAGCGAAAAAGCACAACCGTAACAAGGTGTTGGCTTGTATGGTGCGCTTACTGGACTTGGCTTATTTTCGTCCAGGCAGCGCAAGATACACGGAAGAAAATGAAACCTATGGTCTCACGACGATGCGCAGTCGTCATCTGACCATAGAAGAGGACGAATTGACTTTTCACTACATCGGAAAATCGGGCAAAGAGCAAGAACGGCAAATTGCTGATGAGCGTTTGGCGAAAATCATTCAAGAACTGGACGAAATTGCAGGTTATCGAATTTTCAAATATTTTGATGAAAAGGGAGAAAAGCAATATGTGGACAGTTCAGACTTGAATGCTTATATCAAAGACGTGATGGGGGAAGATTTTTCTGCCAAAGATTTTCGTACTTGGGCGGGCACGATGATTGCTGCAATCGCTTTGGATGAACTGGGCGTCTGTGAGCCAAAAGACCAAGCTCTACTGGACGAAAGAATAAAAACTGCCGTTGTCAAAGTAGCCGAACAATTGGGGAACACGCCTGCCGTGGCGAGAGAAGCCTACATTGATCCCAGGGTGATTTCGCACTATATAGACGGCAAAACGACAACTTATTTTCAGCGACAAGTGAAGCAATTGATCGCCAACAATGAGCATTTGTCTGTAGAGGAATTGGGCGTGCTTTGTCTATTGAAATCTTGATTTTTAGGTGTTGGGTTAGGTTGCTAAGATTTACTAAATTTTTGAAATTTAGCCAATCAAATTAAAAGCCCAAGTCTAATTTGCATTGAAATTTTTTGAGCGAAATCGAACACCAAGCCCGATATAAAGTTCTATTTACAAAAGCAATAATTAATCATTTAATCAAGTTCGGATAAAGATTTTTTATAATCAAAACACACAGATTGTTAGTAACATACTGACCTGATCTGTCTTTGTCTAGAACGATCTAAAAGTTTAAGAATATGTTACGTTGGGCATTGATTTTATTTGTAGTAGCCATTATAGCAGCCGCATTTGGATTTGGAGGAATTGCAGCAGGAGCCGCTTCTATTGCTAAGATTTTATTCTTTGTGTTTATCGTATTGGCAGTGATTGCTTTCATCGCGAATGTACTAAGAAAAGCATAAGCATAATAATTTATTGATTATATACAAAGCCGAGGACTTCACAAAGTCGCTTGGCTTTTCTTTTGGTCTAAAATTAAGTTCTATTCAAAAAAGATGAGCACATCTTCTACACTAAAAAGGCATCTTGGGTTTTGGGATATCATCATGTTTGGAATTGGTGGTATTGTGGGTGCGGGCATTTATGCAATCATAGGAGAAGCGGGAGGTTTGGCAGGAAACATGCTCTGGTTAAGTTTTGCTATTGCTGCGGTGGTTGCGCTACTCACCGGTCTAACTTATGCAGAATTTGTTAGTTTGTTTCCAGATTCTGGTGGAAGTTTTGAATATGTCAAGCAAGGATTTGGGCAAAAGATTGCGCTGATTTTATCCGTCTTCATGCTATTCACAGGCATTGTGGCGGCGGCAGCGATCGCTATCAGTTTCAGTGATTACTTAACTCGCCTATTAGATGTGCCTAACTGGACGAGCACCCTCGGTATTTTAATTCTTATGAGTTTGCTAAATATAGTGGGTATTCAACAAGCCTCGTGGTTCAATACTTTGGCAACCATCGTGACCTTAGCAGGGCTAGCCGCCGTTGTGATTTTTGCTATCCCAGCGTGGGGCAGCACGCCGCTGCTAGAAAGCCCACCCAAAGGCACCACAGGAATACTTTCAGGTACTGCCTTGATCTTTTTCAGCTTTGTCGGATTTGAAGATTTGGTCAAGATGGCAGAAGAGACCAAAGAACCAGAAAAAAATATGCCCAGAGGTATTCTGATTTCGGGCGTAGCAGTTCTGTTGATTTATATTTTGATCGCAGTAAGTGCCGTGAGTATATTGGATTGGAAAGAATTGTCAGAGCGCAATGGACCACTGGCAGCCGTCATGGAAACCGTGGCGGGTAAGACATGGGCAAATATTTTGATCGGTGTCGCTTTGTTCGCGACCAGCAAAACGATCCTTTCTAACATACTAGGCACGAGCCGATTGGTGTACGATGTGGCAAGAGACAGCAAAGCCAATTGGATGAAAAAATTGACTAGCGTAGCTAAGGCAACGGGTACGCCTATTTTTTCTATTATCGCGATCACTGCTTTAGCTATCGTTTTTGGTTTAATTGGCAACCTCAAAGTCGTTGCGAGTATCAGTAATGTATTGATCTTTTTGGTCTTCCTGATGGTCAATTTTGCGATGATTAGTTATCGGATAAACCATGAAAAAGCAAAGGATGCTCCCTTTCGTATTCCACTCAATATCAACAATATACCTATTCCGACGGTCATTGCCATTGTAGGATTGTTGATTTTATTGGGCTTCAATATTTATAATATATTTACAGGGATTGGATAATTAGTGAGTGAAACAAATTTGCGCGCTTTTCACCGAACACGACTAGGGTATTTCCGTTCTTTTTAGGAAACATTAATTAGAAAAGGCTTTCCAACAAAACTGGTCTGGAATTTCATTGTGAGTAGCTTACTGGAGCATTGTTTGTTCTTGTGGTATAGATGGGTGACTATGTTTTTGATTTGCCTATTGGCGAATTGGAAAGCGGAATTTTTTACAGATAAAATTGAATTATTTATGAAAAAGTTATTTGCATTATTGTTGTCTTTTGTAATGGTATATACAATTGCAAATGCACAGACAACCACCTCTACAGAAGAGAGAGAGCAAGAAGATTACGAGCAATATTTTGATGCTAAGTTAAGAATGGATTATAGAAACGCGACGATTGAAGCTTTGAATTTAACGAAGGAAGAAACTGTTGCTTTTGATCCAGTATTCAAAAATTATATGAGAGCGAAACGCAATTTGACGGAAAAGAAATTGGACTTGGTAGAAGATTTCAAAGCAGAAATTGCCGAAGATGATTCTTTTGAGAATGAGCAAGAAGATCGCGCTGATTTTATCGAAGACTATTGGGAATTGGCGATAGATGAGATGAAGCTCAGAAAAGACTATTTTGATATTTTGGAAGATAAAATCGCAGTGGACAAAGCGGCTAGATTTTTCCTGTGGGAAGAAAGTATGGACACTCGTATGCAGCGCACCAATATGATCGAAGTTTTTCCAATTATCATTAAACTGAACGATTTGGAAGGACAAAGCTATAACAGCAATAGCGAGGAGCAGATGAACAAGAAAGGAAAGCAAGCAACTGCTTACTCCAATATAGGAGAACCAATGAATGAGCGCGAAACACCTAAACAGAATAAGGATGTTAAGAAAAATAAATCTTACAGCAATGCGACTTGGAAAACAACGGACAAAAAAGCGCAGAATGCTATCAATGATTTAGATACGTGGGTCAGTAGCAATAAAGGTTTAGTGGATATTTCGCACGATTACACTTATAATGGGGTGAGCAAAATTTTGACGGCATTGGAGGCAATCAATGACTCTGACATGATGAACAGACCTTCATTTGGAACTGAGAAAGTAGGCATTATGAAGACCGCAAAGCAACTGAGAAAAGACCCTTACGCAACAACGCATGCTGATATGGCAAGAGAGATTTTTATTTCCATTGCCGATATGTTCCCAAACAATGAAAATTTGTCTTCTACTGCTCGCAGCATCAAAAAAGATGAATTATTAACCAAGCAATCAGACACAATATATGCATTCTTTGAGCAAGCAAATGACCGCATTCAGAGCATGGCTAAAGGCTATGAAATGAATGATGAAGCAGCGGGAGAAGATCGCAAGTAGTAGCAAGCCATTATTTCAAAAAGCAATTTAACGACAAAGGCAGTTCAGGAATCACTGAACTGCCTTTTTTTGTACAATTACAACAGCAACTACTCAAATAGAATATAATCCACTTCTACCTCAAACGCACCTTCCTTTTTTTCGTTGGTAATAAGACCAATTCTTACTATTTTTTTTAGTTCTTCTTTGGATAGGGTTTTGCCTGTTTGCTGCCCCAACTGCAGTTCCTTGAAGGTGCTCAATTCCAATTTTATCGTTTCCCAATCTTCGGAAATACTAGGAATTGCTTTTTTGTAGTAAGGTTTATAAAAATCTTCCTCTGTTTCTAGCGTGAAAGCAAGCCGCTGCCCTTTTGTCTTCAAACGTATGCTTATGTACTCGTAATCGGAAAGGTCTATGGTTTGAAAAGGACTTTTAAAAGCAGTGAAGCCACCATAATTTTTCAGCGATACATTGCCTTCAAATAGAACGCTGTTGTCTTTCATACGGACTTCTCCCTTGGATAAACCACCCATAACGCCGTCATTGATAACTTGCCAGGATTGCCCCGTTTTGTCCTTACCAAAATCAATTTTTAAGGTACTTTGGGTGAAACTGTACGCGAGTAGTAATACGATTAGTCCAACTTTCATAACTATATTTTTATATGATGTGAATGAATACTACACTGTAACGAAAGTTTTATGCAATTTTTAAGCAGAGAAGTTTGAGGAAGAAAAGCTAATGCTTTTCTCGCTTCTAAAAATTTAAATAAACTTAGATTACACTGTAATACGTTTTAAAAAGTTTTCTGCCTGTTGAAAGATTCAAAAGGACATACAGAAAAAATGATCTGACGGATTTTTTGGGTTGCCATTAATCTTTATCTATTGAAACTTTTGAAGTAAGTTATTGAGATTTGTGTACCTCCTAGGTTGAGTAATTACATCAATTGTATGCACCAAAGACTTAAAATGCTGCTTTCGCAAAAAAATATTGTACCCAAGCAGCGTTTAGGACTTCCATTTCATACTAAGGGTGTTCAGTCGGCTGAAATTTTTTCACAGCAAAAAAAATAAGAACATGAGAAAATTATTGATGACAGGGAGTATCCTCCTTTTTTTATTCTCTGCTTGTAGGGAGAACGTAGATATTATGGAGGTAGATGTGAACATCCCTGATGCGCAGGAACTCGGCGACTTACAATTGTTGGGAAGTGTCGTTGATGCAAATGAAGAGGGCGTATTGAGTGTCAAAGTGGATTTGATGCAAGAAGGAATCATTCTGGAAAGTACAACTACCGACCGAGACGGAAAATACGAGATGCAAACTGCCGTAAAGCAGGATCAAGACACTTACGTGAGAGCGAGCAAAGAGGGTTTTGTAACGGCAATGGATGTACTAGAAAGCCCTTCTGCTAATACTAATATGACTACCGTTTTGATGCCAAGCGAAATGTTGGCAAGGGGGCAGACCTCTACATCAGAGACGGAGTTTATTTCCTTGACAGGAACGATCGTAGATGAAACGGGTGAACTACAAGCCAGAAAATATGTGCTTTTAGAAGACGAAACGGGTCGCATCAGTTACGCTACTACGAATGCCAATGGAAGATTTCGTCTGGCTGCTCCCCTTGATACAGATGTAAGCTTAGTCGTCGTTGATGTTATATGTGTGCAAGAAGAATACCGAGCAGCTATTGGCTCGTTCACAGAGAATCAGGATTTGGGAGAAATTGTCATTGAAAGTATTGAGAATCCAACAATTAACATCTCTGGACAGCTAATAGATTGTAATGGAATGCCCCTTGCCAATGGAATTGTAGCGGTCACTTCTGGCAATGGTGCAAAGCAAGTCGTAGCGGATGGTTCAGGTAATTTCAGCTTGGATATCACCACTTGTACGGGAAACAGAGGCGTTAACGTATTCGCTTACGATGAAAATTTCCAAAATGTGAGCGACGCTATAGATGTTGTTAGTATGAGCGGTGCGGTTGTGCTTGACCCAATCACAGTCTGCACTTCGGGCTCCTCTATTATTGAATTGACCGCCAACGGCATCGACTACACCAATAATGCGGCACACACTTTCTTACCCAATGCTAGGGAGAGTGCTACTGGTCTGAATTATATTTATCCACAAAATCGTCGGACGGGTTTGACGGTCTATTTCGCTGGTGCATCCACTGGGACTTTTGACGCCAATACCTTTGTTTATTTTGATGAGGATGTAGCTTTCATTGGAGGCAGTAGAGCACGCAATGGAACTGCTATCACGCTCACAGTGACGACTTATCAGAGGGATTTAATTGAAGGAACATTTGAGGGGCAGGCACTCAATGAAGAGACACAAGTAATAGAAGCAGTGGCAGGAAGTTTTAGAATACAACAGTGAAATACGTAGCGTTCGTTATCTGAAATATTGCCGCTCTTTGTGGCAGTAAAACTATATTATTTTCCTTATAGTTCGTTCATTATGACCATAGCAAGGCTGATAGAGGGGTGTAAAAAGCAGGACAGAAGTTGCCAGAAAACACTTTATCTGCAATACGTCCAGCTTGCTTCTCGTATCAGTCTGCGCTATGCTCGCGACGAACACGAAGCAAAAGATATTGTACAGAATGCTTTCGTCAAAGTTTTCACAAAAATTAAAAGCTACAAGGCACGTAAAGGAACTTTTGAAAGTTGGCTAAGCCGAATCGTTATCAACGAAGCCTTACAGCTTTATCGCAAGCAGCAGAAATACGCTACTTGGGAAGCAGATTTTAGTGAAGAGCTAGAAGCTTCACCAGATGCACTGGATAAATTGCAGGCAGAGGATATTCTCAAATTGCTCCGAAAATTACCAGACGGCTATCGTTTGGTATTTGTTTTGTTTGTAGTAGAGGGCTACACACATCAAGAAATCGCAAAAGAGCTAGGCATCAACACCAGTACTTCTCGCTCCCAATTAACTAGAGCCAAAAAACTGCTTCAAAAATTTATCACAGAGCAAAACTCATTAGAACATGCGAAAGATTTTACCAAATAATTGGGAACAGTTCATCAAGCGTTCTCTGATGGGCTACGAAGTTCAATGGGAAGAAGAAGCACTTTGGGAAGCCATCGAGCAACAACTTCCTGAGCCAAAAAAGAGACGACCTTTTCTGGTGGTCTATTTTCTCCTTGGAACATTGCTATTGTTGAGCTCTGTTTATTACCTGTTTGGGAAGTTCAATGACGAGCAGATTGCTAGAAAAGATCGAACAGCTATTGCGGCACAAGAAAAAATGTTGCCTTCTATTGTAGATAAAGAGCAAAGTCAAATAAAAAGAATAGCCATACCTCCTGAAGATCAAGCTAATAGCGTCCGTTTTGATTCAGATACAAAGCAGGATTTGAAGCAGCGCGAAAAGATAAGACAAGAAACAAATCTTGCTTTCACAAATACAAAAGCAGTCGTTGGGTACGAAACTTTAGAACAACTTCCAAAACTACCTATTGCGCCATTGCCAACAACTTCTGGAGCAGTTGTGCAATTTTACTTGCGTTCACCATTTCAGCAATCTATTGCCATTGATAAGATTCCAGATCAGCCGCTCCTTTACGAAGCAGTCAAGATTGTAAAAAAAGAAACAGAAAATCACTACCCCAAAGTTGGTATCAGTCCTTATATCGGTATTTCTTTTCCTCATCGTAAATTTATCGCACTGCATGAATCTGCTACCGAACAAATCAAAAATCGCCTCCAATACGAACAGCCTTTGGAGAGCATAGAAATGGGCATCTTACTAGACTTGAAGTTTCATAAAAACTGGTCTTTTCAATTTGGGCTCGAACGGCAACAATTGACCGAGCGATTGGATTGGCAAAGCAGCCGTCAAAGCAGTTTTAATATTCAAAGTGATTCCGCTTACTTTTATTTCGATGATCAGAACCAAAAACAATACTTAGCGGGCGAATTAGCTGCTGTAGAAACGGTGACCCGTTCGGTTCGCAATTACAACCGCTTCACGCTCTACAATATTCCGATGCTCCTTCATTACCAACAAAGAAATAAGCGTTTGGGCTGGCGCATCAGTGGAGGAGCTATCTTCAATTTCCAGCATACTTTTGAAGGTCGTTTTTTGGAAAACAATGCTCTATTAGAAACCAATGTCATTCGCGAACGTGGTATCTACCGCTCCCATCTCGGTTTGGCTTGGCAATTAGGTGCTGGAATAGACTATGCTATCTCGCCCACCACCCAATTGTCTTTCCAGCTCTACCATCGCGATTTTCTTCATCCTGTTACCAGCAAGAACTTAAATTTTGAGCAGCATTATGCCTTCTCAGGAATGAATATTGGGATGAGGTGGTATTTTAACTGATGAATCATGTTACGCAAATAGTACCTTAGAGCTTGTTTGGAAATTAATAATCGGTCTGCAAACGGCTCTTTTTCAACACAAAGATCAAAATCCAAACAAGCTCTTAGTCTATATTATTCGCTAATCTCTGAGATTGGCGTGTTTTGAATTAGAGTGGCTTCGACTTGTCCGCCTTACCGTGTCCGCCTCAGGCGTGAGGCGTGAGGATGACACCCGACGATTTGTAAACAAGTGGCACTTTGTGTCATTTGCGATTTGGTGTTTTGCGTAACATCAGTAATGATTCTTTTATCTTATTAGCAAAATCGAGCAGGAAGCAAACAGCTACCCATCAATCATGTTTTGATATAGTTCTTTGAGCACCGATCTTTCCACTTCATGCTTTCCCTCAAAAGTATGGATTTCAAAGTCCAATTCATTGACCTTTAGTAGTTCTTGGTGCATCAAAATACGTTTTGGTGTCAGAAATGAATCTTCGGTTCCGTACACCCAATGCAGATTTTTATCTTTGAAATAATGCTTTTTGGGTCGATAGTCTAGGTCTTCTGGAACGGCACCTGCCCAAAGAATGAGGTCGTGAAAGTGCGGCATTTTTTCCATGATCCAACGACACTGCGTGGCACAACCTTGCGAAAAGCCAAACAGAATAATACGCACTTTTTCTGGAAGCTGTGGGATGTATTGTTCGTATAAAGATTGTAAGTAATTACAGTAGTCCTCAATTTCATCCAAACGATCTTCTTTGGTCATCCAAGAAGCTGCCACTTCGCCTGTCAGTCCTTTCCAGTAAAAACGCGACAAACCTTCTGGGGCGAGTATGAAGGTGTCATCGTTCATTAAAATATCGAACCGCCGAATGAAGTGTTTTGCCAGTTGTGCATAACCATGACATGCCAGAACGAAATATCGTGTTTCGGTATGTATTTCTCCTAAAGTGTAGTAATGTGCAGTACGGAGGACTTTTTTTTGGTATTCACCAATCATAGGCGGGTATTAGATTTTATCAAGCAAGAAAAAACATCATAAGGAATTGCTTCGAGGCTAGTAATATGTTTGCCAAATAGAGAGAATGGAAAATGAATGAAACTAATCAAACGTATTAATTTGACAATGGATACTTTATATCCCAAGCAAAAAGAGGCGAAGCAACCACATTAATCACTTCACCTCAGCACTAATTCTTTGCCCTTGTCTTACTCCTGCACCACCAAGTGCTTCACCACCTGCTGCCCATTGCTACGCACAATTAATAAGTAACTGCCACTTGGCAGATTCCCTGCATCAAAAGTGGTTTGTTGCCAACCCTGACCTACTTCACCACTTTCTTTGGTCTTGATCATTCGACCATTCAAATCACTAATCATCAACTGTACTTGATCTGTTTCTGGCAGAAAGAATTTAATATTGGTTTCACGATTAAATGGATTGGGAAATACTTCTACTTGCAACTCGTGTAATAATGTATTTGATAATAAAATAGTTTCTTCTTCGCTTCTCGCTTCTGCACTATTGACGGTTGTGAAATTACAATTGGCAATGAAAGCATGAAAATACGCACCGTTCTGTACTTCAAAGTCTGTTTGCAATTGGATTTCGCTGCCTGCAGTGTAAAGAATACTTGCACTTGGTGACAAGAGGGCATCCGAAGTCAAAACCGTACCAGCGTGATAGTTTTCCGTTGCACTCAATGTGCCAGGTACGTCTAGTGCACCATTGTCATTACAGATGTAGCTATCGGTGAGTGGACTACGATCTTCAAAGATTGCATATTCCCCTAGATTGGCATTGTCATTTGAGCTCAAACTATTTAAGCCGAAAGTGCTACCCGCTGCACCCGAAGCCACTGCATTCCATTCACCAGCATTGTAATTAGCTTGTACGTAGTCACTACCCGTCGTACCAATTTCATCCGCTGCATCCCAAGTGAGCGTCACCTCTAAATTAGAACCACCAGACGTCATTTCTCCAATTTCCCAAGTCCTGTTCACACCGTATTCGTCCACTTGCACACCATTACTGCCCTCTTCCAAGAGTTCATCACGTACTCGGACATTGTAAAAATCAGCCGTGCCGCCATCATTGTTCAAAATGACTGGATTATAGCTACTGTTGCCTACAGGATAGGTGACATCTGCATCGGCAAGGGGGCGAGAGAGCGTACCCGTACTGCTGGTTTGTACGTAGCTATTCGTACTTGCTCCACCAATACTAGAAGGATCCGCCATATTTACATCAGAGGCTTGTAAATCCAAGTTCCCATTTTGCAATTCCAGGTGAGTACCAATTATCACATCTTGTTCCAATTGCACTTCACCACTTGATTTATTGACAGTGAGGGTATCAAAGGTAGAACTAGAGATTCCAGTGATGGTGCTGTTTGTCGTTCCAGTGAAAACGACATTGCCATTGGTAGAGGAAAGCGTACCATCATTGACCAAATTCATATCTTGCAGCACTAAACTGCTATTGTTCACTTTGAGATTGCCACCAGTGACTTTGAGTTGTTGCGCCTGTATGGCTGTAGCAGAAATGAGTAAACATAGTAGAGAGAATAAATTGTGTGTGTATTTCATCTGTTTAATTTTTTCAAGTTCCTAAATCATCATAGTCAAGGAATAGGTAAAAAATAATCTACTCATTTTTAATTTTCTCCCAAACTACTACTGCCTTGCTCATCGGTCAGGTAACACAGGCTATCTTCCCTCTTCGCAACTTGTATTAGTTCGTGATAATTCTTAAAAATCTGGGTACTTAGGGTCTTCTTATAAAATATTTTTTGCCACGAATGCACGAATAAAAATTATCTATACTGCAAACAGGATAAATTTGTGCAAACGAATATGCCTGTTTATCGCGCCTCACGCATCAGGCGCGATAAACAAAAAAGAAAAT
>JBCCRX010000187.1:0-12418 GCA_039201015.1 Bacteroidota bacterium | reverse complement strand
GTTGTTTTACAACATCTTATATTTTGTCTGCCCTCCAAACCTCCTCTGCGCGCCGAGCCGAACTGTGTCCGCCTTACCGTGTCCGCCTTAGGCGTGAGGCGATGGCGCGCTAAACGTGACTTAAAATTGTCCGCCTACTTAAGTATTTTTACCTAATTATTCAGGTAATAAACTTGTGTAAAGTGTTCATTATAAACAATTTAAACAAATAAACAGCTTAAACAAATAGGTGCAAGTATTTAGTGCTTTGGTTTTTATTTTTTTGAGGTTGAGGTTGAGGTTGTACTTGAAGTTAAAAGCATTTACCTATGATCGTCTAAGTTTAACTTGGCTGATTTTTAGAGTGTAGATTTACTAAATCTTTGAGATTTAGCAAATCAAAAGGAGCGATTTGCTAAATTTTTAGAATTTAGTAAATCTAGCTTAGCCAAGTATCCGTCCGCTCTTTTCTGACTTCTGACCTCTGCACTCTGAATAGTTCATATCAATTTTACCATTTCATCCACAATATCCTTTGCCACTGCTTTTTTCGATTTCAACTCAAAGGACAAGGTGCGTTCATCCTTGTGCAGAATCGTAATTTTATTGGTGTTGTGCGCAAAACCTGCACCTTCTTCTTTCAAGGAATTAAGTACAATGAAATCAAAATTTTTGCGCCGCAATTTGGAAGCTGCATTTTCCAGTTCATTGTTTGTTTCTAAAGCAAAACCAATTAAAATTTGATTGGGGGTTTTTGTATTTCCTAGCTGTTTGGCAATATCTTGAGTACGCTCCAATTCCAAAAGCAAGCCTTCGCCACTTTTCTTGATTTTTTGTGTTGCTACCATTTTTGGACGATAATCGGCTACCGCAGCCGCCAAAACTGCTCCTTCACAATCGGTATAGTACTTGATCGCCAATTCGTACATTTCAGCAGCACTTTCTACGCGATGTAGCTTGATATTTGTGTGTTGGGGAGATAATTTACTTGGACCTAAAATCAATTCTACCGTTGCGCCTCGATTGGCAATTTCTTCCGCAATGGCTACGCCCATTTTTCCAGAAGAACGATTGCCCAAGAAACGAACGGGATCAATGGCTTCTTGAGTCGGACCAGCCGTCACCAAAAAATGCTTCCCTTCTAAATCTGTTTTTTGTTGGAAAAAATTGTTCAGAAATGCAATAATTTCGTCGGCTTCCGCCAATCGCCCTTCCCCAACCAAACCACTTGCTAATTCTCCATAACCCACAGGAATCAGGTGATTGCCGTAGGCTTGCAAACGTTGCACGTTGTTTTGAGTTGCGGGATGTTTCCACATGTCCAAATCCATGGCGGGCGCGAAAAAAACGGGACATTTTGCAGAAAGATATACGGCTGCCAGCATACTATCACATATTCCGTTCGCTAGTTTACCTAGAGTGGTCGCAGTGATCGGTGCAATTACAATCGCATCCGCCCAGAGCCCCAACTCTACATGATTGTTCCAAGCTGCTCCCGAACTGACGGTGCTATATACTTCTCGACCAGACAAGGTCGCCAAAGTCAAAGGACGGATGAAATCTTTTGCCGCTTCAGTCATGATGACTTGCACTTCCGCACCTGCTTTTGTCAGCAAACGGGTCAAGAAAGCGGCTTTGTAGGCGGCGATGCTTCCGCAGATTCCCAGAACGATTTTTTTTCCCTTTAACATGACTAATCCGTGTTAATTTTAACGCTGTATGCTAAAATATCTGATTGAAGAGTTCGTGCAATTTTTGAACCACAAAAGAAACAACAGCCTCTCTTTTTGTTTGCACAAACATACAAGGCGTATATGGTGAGGCGGTCAAGAAGAATACAAAGTATTGAGCTTGGCCTTGATACGTCATGATTCTTTTTACTAAGAGGCTATAATTCTGGTGCTGTAAAACTCAAGCCTTGATACCCGTCATTAGGAAAACTTAGGACTTGTTTACAACCTTAGAAAGGAAGCCTATCTAAGAAACTAAGTGGCTACTAATCAATTTTTTGTGCAAATGCAAATTTGTCAAATTTTTGAAATTTGACCAATCGTATTGTATTTTAGCAATTTCTTATTTAGGATTTAGAAATGTCATTTTTTGCCCTAATATACTATCATAATTATCAAATTTGGACTCAAAAATGACATTTCTCGCTCCTTGATTGGTAAAATCTTCCACATTAGAAATTGCTGATTGTACTCAATTTCTCTATTCTATTGAACGATAATTTTTCGTAATGTATAAATAAAATATAGATTACGACTATCTTGTCCATATATGACTTAGTTTCAGATCTTGCTGGCATTGAGCCAGCAAGATCTGATTAGGGTTTTCTAAAGGGAACAGAGAGAATTTTTTCCAAAAATTCTCTCTGTTCCCTTTAGAAAACCCTTCAATTTGAATCGGTTCGATGCCGATTCAAATTGAACATACGTGTAATCAGCGACTTACACATTAAAGAAAATTATTGCTCAGTAGAATACAATTTCTCTTTATAAACCATTGACCGTCAATAATGAATCAATCATACTCTATGTTTCAAAATTATTTATCTTTCCTTTTTGAAGCGAATATGTCTCTCCATGGCTTGACGACGATAGGAATAAAAATTTGGGTGGTAAATTGATGCCTAGAAATATTTATGCCCTCTGCATTCATAAGAGGCGCAGAATAAGCGTATTTCAAATTTAAAAAACCTATTAGTGTCCAGCCTATACTCGGTGATAGATGCCATTCCTTGTCGTTAT
Source organism: Bacteroidota bacterium (assembly GCA_039201015.1). Lineage (GTDB taxonomy): Bacteria > Bacteroidota > Bacteroidia > Chitinophagales > Saprospiraceae > JAAUTG01. Next base: position 9,689 of record JBCCRX010000187.1, on the reverse strand, counting down.
TAAGCTGATAGCGAATCATATCCAAAGACAAATCAATGCCGAATCCCTCAAGAGAGGCGCAAAACTTTCTCAGCCCAAACTTCATCCCCCAAGGTTCATTCTTTTTCAATGGAATCAGTCCTTCTATCGTCAAGCCCGTTCCATAAGCAGAGTAGTATCCGTCGAGGTGTCCTATAGCCGTCCCTATACTCAAAGAAGGTACGCCATTAGCATTATATCCAATAATAGGAGCTATGGCTAGATGACCTTCTACTTGCCCATAAGAAAAAACATTCATCAGCATCACAATGGAAAACAAGTATATTCTTTTCATCATTTACAGTGTTTTGATTCGGACGCGAAATTGCGTCACACTGCAAAAGTGAAGGTACTTTCCAAGCGGATACTAATCCAGATCGTTCAAAATAGTTTGGTTATTTCGTTCAAAATAAGTGCTCGTTTCAAGAAGATAACTTCGGGTGCTAGTCATCCAAAAACTCAAAAAGTAAATCCAACAATGCTACGGGCTGTGATGCGTGCACCCAATGTCCTGCATCCTTGACGGTGCTGAGTTTTGAATGGGGGAAATATTGCTTTAAGATCGTTTCGTCGCTGTCTAAAATATAATCGGATTGTTCGCCTCTGATGAAAAGCGTTGCTCCATCGAACTGCTCTTGGCTTTCAATATTGGCGAGAATGTTTTGGTAGTGCTTCGAGATTTCTGCTAAATTCATCTTCCAGCGATAGCCGCCCGTTTTGTTTCTGGTCAAATTTTTCAGTAGAAATTGTCGAACGCCCAAATCCACGATCCCCAAATTGAACAGTTCTTTTTCTGCCATTTTCCGATTTTGAATTTGAATCAATTGCAAAGCCTCCAGCGCGTTTAAAATCAGTTCATGTCCACCTTCGTAAGCCTTCGGTGCAATATCCACAACCACCAATTTTTCAAGCATATCGGGATAGTCCAGCGCAAATTGCATCGCCGTTTTTCCACCCATTGAATGACCAATGACATGCGCACGATGAATCCAGTTTTGCGACATGAAATCGTGCAAATCATTTGCCATCAAAGGATAACTCAAGCCTACGACGTGCGGCGAACGACCGTGATTGCGCTGGTCGATTAGAAATACGTAGTATTCCTCTGCGAGCTTTTTTGCAATGCTTTGCCAATTGTCCAAAGTGCCGAACAATCCATGTAAAATAATGACCGCTTCGCCTTGTCCAAAGGATTTATAATTGAGTTCAAGCATAGTTTTGCTGGACTGTAAAATGAATAACTGATGTTACGCACTAGTGTGTTTTAGTGCGAGAAATCTAGTAGCTTGTCAAAGCTACCGTGTTTTGAATTAGAGTGGCTTCGACCTGTCCGCCTTAGGCTGACACCCGACGATTTGTAAACAAGTAACACTTTGTGTCATTTGCAATATTGGTATTTTGCGTAACATGAGTGAATAAGATAAAAATAGATGCGTTGTAGAAATAGCTACTACTGTACCACAATTTGCTTCACCTGCTTTTGCTGCCCCACTTGCATTCGCACAAAGTAAATACCACTTTCCAGATGTGCTACGTTTAAAGGAATTTGATGCTGACTCGCTGCCAAGTGCGCATTGGCTTTCAACTCTTGCACGCGTCGTCCATTGCTATCAAAAAGATCGATTTGCACGTTTTGCTGCTCTGTCAATTCAAATTGTAAATGCGCCTGATCGCTCATTGGATTTGGAAAAATGCGCCATACTAAAGGCGACGCATTGATACTTCGGTTTTCGATTGCTTGTTCCTTTTCTATAGGAATAGCTAGTCCACAATCTTGAATGATAGCCCTAAAACTGCTGCCATCTTCTGCATGAAAATTTTCATCCAATGTAATACTTGTACCTGCTTGATAGATAACTGTGGTATTCTCTGCTATCGTGCCTGTGGAAGTAATCGTTTGTTCTGCCTTGTAGGTCTTCGCAGCAACAGGAATATCATCAATAGCTAAATGCACATCGTCACAAGCGTTCGCATTGGATAGGACATTGAGCGTGTAATCTTCCGTTTCTCCGCTGCTGTAGGCGGCATCGCAAGGATTTGGATCGTAATTTGGGCCGTATTGCTGCCGAATTCTCATCCTCACTGGACCAACAAAAGCATCATTTGGTACTAGCACATCCATGCTCCAAGGACCTTGTCCTGTAAGTGCCGCTACTCTCTCATTTGCTTGAAAAACCAAATCTTTATTCCAATCGATCCAAACGCCCAGCCTGGATTCTGGCCAACTGTAATTAGGTGTTATCGTCAACGGATAGGTTTCTCCTGCTAGTACATCAGTCGCTACGGTACTGAAATCGCTATAGCCATTGATAGTACTTGTGTAGCTACTGCTGCTATTGTCTATTGCACTGATTTGTACTTTTGTGATGTAGTCATTTATTCCGCCGAAGTGGCTAGGTTCGCAGTAACTGCCACAGGAGACCGCAAATCCCTCATCTATCTGACCATCACAATTGTTGTCCAATCCATCACAAATTTCAGCATTGGAGGTGCCTGGATAAGCATTGGCATCTCGGTCTTCACAATCCAAATTATTAGCAACATAACTCACAGGTGCAGAGCAGGCTTGTATCATGACATTGGGATCGCCATATCCGTCCCCGTCCTTATCTGCGTAAAAAGTACTCCTTGTACAAGATAATTTGAAATCCCAAATTCCACGACCATAAGTTCCAAATCGAATGACATCTAGTCCAGCGATATATTCTACGGACTGATAAGTTTGCAAAGGAGCGTACATGCCAAGAATATTGTACCAAGTATTTTCTGCTACTACATAGACATAAGGTCCTGCATCGGTAGCTGCAAACAACATCGTCTCCTCATCATTGGCCACCAATTCATTGACGACTGTACTAGGCAAACCATTAGACATGGGCGCGAAAGTTTGTCCACCATTGGTAGATTTGTAAACGCCAGGGTTGGAATAACCACTGCCACCAAACCACAAGAGATTAGAAGTCAATTTGGAAGCATAGATGCTTGTTGGTGTAATCCAAGACTCGCTCGGTCCGCTAAAATTGCTGGTTTTTGACCAAGTACTTCCTGCATTGGAGCTGTAAAAGAAAGTACCGTCGCTCGTAGCAACGTATATTCGATCAGTATCTATATCAGAGGTTTCAATAGCAGAAATGGTAGAAGTGGCATCGTTAGAATTGGCTCGAAAGTCGTAATTGATTTGATTAGCAGTAATTTGATAAGGCGCATTTTCCGTAGCGGTCAATTCGACTAAATAAGAACCGTCTCCACCATTGATGTTTCCACCAGCTATATAGATTTTATTGAGTGAAGGATCAATATGCTCTGAGGTAGGATTGATCCAACCCACAACGGGTCGATGTGTGCCGCCTAAACTGTAAGTAGCATTTTGTCCCTCAGTTTGTGGGTTTTCGTAATAACTCACATCGCCGCCAGGATAGACCGTCCAGAAGTTTTCGCCATTCTTAGAAAAAGCCATTTGCCCGTAGTCACCACTAATCACTTGCTCAAAGTCAGCAATATCTTCATTCACCGCAGTAGCTGCTCGTTGGTGTCCTTGATCTTGTGAACCCGCATAAAAGAAAGTGACATCATTGGGTTGGGTGCGCACATCGTAATATTGACTAATATTCAATCCTGCTCGTCCGATATTGGTCGTCGTTAGGAGATCATCGTAAGAGACATGGATGCCGCCATGATTCGCAATAAGCGTAAATTCTGTCCCATCGGTTTTTTTGAAAGACTTCAAATCCATAATATCAGCGTGGAGCTTATCCAAATTACCGTAATATTCTCCCCAGCTATTGACCATTGTCCAGTTTGCGCCGCTGTCGTAGCTTCGATAGCAATCCACCGCTCCGATGTAAAGGCGATTGCTATTGAATGGAGAAACATGCAAACCGACGAACCAAGCATTCACGGGCGTACTTCCCAGCATAGTCCAGTTCGCGCCATTATTGGTCGAGCGATAGACATTGGTGTCGTCAATTAATGCGTAAAAAGTAGTCGTGCTGCCATTGACCGAGCCACCAAAACTAATATTGGAAGTCGTTGGAATATCTGTATTGGAATTGAGTAAATTGACCGTTGCCCCATTTAATTCGTATAAATCCGAGCCATTGGCGATCAAATAGGCTTTGTCACTATCGTAAGGCGACCATATATCAATGCGTCTATCTTCTATTTGTTGGTAAGCGGCTATTCTTTGGAAACTTGCTCCTTTGTTATTGGAATAAAAAAGCCAAACTGCTGCGCCCCAAGGCGAATTGTTCCAAGTCTGCACCAAATAGTAAAGGCTCTGATTGTCATTTAGCGCGTACATGCGCTTGGGACTGCCCCAGCCGTCGTAAAAATTGAAACCCGTGGAAGGCATCCAAGTTTGTCCTTCATCATCGGAATAATGGATAACTTTTCCGAGCGAGGCGATGATTCTATTTGTGCCATTTCCATTGGGAATGATGTTTAGGATGTGAGGATGAAACTGAAAATCTTCATTAAGAGCTGTCCAGCTTGTTCCGTCTAAATTGCCGCGCCAAACTGTTCCACCATCCGATACACCGTAGATTTGCTCATTGGTAGCATCGTAGTCCATTTCCCTCAAACTTCCCGCTTGGTTGTTGCTTCCTCTTTCTAGCCATTCTCCTGTGAGATTGCCATTGGCGAGCGTCTCTACAGCACTTTTTGGTTGACCAGTGCGTAGCAATTTTTGCCTTGTTAGATAGGCTTTGCTGGCATTTGATCGCTCAATTGCCTGCCAATCTGTACCAGGTGCCGCTTTGTGCTTTAGGGCATTCCAAGCACGTCGAGCATCGCCTTTGCCTGCTCCTTCTTCATGATAGTCTGCTTTTTCTGTCTCTCCATTCGTAGGGAGTGGCAATTCGGATGCGGTGGGTAATGTGGGTGGTACTTGACAATATTGAAATAGGAAAAGTATAAGTAAGAATAGATAGGTGGTAGCGTTTTTCATAGCGCAATGTTTTAAGTACTTCTACCTAATTATTTGGGCAATAAACCTGTGCAAAGTGTTCATTATAAACAATTTAAACAAATAAACAGCTTAAAACAAATAGGTAGAAATACTTAAGTAGGTTTACCTAATTATTTAGGCAATAAACTTGTGTAAAGTGTTCATTATAAACAATTTAAACAAATAAACAGCTTAAACAAATAGGTAGAACTACTTATGATGTATTTGTTTATTTAATCACAAGATAGAATACCTCTCGAAATGTCGCAACCTAGATTTATCTAAATTTTAAAATTGAGCAAATCATCTCTTTTGATTTGCTCAATCTCGAAGGTTTAGTAAAATAGCATTTCTTTATCTCCTCGGTGAGTAGTTCTCCTTGAAATTAGGTGGTGGCATAAATTTGTCAAATCTAGAACCAATAGTTAATCGAATATTATCAACCTAAGCTCTGACGACATTCCACTTGTTAATCACCTCCCAATAAACTTTCTACTCCCTTTTTCATTCTTATATTTGTTGGTCTTTCCTCTTGTTTTGCTGCTCCTTTGAAGCATGGGCAAAACAATAGCAATATCATAAACTTTCACGATTTATGCGTTTTTTATTCCTTGCGATTGCTTTATTTTTCAGTCACTTACTAAGCGCCCAAGCCCCTAAGAAATGGACGGCTACAGACATTTACGAAGGCATAGAAAAGTTGAACTTCCTCGGTTCCGCGCTTTACATCGCTGCACATCCAGACGATGAAAATACCCGTTTGATTGCTTATCTCGCCAATGAATTGAAAGCCAACACCGCTTATCTTTCTTTAACAAGAGGCGACGGTGGGCAAAACCTGATTGGTTCTGAAATTAGAGAGCTTTTGGGTGTTATTCGTACCCAAGAGTTGCTTGAAGCACGCAGGACAGACGGCGGACAGCAGTTTTTCTCCCGCGCTAATGATTTTGGCTACTCCAAGCATCCTGATGAAACCTTAGCGATTTGGAATAAAGATGAAGTGCTCAGCGATGTGGTTTGGGTTATTCGAAATTTTCAACCCGATATCATCGTCAATCGTTTCGATCACCGAACGCCAGGCCGCACGCACGGACATCACACTTCCTCCGCCATGCTTTCCGTAGAAGCTTTTGATTTGACGGGCGATCCGAAGATTTATCCAGAACAACTAGAGCACGTAGATACTTGGCAGCCTAGGCGGGTCTTTTTCAATACTTCATGGTGGTTTTATGGCAGTCGAGAAAAATTCATGGAAGCAGATAAATCGAAAATGATGAGTGTGGATGCGGGCGTTTATTATCCCTTGCGCGGAAAATCCAATACGGAAATTGCGGCGGCCAGTCGCAGTATGCACAAAAGTCAAGGCTTTGGCTCAACGGGGACGCGCGGCTCGGAGTCAGAATACTTGGAATTGATAAAAGGAGATATGCCAGAAGATCGCGAGGATTTGTTTGCGGGCATCAATACGACTTGGACACGCGTGAAAGACGGTGCCGCCATTGGTTCAATGCTAAAAACGGTACAAGAAAAGTTCGATTTTACCAATCCAGCAATGAGCATTCCCAATCTATTGTTGGCGCAAAAGATGATAATGTCTTTGGAAGATTCCTATTGGAAGCGCGTGAAGAGCAAGGAAATTGAAGAAATCATTGTTGCTTGCACGGGTTTGTATTTAGAAGCAGTAGCTGACGATCCTTCTGCAACGCCCAATTCAGCTATCGAAATTGCCATTGAAGCCATCAAACGTTCTGATGCTAAAGTCATTTTGAAGTCCTACCAGATTCATCCTATAGGCATGGACACAACGACTAGTTTAACAATGGACAACAATCAAAAATACCAATTCTACAAAAACATCAGCCTACCAAAAGACATTAACTACACCAATGCTTATTGGCTAAACGAAAAAGCAGAATTGGGCATGTACACTGTGAGCGATCAATCTTTGATTGGAAAACCGCAGAAGGAAAAAGATTTGAAAATCAGTTTTGAAATAGAAATCGAAGGCAGACCGATGACGATTGAAAAAAGCGTCGTTTACAAACGCAACGATCCCGTGGACGGAGAAGTCTATCAGCCTTTTGAAATTACGCCGCCCGTTTTTGCGAGTTTAGATAATAAAGTTTACGTCTTTGCGGACAGTCAGGCGCAAGTTGTGAAAGTTTTGGTGAAAGCAGGAAAATCCGATGTACAGGGCAGCCTCCAGTTGTGTCATCCAGAAGGCTGGACCGTCACACCTGATTCGGTAGCTTTTGATTTGAAACTAAAAGGAGAAGAATTTAAGACCACTTTCCAATTAACGCCACCTGATGAGCAAAGCGAAAATTTCATTGTACCGATGGTGACGATAGGAGACAAAAGCTACACACAATCTGCCGTCGTCATGGAATACGAGCACATTCCTACGCAAACGGTATTGATGGATGCTTCGGCAAAAGTGGTAAAAATTGAAATACAAAAAACAGGAGAGCGCATTGGCTATATTATGGGAGCGGGCGACGAAATTCCGAATAGCTTAGAGCAGATTGGCTATCAAGTAGATTTACTGGATGATAAAGACATGGACGTAGCAAACCTTAAAAAATACGATGCCATTATCCTTGGTGTTCGCGCTTACAATACCGTAGATCGTCTGAAATTTTACCAACCCAAATTGATGCAATATGTCGAGCAAGGCGGCACAATGATCGTTCAGTACAATACGACGCGTCGCAAAAGTGTACCGAACGAAAAGCTAGGACCTTATCCACTGAAATTGTCCAGGGATCGCGTTTCTATGGAAGATGCTGAAATTCGGATGCTAGTACCAGAGCATCCTGTTTTGAATTTTCCGAATAAAATCACCGATAAAGATTTCGAGAATTGGGTGCAAGAGCGCGGTTTATATTTCCCAAATGAATGGGATGAAAACTACACTGCCATTCTTTCCAGCAATGACAAAGGCGAACCCGCCCGCGACGGTGGACTGCTAGTCGCAGAATACGGTGAAGGACACTACATTTATACAGGCTATTCTTGGTTCAGAGAACTGCCTGCGGGCGTGCCTGGTGCTTATCGTTTGTTCACTAATTTAATTGCTATCGGCGACTACCAAGCACTTGATGAAGTACCTGTGGAAGATATGAAAAAGGGTAAGAACAAGAAAAGGAAGAAAGGAAAGCGGAAGACGAAGTAGAGTAAGTGAGATGAATGTTGTCAACTTAAGCCCTATACACAGATTTGATTTCCCACCAAGCCGTCATTTTTAAAGCGGATTAATTGACCGCCTCGCAGGAAACGAGACGAGGAAAATCCAAATACTGATCTGAGTTTGGAGCAGCAAAAGAAGCTGGATGGGCTCAAGGACTATGAAGGCTCAGTACGAAGCCTTCATAAGCAGTGTAAAGTGATTAAGGAGTTGAGTAAAAAATACTCAAGATTGAGGAGTTGGAATCGGGCAAGCAAGGTAAAAGGGTAAAGAAGTTAACCGATAGCGTCATGCAAATTATCTGTCAGCTAGGATGCCCTGTTTACTTGACAGGTGATAGGTCTTTTGCCACTTTGGACTTATTTATCAGTGCCCAAGAATGTGGTATTGGTATCATTACTCGTATTTTAACTCGCTTGCATTTTTCTTCAAAAAACCAATTGACTGCAAGAATTTTACACCTAAGGATTTACACCTAAACTTGTATTTTCAATCTCGTCCTTACAATAATTCAAATAGTTTTCAAGCATTTTCATACCGTGCTGAGTCATAATGGATTCAGGATGAAATTGTACGCCTCGCACATCATGTTCTTTGTGTCGAATGCCCATAATTACACCCGCATCATCTTCTGCAGTGACGATAAAATCTTTGGGTAGATTTTCTTTTTTGACGACCCAAGAATGATAGCGTCCGCCAATAAAATGATCGGGAAGGTCTTGAAAAAGCACTTCTTCTTGGTCTTTGATTGAAATGGGCGTTTCTATGCCGTGCAGCACTTCTGCTAAGTTGTGCAATTCCCCCCCAAAAGCTTCTCCTATTGCTTGATGCCCCAGACAAACACCAAGTATCTTTTTACTGCTCGCGTAACGTTCGATCAGTTTTGGCATAATGCCTGCTTCTTCTGGAACACCTGGTCCAGGAGAAAGGATGATGACATCGTATGCGTTCACCGCATCCAAGCTGATTTGATCGTTACGAAAAACGTCCACATTTTTCTCTAATATCTCTTGGATGTACTGCACTAAATTATAAGTGAAACTGTCGTAATTATCGAGTACTAAAACTTTCATTTCTTCAATTGTTGGCTATTGACTATTAGGTGCGTACGAAGTACTGAAATTTTTGACATCTAGCTCAAAGCAATGCTGGGTAAAGCTCAAAAATCGTTCAACAAGTATGCTCAAGTTTTTTTCTTCGGACGGAAACACAGATTTATTAGACATACTTGTTGAGAGATTTCAGGAGCTTTAATTTTTATGGTTCTCTGAATTTTTTTGAGGAATTATCAAAATCGACCTCATTTCTTTTAGAGAAAAAAGTGCCAAAAAGGCGTTAAAAACAAAATACTGTATGAGCCAAAACAAGTTGTTAAACAGAGCTGAAGCTTGGCCCAGTCCGTGAATAAAAGCTTGAAAAACAATACTTAGGGCGAGTTTATTTTGTTTAGTCTTTTTGGTGCTTTTGCAACGCTAAAAAAGAAATTCAGTCTTGGCTTTTTTGGTGCTTTTTGTGCTAAGACAAAAAGAACATGTTATT
>JBCCRX010000186.1:0-12434 GCA_039201015.1 Bacteroidota bacterium | reverse complement strand
CGACGTTTTTTGGTCGCTAATGGAACATCATCTTCGTATTTTCGAGCTGCCAAAGTACCTGGACGCTCTGAATAGAAAAACATATAAGACATGCTGTACTGCGCAAATTCAATCATACTCAAAGTCTCTTCGTGTTCTTCTTCCGTCTCTGTACAAAAACCCGCAATCACATCCGAAGAAATCGCACAATCTGGCATAATTTCATAGATACGGCGGACTTTATTGATGTACCATTCACGGCTGTAAGTGCGATTCATCAGCTTCAATACACGACTATTTCCTGACTGCACTGGCAGGTGAATATACTTGCAAATATTGTCGTATTTCGCCATTGTGTATAAGACCTCGTCCGTAATGTCTTTAGGATGCGAAGTCGAGAAACGAATCCTCAAATCAGGATGCACCAGAGCGACCATTTCTAGTAAATCTGCGAAAGAGACGGTCTCTTTATTTTCGGGATTTTTCCATTTGTAAGAATCTACATTTTGACCCAATAAAGTTACTTCTCGATAGCCTTTGTAGTACAAATCGGTCGCTTCTGCTACGATACTAAAAGCATTTCGGCTGCGCTCGCGACCCCTCGTAAAAGGCACAACACAAAAAGAACATACATTATCACAGCCTCGCATGATAGAAATAAAAGCCGTCACGCCATTTGAGCCTAGGCGAAGCGGACTAATATCTGCGTAGGTTTCTTCTCGACTCAAATATACATTTATCCCTTTTTCGCCCTCTTCTGCCGTTCCGATCAGTTTCGGTAAATCTCGGTATGCATCTGGACCAACGACTAAATCCACCAATTTTTCTTGCTCCAAAAACTTTTCTTTCAAACGCTCCGCCATGCAGCCCAAAACGCCAATCAATGCACCTGGACGCTCTTGCTTGATCTTATCAAAAAAGCGCAAACGCTTACGCACCGTTTCTTCTGCTTTCTCTCGAATGGAGCAAGTATTGATGAAAATCAAATCCGATTCTTCTACATTGCGAGTAGGTCGGAAACCGCTATCCGATAAAATAGAAGCCACAATTTCGCTATCACTAAAATTCATCTGGCAGCCATAGCTTTCTATGTAGAAATGCTTTTGTCCTGGTGCTTTTTTGAATTGATCCATAAAAAACACTTCTCCCTGCCGATCTTTCAGTATCGTCTTATCCGTTTTTATTCCCTCTAGTGTAGGATTGTTGTTGTATATTGCTTGCTCCACTTATTTGTACGCCTTAGAAATGATATAATGATACGCCCTTAGTTCAATAATTCTACTCAAACGCTCAATAATGACAATTCGTTCATTAAATTAATACGAAGATAAAGGTTTTTCTGTCAGAATGGCAGATATAAAAGATTTATATTTGAGTAAAAAATTAGGCAAGACTTAGCATGTTGCTGGCTCTAAATGATTTCATTTGGTCAAGTATCTTTAGAAAAATATCGCCAACTATTAAAATATCGTTCATTTTCGTTCAAAAGGACGTCGATTCCTTTAAAAAATCTTGATCAAATCATATGGGCTCGACTTGTCCGCCTAAGGCGTGACGCCCATATGATTTAAAGATAAACGTAAGTTTTCATAAATAATGCTGATCAAATGAAATCATCCAGAACCATGTTGCTTTGCTCAAGGTCGATAAATAAACAAATAAACATTTTCAACGGTTAAACAAAAAATGGACTTTGCAAGATTCGTCTGCTACCTATATTTCACAGAAATATGCCTTTTTGAGTACATACACCTTTAATATATTCTAATGAGCAATAACTTTCTTTAATGTGTAAGCCGCTGACTACAAGTATGTTCAATTTGAATCGGCATCGAACCGATTCAAATTGAAGGGTTTTCTAAAGGGAACAGGGAGAATTTTTAGAAAAAATTCTCCCTGTTCCCTTTAGAAAACCCTAATCAAATCTTGCTAGCTCGATGCCAGCAAGATCTGAAACTAAGTCACGTATGGGCAAGATGCTCGTAGTCTGTATTTTATACATTACGAAAAATTATCGCTCAATAGAATACTTTAATCCAATCATTTGAAAAATTGAAAATATGATCTTTCCAATCGGAGATGACCAAGTGAGAGGTGGCACTTTTCCACTTTTTAGCTATGCCTTTATCGCCCTAAACGTAGCCGTTTTTGTATATGAACTCCAACTGATGAGCAATGGCAGTTTCGATCAATTCATTTTTGAGTTCGGCGCAATTCCAAGTGAAATCACACAAGGTCAAGACCTTCCTACGCTTTTCACCAGCATGTTTTTACACGGCGGCTGGGGACATATCATTGGGAATATGCTGTTTCTTTGGGTCTTTGCGGACAATATAGAAGCCGTAGTGGGAAACGGACGCTTTCTGATTTTTTATTTGTTGGGCGGACTGGCGGCGCACGCTGCTCACATCTACTTTAATTTTAATAGTGAAATACCTACCGTTGGAGCAAGTGGCGCGATTTCGGCAGTCATGGGCGCATATATCGTTATGTTCCCGACTTCTAAAATCAGGGTATTGATATTGTTTTTTGTGGTCAAAATTCCAGCGTTTATCTTCTTGGGTTTTTGGATTTTTCAGCAAGTTAATTCTGGTTTTGCTTCCCTCTCTCAACTAGCGGAAGAAGCAGGCGTTGCGTGGTGGGCGCACATCGGTGGCTTCGTATTTGGTGTGCTTGCGGGCATCTTTTTCAAAACAAGAGGCTTTACAGAAAAAGCTCTGGTGAGAGAATATGCTTAATTAGAATGTCGTCAACTCGTGAGCTCTGATGACGGGCAAACTTTAAGCTTGCTTGTCATCTAAAGCACATCAAACAATCATCATTGTGCAAATCCCTAAGTTGATGACATTCATGCTTAATCTTCATCGCTTCACTATTGGCAGACGAATCTGCGAAGGATAAGCGGTACTATGATGAATAACATTTTTCGCCACCACGCTTTCGATCTCATCGTAATTATTGCCGCCCGTATTCAAATTTCGAGCAAAACGCGGAAAATTACTGCTTGAAATTTCGATGCGAATACGATGCCCTTTTTCAAAATAATTACTTGTGGTCATAGGCGTTAGTTCCAGCTCATAGACCTCGCCTTCCTCCATGAATATTTCCTTGTCGTAGCCCTCGCGATAGCGCGCGCGCTGTATGCTTTCATCTAAATTATAAGCGCGTCCATCGGGATAGACATCAATTAATTTAATCGTAAAATCGGTGTCTTTGGCATCAGAAGATACGTAGAGTGTGCTTTCAATAAAACCAGTCACTTCGATCCCTTCCGATAGTGGTTCGGAAGTATAAACTAGAATATCATTGCGGCTTTCCATTAATCGCTGATCGAAAGCACCACCACGGATCGCATTACCCGTACAACAAACATTGCCGCCATAAGAAGGCACTGGATTCATGGGGTCGTAGCTAAATTGATCTTGCGCGGCTTTGCTGGCTGCTTTTTGACTCAACCGCCCGTCGCCGTACAAGCTGTTGGCATTTCCGTCGCTATCTAGATAAAAAGTAGTCATTTCCGCCGCTTCGGGTGGAAAAGTCGTCGCTTGTTGCCATTGATTGCTACCCATGGTGTAATACTGCACCCTCGGCGTTTTCGCTTTGAAGTCATTGTCTGTGTCTTTCAGCCAAAGATCAAACCAAGCGTAGATTTGCTCATCGTAATTCAGGCGCGCATCGCCCACACTGCGTTCTCCGACAATGGTATTGGCTTTGGCGCGTTTGTAGCCACAGTGCAAAGTTGGTGCAATGACCAAATATTGATTATCTCGAATATTTTCGTCTTTCGCATTGGCGCGCAGGTGATTGAACAACGCAATGTTCGGACTGGTCGAAACATCGTACCAAGAAACAAACCAAAAAGCAGGTACACCGAAATCCATATCATCGTGATAAAGTCCTCCTTCGTACCAAGCGGGATCATTGGGTTTTCGGGTAATCATCTGCTCAAAGATTTCCGATTTGCCCTTCATGTTTTCAATCAAATCTTGCAGTGGTAAATGCGCCAAAGCTTCGGACATATCCACCTTTGGATTTTCGGGTGCGAGATCGTAGAACCTGGAAATCCGAATTAAATCTGCTTGGCTTGCACCTGTGGGAATGCGCGGCTTGAATTTATCGTGCTCCACCCCGTACAGCCAAGCCGTGAACAACATCTGATGCACGCCACCTCGATACCAGTTGCCTTGCTCAAAATAATCGCCTACTCGACCCACGCCCGCACCAAACCCTTGTGGCACCATAGCAGCGTGGGCAGGATGATCAAGTGCTGCTACTGCCATTTGCCATTCTGCGGTAGAAGAGCAACCCAAAGTCCCAATTTTACCATTCGACCACGCTTGTGCTTTCATCCAACTAAAAGCATCATAGCCGTCCGTCAAAGGCACGCCCAAAATATCCCATTCGCCTTCCGAGAAGTAGCGTCCGCGCTCGTTTTGCACTACATAAGCGTAGCCACGCTTCACGGCTTCGTAAGCCCTTTGTGCCGTCCGTGTGCTTTCTGCACCGTCGCGCCAACGGTTGAAATTATAAGGCGTTCTGGAGAAAATGATCGGGACTTTTTCTTTGGTTTTTGGTCTAAAAATATCGCTGGCTAAACGCACCCCGTCTCGCATTGGCATCATCACTTTTTCTTCTATGATGGCAATATCTTCCAACTGCGCCCATACGTCTTGCTGCGCCAAAGCAGCGATGCTAAAATAAATTCCTAGTAGTAGTGTAAGTAGTAATTTTTTCATGCAGTAAATATAGGGTTAAAAGTGATCTTTTCGAAATCGACACGATAAGCGAATTTGTAAGGAACAATAAGTAATCAAATTATCTGCTATTTTTTTACCAATTACGCATAAGTAGGCGGATAATTTTAAGTCACGTTTAGCGCGCCATCGCCTCACGCCTCACGCCTCACGCCTAAGGCGGACACGGTAAGGCGGACACGGTAAGGCGGACATAGTTCGGCTCGGCGCGCAGAGGAGGTTTGGAGGGCAGACAAAATATAAAATGTTGTTTTACAACATCTTATATTTTGTCTGCCCTCCAAGACCACCACGAGGCAGCGAGCGCTGCAAGCGCGATGCTGCCGAGTTTAATAGCTAGATTAATTTTGTCTAAGTACTTAGTATACTGTAAACTAAGTTTCTTTGCATTTTAGATGGGGGAGTTTAAGGGAGAAAAAAGGTTTTTAGGAAAACCCTTTTTTCTCCCTCATCCCTTGTTCGCCGCCGTCTTCGACGGCGGCAGATGTGTTTTTTGAAGCTCGAAATTCCTTAGAATTTCGAGCTTCTAGAATTTAAAACAAACTTAGTTTACAGTGTAATAGTATCATTGCTTCAATTATTTTCTTCCCAAAGAAAATCTGCTTCTTCAATTGCTTCTCTTCAAGCTCAGGATAGCGACAGCGAAAAAGAGGCAATCATCAAATAGCAGTAAGAGCGAACAAAACCCAACAAAGCCAAAAATTCGGTGTTCTATTCGCAAATAGAAGATATGCTCCTGTAAGTGATACGCTTTTTGGCGGATTAACCTTCTGCAACTATCAACATGAATAAACACAAGGCATACTATTTCTTTTTCTTACTATTCAGCATTGCTGCTTGCCAGCCAACTAAATATTTATCTTCTGACGAATTGCTGTACGATGGAGCGAGTATCCAGTTTGAAGAATCAGAGCAAGTAGCACATAAAAAGCAACTTGCCAATCAACTCAACAGCTACGCCCGTCCGAGCAAAAACAACGACGCCCAACTTTGGATACATAACCAATTTAAGAATCCAGATAAGGAAAAAGGTATAAGGAACTGGGTGGCAGACAAGCTAGGACAAGCTCCTATCCTATACGAAGCCAATGCTTTGACCCGCTCGCGCGCTTTAATGGAAAATTATCTACAGGACAATGGCTATTTCAACTCAAGTGTTCGCTACGATACTACAGTAGATGCGAAAAAAATGAGGGTAACTTATTATGTGCAAAGCGAGGGACAATATAAAATCGGAGCGGTTCATTTTCCTGAAGATACAACGGTCATTGGGCAATTGTTTGCAGAGCAACAGAAGAATAGTATCATTAAATCGGGTCGCGCTTATCGTTTAGCCAATCTACAAGCAGAGCGCAACCGCCTTGCCAATATTGCTAAAAATCAAGGTTATTTTCGCTTCAATAGCAACGATATTTTCTATTTCGTAGATACAACGGCGGGCAATAAAACCGCTGATATTTATTTGCGTCTTTCCGATCAAATGGCGCAGGAGCAATATTATATGGATACCACTTTTGTCTATCCCACTTACAATCTAGACGAAACATCGGCACTGACGAAAGCAGATACTTTAAAATACAATAATTTAAAATTGGTGCAACGCCAAACCTTCGTGCAGCCCAAAACCTTCAAGCGCCTCATTGCGCAAGAGCAAGGCAGTTTATATAAAGAACGCCTGCAAGATCAGACCGTCAATCATTTGTTGGATTTGGGCGTTTTTAAATTTGTTAATCTAAAATATGAAATCATTGAGCGCAATGACAGCAATTATCTGCGTCGCCACATTTATCTAACGCCCGCTTTGACTCAAGACCTCAATGGCGAGATCGAAGCCAGCACAGAGGTCACTAATTTTCTGGGTTCTGCCATTTCGGGTTCTTACACGCATCACAATCTTTGGAAAGGGGCGGAAGAACTGAATTTACGGCTTTCCGCAGGTGTCGAAACGCAAATTAATAATTCCAATCTACCCTTTATCAATACCTTTGAACTGTCTGCGCAAGCGAGTTTGGTATTGCCGCGCTTTTTAGTGCCTTTCCGTAAAGATAAAGTATTTACTTACTATATTCCGAAGACCAGAATCAGTATTAGCGACAACTATCAGCAGCGTACTTCCTTTTTTACCATCAATTCTTTCCAATTTGATTTTGGCTACGACTGGCAAACTACCCGCTATCGAAGGCACAGCTTCAAGCCACTTTCCATTAATGTAGTTGACTTGCTAAACACTACTAGTGACTTTGAAAATATTTTGAACCAAAATCCGCGTCTTCGCCAGAGTTTTGACAACATCGCTATTCTCGGTACGGCTTATCGCTTCACCTACAACGATCAAAATCTCAACAGCCTAAAAGACTTTACCTTTTTCCAGTTTGGTGTGGAAACCTCTGGTAATTTCACCTCGCTTCTTTCCGATAACAATACACTTTTCAATACCCGTTTTTCACAGTATGTTCGCTTCGATACGGACGCGCGCTACAATATCTTAAACAAAAAAAGCAGTTTGGTCAGTCGAATTGCAATAGGAGTAGGCGTGCCTTACAATAATTCTAGAGTGATGCCCTACATCAAACAGTATTTTGTAGGTGGTCCTAACAGTGTGCGCGCCTTTCAATTGCGCGGCATAGGTCCAGGTAGTGTGCAGCCCGACACTACGCTCGCCGATGGTGGATTTTTTGACCAAACGGGCGACATTAAAATAGAAGGTAATATTGAATATCGCTTTGACCTTTTTCCATTCGTGGAAGGAGCAGCTTTCGTAGATGTGGGTAATGTCTGGTTTCTCCGCAATCAAGATGAGGACGAACGCTTTCGAGAAGCAGAATTTGAGTTCGATAAATTTTACCGACAACTCGCCATTGGGACAGGACTTGGACTGCGCCTCGATTTAGAATTTTTGCTCCTCCGCCTCGATATCGCTTTCCCGATCCGCAATCCTGCCCTTCCACCCAATGAAAGCTGGGTATTCCGCCGCATTGATTTTGGCAGCAAAGCTTGGCGGCAAGACCAATTGTCCTACAATTTAGCGATTGGGTATCCGTTTTGAGGAATTTATAAAGCGTTTATATCGGATTTTCCAAAAACAAAATATGGGCAAGTACAGTAGTACTTGAATCATATCAAAAAATGATATATCTTTGAGATAAAAATTTAGACATAAAAAGTGTATCATTAAAGTTGCAGGAACAGATTTTAGCGTAAACAGAAGCTTTGCTACAGCACTTAAAATAAGTAACTGATGTTACGCAAAACACCAAATTGCAAACGACACAAAGTGCCACTTTTTTACAAATCGTCGGGTGTCATCCTCACGCCTGAGGCTGACAAGCGTCTTAATATAGAACTAAAGGAGAATATTGAAATTGTTTTAGACATGATCCAAAGAAGAGACGAGCGGTTGGGTTCTAGTTGGTTTTCGTCCTGCTGCTCGTCTTTGCGGTGATCGCTAGTATCATCTAGGGAATTGTAAAGCTATTACAATGGATTTTCTGATTTTCGTTAGAAACATCGGTACTGTACCATAAATCAAAAATAGAGCTCTCTAGACTAAACCTCAAAAGTCTAATATCTTTTTTTTGCAAAAACCGTCAAAGGTTCATCTATTTATTACAATGGTCAACATACCAAATCGGCTGCTGAAAGAATCTTTTGTAGAGGTACTTTTTCACGATACTAAAATCACCGTTTTACAAAAAACACTACAGCAAAATATAGAAAATCGACAAAGCTACGTGGCGCGGCATGCCATTTCTTTTGTATTGCAAGGCAAACAAAGAATAGAAACCCCAGATGGTAATTTTACGAGTGTTTCAGCAGGACAGATTGCTTTTTTCAAACGGGGCATCTATACTGTCAGTGATTTGTTGTCAGAAAATGCTGTATTCTCTTCTTTTCATATTTTTTTGGAAGATCGTTTATTACAAAAAATATTCCAACAGCATCGAATCAGAGTGCTTGGTGTGGGGAAACCCATTTTCACTATACCTTCGAGCACGTACATCTTACATTATATTCAGTCTTTTCAAGCCCTATCTGAATGCTTAGCAGTCCTTTCCCCTGAGGTCGTTACCGCCAAAATAGAGGAACTGTTCGCTTTTTTATTAGCAAAAGATGTTGCTGGTACTTTCAGTTTGGCATTGGAAAAATGGCAACAAAAAGAAAGCAACAATCTCCGAACGCTCATGGAAAATCATTTTGATAAAGCATTCAGTATCGAAGATTATGCCTATTTGACAGGGCGTAGCGTGGCTACTTTTCGTCGAGAATTTAAGTTGAAATTTGGAACTTCTCCTAGAAAGTGGATCACACAGCAACGTATGGAAAAAGCACAGGAATTGCTTCAACAAAATTCATGGAAGGTACACCAAGTAGCAAATCAAGTTGGTTACGAAAATGCGTCCTATTTCATTCAAGAATACAAGAAAATGTATGGCTACACACCTGCTAGCGGTACTAAGAAACAAGGATTGGCAATCAAATCATAGCACATGTTAAAGCTCAAGTGCTATTTACTACAGTGGTCCTTTCATATCTTGAGCAGAGGTATTTTCTTAGAGCTTGTTTAGAAATTACATAATTGGTCTGCAAACGGCTCTTTTTCCCTCATTCAGCGTTAAAAAACTGCTTATCAGCCTGAGGCAGACAGGCGTATCCAGACCGTGTCTGCCTCAGGCTGATAAACGCGCATTTTTTGCCTTGAATGAGAAAAAAATAGCTCGTTTTCGACTCAAAGATTAAAATCCAAACAAGCTCTTAGCATTGACCAACATTTTTGATCGAAAAGCAATAGCTTGAGCGAAAACTCACATTTTTACTTTTTTGCTTCTACTATCTTTGCTTCAAAATAAAGTAAAATGATGAAAGTAAGTTTTATTGGGCTCGGTATTATGGGTAGCCGAATGGCTAAAAATCTTCTAAAAGCAGGAATAGATTTAACGGTTTATAATCGCTCCGCAGCCGCTGCGATCGAACTGGAAAAAGCAGGTGCAAAAAGAGCCAAAAGTATAGTGGAAGCTACAAAATCCGCAGATGTCGTAATAACAATGTTGGCGAATCCTGAAGTTGTACAATCGGTCATGTTAGGAGCAGGAAAAGGACTGGAAAATATGTCACCGACTAGTATTTGGTTGGATGCCTCTACTGTAAATCCTTCTTTCTCTTTGCATTGCGCAGAGCAGGCGAAAAAGCAGCAAGTTCGTTTTTTGGATACGCCCGTGGCGGGTACGAAACCACATGCAGAAAATGCCGAGTTGACCTTTTTTGTTGGTGGAGAAGCGACAAATCTGGAGGTTGTGCAGACATTACTAAAACAAATGGGGCAAAAGGTCTTACACATTGGCGAAATCGGTAAAGGTGCTTCTTTCAAAATGCTGGTCAATGCCCTTCTGGCACAATCCATGCTGATTTTTTCTGAAACAGTTTTGCTCGGAGAAAAAATGGGCTTAGATAAAGACTTCTTACTCAATACTTTACCCAATTTAGTCGTCAGTGCGCCCTTCACAAAAGCCAAGGCTAGTATGATAAAATCCGAGAACTATGAAGTACAATTTCCATTAGAATTAATGCACAAAGATTTGCATTTAGCTAGTCTTTGTGCTTACGAAAATGGTCAACCTTTGTATTTGGCTAATATAGCAAAAGAAATTTATGCAGCCGCAAAACAAGTAGGCATGGGTAGGTTGGATTTTGCGGCGGTGCATCAGTATTTAGAGGAGACTAGAACTTAGTGCTTGTTCAAAAATTTATTCAACTGATGAATCAATAGTTGAGTTTGGAGATTTACTGAATTTTTAAAATTTAGCAAATCTAAATAACTGATTATCAGTGATTAATTATTTTTGCTAGTCATTTGCATTAACAATAGAAAGATAAGAAAACTGGTAAGGCAATCGCAAGAAAGCTAGACTTTGTTGATTCGTTAAATTATTGATCTGTTTATCGCACATATTCCCTTGATTCTACTTTTTTTGGTCAATGATTACCAGCTAAACAAATAAACATATCAACATTATAAACAGAGAAAAATTTCTTGCGATTGCCATAGAAAACTGGTTCTAGATGATTTTATTTGGTCAGCATTACTTATGGAAGCTCCTGTTTATCTTCAAATCATCTAGGCTCGACGCCCATATGATTTGATCCATGTTTTTTAAAAGAAGAAGCGGCGAATTTCGCCGCTTCTTCTTTTAAAAAACATGGATTCGTTTGGAAAGATTTGACTTGTCTGCCTAACCGTGTCCGCCTTAGGTTTAAGGCTGATAAAGTCACCATTATTTTCTTCGCTAGATATTGGCTGCATCAGGCGTGACCTGCAAACTACTGATTTGCAGTTCGATCCTACTCTAAATGAGCTCTAAAAGTACTCTTGAGTTGCATTATCCACAGCATCAATAGAATACAATTCTACAAAGACATCTAGCGATAAAAGCGAGCATATGCTCGGAAACTACCACCGCTGTTGTTTCTGACTACTCTACGGTATCTGTACTTGCCATTATAAATGATAATTCTCCAAACGCCATTGGGCAATTCTGCGGAATAGTATCTGTACCATTTATTGTTGTAGTAGTAATCATATTCCAATTTGGTTAGTCCGCAGATTGTATTCGTCCAAGTATCAATATTTTTGACCTCTCTCCAGTAATTGGCAAAGTAAGAGTTTCTGATATTGGAATACCAGCGTCCATTGTCACAATACTTGAAATCATTACTGTAAGAAGAGGTTATACCGCATCTTCTACTTCTGAATCCACTATAGCCTTCGTCGTAGCAGCTTCTGTCTTCCAGTGTCTTGATAGTCGTATCATCACTTACAAACGGCGTATTGTCTGCGTCCACTGTGCGTTGTGTAGCGGCTAAAGTGGCGGCATCTACAGTTTTAGCGATAGATTGAGGAATAGCAACTTCGTCTGTGGTGAATGCTACAAAGACTTCAAAAGGGTGGACATTTTCGCCAAACTGATCGAGTAAACTTGCTGGATCGTCTCCAGTACTAGGGAGTTGCTCTCGAAGTACGATGCCTGCTTCGCCCAAGTCGTCGAAAAATAGCGCATGTCCATTGGTTTTTATTGTCGCCACCGTCAGCACTTCTTTAGGTGATACGTCCACTACGGGAGCATTGGAGAGGGCTTCCTCGGATTGTTCCGCCACCTGGTCTAGTTGAGTAAGTTCGTCTTTTTCGCAGCTTACAAATAAGAGCGCAAAAAGGGTGATCAACGGAAATACAATTTTGATTTTCATGATAAGAAAGTTTTAAAAGATTAAAAAAGGAAAGTTGTCGGAACGCATGCGTAAAAGTTGTTAATGCAGAATACACTATCTGAGCATATTTATGTTTTTAGGATTATACTCCATCTTTTCTTCCAACTTTGTTTCATCAACTTAATACTCGGATCGCTAAAACGTGAACGGAGAAAGCTTAAAATTTTCGTCTGCACGTCTAAGAATTTTAAAAATGTACCTTATCTTTAGTAGACTTTATTCACAATAATATTTTTAAGGAGTAGAAAGTCTATTTTTTCAACCCTTTCGAGCGAGTTAAAAATTTTTGTGAATAATCACTAGTACAGTCTCACGTTTCGCTGAAATCTATTTTGAAAAAATGAATTTGCAACAGAAGTGCTACATACAATTGAAATTTTTCTGCGAAAAATTTCAATTACCCCTCTGGACAGAGGGAAAAAATCAAAATTGAAAATTTTG
>JBCCRX010000185.1:0-12468 GCA_039201015.1 Bacteroidota bacterium | reverse complement strand
ACGCCTTAGGCGAACAGGTTTTGCGCTACTTTTCGTTAGAAAAAGTCTTATGTCCGCCTAAGGCGGATTGCGATTTTTCTGCCTCCATTAGCACAAAAATATCTTGTCAAGAACCTCTGTTTATTCATCCCTCGTTCCTTAGGTTAACCAAGTGAACTCAATGGATTTCATTTCAATAAGCAATTTTCACTCTTGCTGGGATATATCTTATTCTTCACTACGAACCTTTCCTCTTGCTAATTTGACTGTTTCTATATCACTTTTTTTGAATAGTTCAGGCAGTTTCTAATCAAGAGCTAAGTTAACAAAAATAATTCTAGGACAAAAACATCTGCTGCTTTGAACCTAAAATAGGGTTTATACAGTTTTAAAAGGGTGACTTGAAAATCAAAGAAATGAAAAGCACTTACTATTTACTAGCCTTCTATCTCCATGTCTATCAAAGAGGACTTACTGCATTATGCTTGGCGCACCAAGCGTTTCCATCTACGAAACCTGACGACCACAGAAGGAGAAAGCGTAGAAATCATAGACTTCGGGAAACACAACACCCATGCAGGACCTGATTTCTTCAATGCCAAAGTTAAGATCGGAACAACGCTTTGGGCAGGAAACGTGGAAATGCACGTTTTGGCTTCGGATTGGATGAAGCACCGCCACAACGAAGATCGCGCCTACGACAATGTGATTTTGCACGTTGTTTTGGAAGAAGACAATCCTGTTTACAGCGCAGATCAGTCGCGTATTCCTTGTCTGGAATTGCGTGGTCGCATTCCGCTGAAAATATCCAATACTTATCAAAAATTGCAAGCCAACGAATCTTGGATTCCTTGCGAACACCATTTTCACACCGCCAATGAATTGACCAAAAGAATGTGGTTGGATAGGATGTTGGTGGAGCGATTGGAGCAAAAGACGAATTTGGTGCAATTAGAATTGTCCAAAAATCAAAATGATTGGGAGGAGACTTTCTATTGGTTTTTGGCGAAGCATTTTGGGCTAAAGATTAATGTGGAACCCTTTGAAAATCTTGCGAAATCACTGCCGCTCAAGATACTGAATAGGTACAAAGATCAGCTTTTTCAGTTGGAAAGTCTTTTGTTTGGTCAAGCCGCATTGTTAGACAAAGATTTCGAGGAAGATTATCCCAATCGTCTTAAAAAGGAGTACGATTTTTTGAGACATAAACACCGACTCCAACCCATTTCCGCAGTGGCTTGGAAATTCATGCGTTTGCGTCCCGCTAATTTTCCGACCATTCGTATCGCTCAGTTTGCAGCACTGCTCCACCAAAGAGATCACCTGTTCAGTAGTGTATTAGCAGCAAAACAACTCGCAGATATTGAAGCTTTATTCCAAGTAGCATTAGACGGCTATTGGAATACGCATTATGTATTCGACAAAATCTCCAAAAAAAGGAAGAAGTCTTTGGGCAAAGCAACGGTTCGCCTACTCATTATCAATACCATTGTTCCTTTTTTGTTCTTGTATGGCACAACACGCGATCTGAAACACCAACGCGAAAAAGCCCTCCTTTTCTTGGATCAATTGCCGCCCGAAAGCAATAGTATTATTTCTGCTTGGAAAGGGCTTGGCATCGTTCCGCAATCCGCCTACGATACACAAGCTCTTTTACAACTCAAAAACGCGCATTGCAATGCTTCTAGATGTTTGGACTGTTCGATTGGTGATCAGATTTTGCAGTAAGGTTTCACTGTTTGGTTGTTTCATTGTTTCATTGTTTCATTGTTTCATTGTTTCATTGTTTTGAATGATATCGCTTGAATAATTTGTTCAAATGAAACCTGAACTTCTGCTCGTAAATTAACTTCTGAGATGACTTCGCTCGGGTCAAATATTGACAAAAGGAAATAGAAAAACCACATAAGCTTGCACCAATGCTACTTTGCGCAACTCTGCGAAAAAAACTTTGGCAACTCTGCGGTTAAAAATACACGCACCCCTAAAGCAAATCTTTGATACTCCTTTGCGTAACTCTGCGAAAACACTCCGCGCCACTCTGCGGTTAAGCTCGAAAAACACTTTACAGTTAAGAAAACCCATAATTCCAAACTACCGCTTTCCAAAGTGTTTTAGCATGCTGTACTTTAGCTTGCAATAAAAATTTGAAGCTGTGAAAAGGAAGCATGACGAGAAAGACGTAGGAAGAAAAAAGCAAAAATTCAGCAGTGCTTCGATTGCGCTTCATGAAAAGAATGCGATTTCGATTGATGTAGTAGGTCTTCAATAAACTCAACGGACCAACGCTCACGGATTCCTTGTGATAAACCAAAGCATAAGGATGCACGTAGATTTCGTAGCCTGCTCGTCGAATCTGTTCGCACCAATCCAGCTCTTCGTAATAGAGAAAAAACACTTCTGGCATCTCCCCTACCCTATCCACAACGGTTTTGGGCAGCATCATCGCTGCGCCGTGTGCGTAAGGCGTCGGATGTGCCATCACGTCATATTGTCCAAGATCGTTCTCCATTTGACCAATGGTTGTATTGCGACCCGTCAGTGGATGTATGGGCGTCGTGCCGACGTATTGAATCAATCGTTGTGGGCGTTCTGGTGTGTAGTAGCAAAGTTTTGGGCTGATGATTCCGATTTTTGGATGGGCTTCGAGCGCGTCGATTAAAGTGTCTATTGTCCCTTCGACCACTTCCGCATCATTGTTGATAAAAAAAAGATATTCGCCCGAACTAGCGACAATACCTAAATTATTGCCACCCGCAAAGCCCACATTTTTTTCGCTTTTTACGGCGATCAAATTGGGATAGATAGTAGTCAATAAAGGAAAGGGATTTTCTGTGGAAGCATTATCTACTACGATCACTTCTAGGTCTTGAAAGCTTTGTGCCTGAATGGATTGTAGCAATTCTGCGGTGACGGCAGCTTGATTGTAATTGACCGTAATGATGGATAGTTTAGGCATTTTTGCTTTTTCAATATTCTATGCCAACTGCTTTTAAGGCGTTCTCCAATTGCTCGGGCGACTGAAAATGAATACTTGGAATTCCTTCTTCGCGCGCTGCTTTCACATTGCGCAAGTTGTCATCTGTAAAAATGGACTCACTCGGATTGATTTCAAATCTTTGCAACAACAATTGATAGAACAGCGGATTGGGTTTGCGCATTTTTTCTTGTCCAGAGACCAATGTTCCTTCAAACCATTGCAGAAATTCGTAGCGTTTCAAAGCAATCGGGTAGGTCTCTGCCGACCAATTGGTCAATGCGTAAAAGCGATACTGTTGGCTCGCTCTTAAACGACGAAAAATGGCTAATGTTCCTTCGACTACGCCGCCCAGCATTTCTTCCCAGCGATCATAGAAAGCACGAATCTCCTTTTCCCATTTTGGATGTTGCGCTACTAATAAATCTGTTCCTTCGGCTAGACTTCTTCCAGCATCCTGCGCTTCGTTCCAATCAGAAGTACAAATGTGTTCCAGAAAATATTCCATTTGAGCTTCATCTTGGAATATTTTTCGGTACAAATAGCGTGGATTCCAGTCAATTAGGACGCCGCCTAGATCGAAGATGATAGTAGAGGGAGCATTGTTTGTTTTTTTCATACTTGATCTGCTAAGGATTAGATATTATGCTTCGAAGCCTTTGATTAGGATAGCAAAGACTTTTGAAGCCTGTCTGACGTGCAATAAGGCAAATTTTAAACTTTAAAAGCTTGAAACTTAGGATTGAAAGCTGAAACTTCAAAAGTCTAATATTCGACTTCTGCAAAAAGTACATTTGTTTTTCATCCTTCAAAAAGATCATCCAAAGCAATCACTTGATCTACGTAATTGATTCGATTCGCATTTTCGACTACGCCATAAGTCGTTATTAAAGTGATGAATAGCTGCTTTTTCGTTTTAGTGTGATAAAGAAATACGCGCTTCTTATTTTCAATATTGTCTACTTCTTTTTTATTCAATTCGTAATCTTTATTGCTAAATTTTATTTCACAAATATTAATACTTTGATCGTTTCGATCAATCAATAAATCAATTTGAGTTCCAGCAAATCCGTCTTTCGGACGCGCAATAAAGCTAGATACCGAAGAACTAATTCCAGCTATAAGAAGTGCTTTTTTTATCTGTGGAATGTGGGTCAGACAGATGTTTTCAAAAGCATAGCCGCTCCAGACTTTCCATTTGGGTAGATCACTGAGTTGCGTAAATTCGGCAAAGCTGCTTTTTCCCAATGACTCAATGTATGTGAGATAAAACAAAGAATAAAAATCGGTCAATCGGTATAAGCTTTCTTTTTTCTTTTTCCCGTAGCCATTGTAGATCGTGATGAAGCCAGAAGTATCCAACTCTTCTAACAACTTGGAAAGCATGCCGCCATTCTCAAAAGTGGTTGCTTCGATGATTTCCCCTCTGCTAAGTCCACGCCATTTCGTCGCTAAAGCTCTGATAATCTGAATATGATTTTGGTAATTTTCAAACAGCGAGGCATAAAGACGATCAAATTCATTCCTCAGATATCCCATTGGAGAAAAACATATATTTTGGATATTCTGAATGGCAGATTGTCCTTTTTTCAGCAAATCCAAATACATGGGAATGCCTCCCATAGTCATATAGATTTGTAAAATATGGAATCGGTTCAGCTTGATATTGCGCGCTTGGCAGTAGGCTTCCGTCTCTGCTAGTGTGAAAGGATAGAGCCGTAAGATTCGGGTTACTCGGTTGTGTAAGCCGCCACGGTCATTGATAACTTTATCAATCATCCAAGAGGCTGCTGAACCACAAATCACGACGACAATATGCTGCTTGGATGCCCAAGAATTCCAAAAGTAACCCAGCCCCGTGACGAAGCCCGATTTCTTAGTCCCCAGCCACGGCAATTCGTCCAGAAAGACCAGCAGCTTTTCTTGCTTATCTAAAGATTCCAGTGCCTGACTTAAAAAATGAAAAGCTTCCAGCCAAGACTTTGGAAAATTAGGAAGATCGAAATTTGGAAAATATTTTCCGAGTGTAAAGACAAAATTTTGGAGTTGTTCTTGTTTGTTGGCGTGTTGCAATCCAGTTAACTCAAAATCTATTTTCTCTTGATAGACACTCCTAATTAGATAAGTCTTCCCTACCCTTCTGCGCCCGACCAAAGCAATCATTTCTGGCTTGGGAGAAAGAACTGCCTCTCCCAATTCCTTGATTTGCTCTCGCCGACCTACGATAATGTTATTCATTGCGATTTTAAGATACAAGCAATAAAATATAGATTAAGCAATCTATTTAAGCAATAATCCGCTTAATCTACCACAATCTATATACATTGAGCGACTTATCCAAACGATAATCCGCTCAATCTACAAAAATCAACATTACATTGCCTGTATCACATCATACTGCGTCAAAATATGGAAAGCACCTGCTCGATCTTTTGCAATGACGGCAGGAATCTTGCGATCAAAAAACTTACCCAATTGTCGGAAAGATAAATCTGATTCCACAAGCGGGAAAGGATCACCCATAATGTGCTGCACCGCTTTTTCGGGATGCTGCATCGGATTTTCTAAGATGAAAGACAAAACGCTGCTTTCTGTGACCGCACCGACAATCGTGCCATTATCCATGACGGGCATCTGCGAGATTTCATTTTCTCGCATCAAATCAAATACTTTCCGCACATTTTCGCTTTGCTGCACCGAAAGGAAAGACTTATCTTTTTTGATCGCGATGACATCTTTTACTTTCAATTCATCTTCTAGGAAACCACGCTCGCGCATCCAATCGTCATTGAATATTTTTCCAACATAACGGCTGCCATGATCGTGGAAAATGACCACAACGACATCCTCTTTTTTGAAATGATCTTTCAATTGCAATACGCCTTGCATCGCAGAACCACAAGAGTAACCAACCAAAATGCCTTCTTCTCTAGCCAAGCGACGGGTCATAATTGCGCCGTCTTTATCACTCACTTTTTCAAATTGGTCAATCAAGCTGAAATCCACATTTTTGGGCAGTATATCCTCCCCTATTCCTTCGGTGATGTAAGGATATATTTCCTTTTCATCAAATTCGCCCGTTTCGTGATACTTCTTAAAGACCGAACCATAAGTATCAATGCCCCAAATCTTAATGTCGGGATTTTGCTCTTTCAAGTATTTGGCTGTCCCTGAAATCGTTCCGCCCGTTCCTACACCGACCACCAAATGGGTAATTTTTCCTTCGGTTTGTTCCCAAATTTCTGGACCTGTGGATTCGTAATGCGCTTGCCGATTGGAAAGATTGTCGTATTGATTGCACCAAAAAGAATTTGGAATTTCCTGGCTCAACCGTTCCGCAACTGAATAATACGATTTTGGGTCATCTGCTTCCACATTCGTCGGACAAACAATAACTTCTGCCCCGACCGCTTTCAGCAAATCAATTTTTTCCTTTGATTGTTTATCGGTCGTCGTGAAAATACATTTGTAGCCTTTCACTGCCGCCGCAATCGCCAGCCCCATGCCCGTATTGCCAGAAGTACATTCAATGATCGTTCCACCTGCTTTGATGTCTCCTCTCTCCTCGGCATCTTCCAGCATTTTCAAAGCCATACGATCTTTGATCGAATTACCTGGATTGAAAGTTTCTACTTTTGCTAGTACCTTTGCCTCTACTTCTGCTGCAATTTTATTGATTTGAACCAATGGGGTATTGCCGATAGCGGCTAAAATATTTTTGTAGTACATATTATTATTTACTTCTTTTTTTATTTAACAAATCGGATGTCGGCAAAAAACTGCGGATCAATAACTCCTAGAGCTTTTCCGATAGTTGGAGAATAGGCTAATACAACATCTTTATCCTTGTATTTGTGTTGCAAAGTAATAGGAATTCTGCCGATGACTTTTGCGTAGATAGTTGCTTTGTTCATGGGATTGGTAATTCGGATGTAAGAATTCATCTGGGCATGGGCATGATAAACGACAAAACCCTCTCTAAAATTTCCACCTGCTTGCCGCACTGCCAAGCCTTTGTGTTCCCATTCATCTTTCACATTGATTTGTTGGAAATAAGCATTTCGATAAGGCATATTGGCTTTCAAAACAGGATTAGTAACTTCTCCTTCTTGTCCAGGCGGAATGCCCTTAATATCTAGCCAACCAATGTGGATACGTTGCCCTTCTTTCAAGCGATCAGAAGCCAGTTGATTGCGCTCTTTTATTTCTACTTGAGGCATATTGTACAGCCTTTTGCTTATACCAAATAAAGTCTCTCCTTTCTTCACAATGTGAAAGACTGGAATACAAGTACGCACATCATAGACTTTAGGGTTTTTGTAGCGAATAATTGCTCTATTCGGAATGGGAACGATTACTTTTTGTCCTGCTTGTAAGTTGTTTTCGTTTAGTCTAGGATTAAAAAATTTCAACTCTTGCATTGAAATACTGTAAAACGCTATCAATGCTTCTATGTTCTGGTTGCTTTGGAAAGTATGTTGGTAAGTTTTAACACCCATGGCATTCACTCGAATGAAAATAGTGTCTTGAAGACTTAGATAAGCCGAATTACTATTGGTAGCAGCATTCAAAGAAAAACCAAAAAATATAACAGCAAAAGTGACAATGGTTGAGCGAAACCAAGCTTCATAGTACAGAGCGGTCATGGGAAATGATTTTTAATGATAAATTTGTTGTCCAAAAATGACGATACAAAAATATGAAAGTTCTAGCTATCATTCCAGCCCGTTACGCATCTTCTCGTTTTCCAGGCAAACCACTCGTTGATATTGCAGGAAAATCTATGGTGCAGCGCGTTTACGAGCAAGCCATGAAGGCGAAGGAAGTAGATCAAGTGATCGTAGCAACGGATGATGAACGTATTTTTTCTCACGTAAAGCAGTTGGGCTACCATGTAATGATGACCAGTTCCAAGCATAGAAGTGGTACGGATCGCTGTGCGGAAATAGCATCGCAACTGACTGATTATGAAATAGTTGTAAATATACAAGGCGATGAACCATTTATACATCCTGTGCAGATAGATCAATTAATACTCACCTTAAAAAACAGTAATGCAAGTATCGCTACCCTAGCAAAAAAAATAGAAAACAGCTCAACACTTTTTAACGCCAATGTTGTAAAAGTCGTGCGTACAGCGAGTAATTTCGCGCTTTATTTCAGCCGCTCCCCTATTCCCTTTTTTCGTGTAGAAAATCAAGAAAACTGGATAAATAATCATAATTATTTAAAACATCTTGGATTGTATGCTTTCCGAAGGGATACGCTGCTTGAATTAGCACAACTTGAAGAAAGTCCTCTGGAGCGTGCAGAATCATTGGAACAATTGCGTTGGCTGGAAGCAGATTATCAAATTGCGCTAGCATTGACGGAATTGGAAAGTATTGGAATAGATACAGCCGAAGATTTGGCAATTGCTTTAGAGAAAATGAAGATTTGATAAAGTATTTTTAGATTTAGTTTGTTACGATCTACGAAACCCTATTTTTCAATATCTTCGCCGCCTCAAAATGGAAGGAATAAAAATGAAAGAAGGAATAAAAATATTTGCACCTGCAAGTGTAGCGAATGTTGCCTGTGGCTTTGATATATTAGGATTTGCATTGGAAAAACCTGGCGACAAAGTCATTGCGCGTTTTTCAGATAGTAAGGGTTTACGAATTACGAAGATCACAGGAACGGAAGGGAAAAAATTACCCGAAGCCATAGAAAAAAATACAGCAGGCTACGCGGCACTTCGATTGCTACAACATCTTGGTGAAGCAGATAGAGGTATTGATATGGAGATTCACAAGAAAATGCCTTTTGGAAGTGGTTTGGGGTCTAGTGCGGCAAGTGCAGTAGCGGGCGTCATGGCAGTGAATGAGTTGCTGGGTCGGCCATTGGAAAAAAAAGACTTGCTGCGGTTTGCAGTAGAAGGCGAACAAATTGCAGACGGCGCATTTCATGCAGATAATGTCGCGCCTTCTTTGCTTGGCGGCATTGTATTAGTTCGTAGCAATCAGGATTTGGATATACATGTTTTGCCTGTACCCAAGGATTTATACGCTGTAGTTATTCATCCCAAGATTGAAATTTTAACCAAAGATGCACGAGCGGTATTAAGTGAAACAATACAGCTCAAGCAAAGCATCACACAAGCTGGAAACTTGGGCGGATTGATTGTTGGCTTGTTCAATTCTGATTTGGATTTAATTGGACGCTCCTTAGAAGATGTAATTATAGAACCACAAAGAGCAAAATTAATTCCACATTTCTACGCCCTCAAAGAAGCTGCATTGTCCAAAGGTGCACTAGGATGTAGTATTTCAGGGGCAGGTCCTTCTATTTTTGCACTTTGTGAAAATAAATCTATTGCAGCACTGGTGGGAGCAGCCATGCAAAAAGTATTCCATGACCAAAAGATAAAATCAGCGCTTTTCCTCTCCCCTATCAATCAATCGGGCGCAATAAGGTGCTGAGGGATTAATAATTCTAAAAACAGATAAGCATGCAACTATACAGCACAAACAATAAAAACAATCTCGTAGATATAAAGGAAGCCGTATTTAAGAGCTTGCCAGCAGATAAAGGCTTGTATATGCCCAGCCATATTCCTACTCTATCTACTTCTTTTCTAAAGGACTTAAAACAATACAGCTTTCAAGACATTGCCTTTGAGGTTTGTAAGGCATTGTTTCATTCCAGAATTCCAGAACATGACTTAAAAGATATTGTAGAAAAGTCCATTACTTTTCCTGCGCCTTTGATTGAGTTGGAGGAGCATCAATTTATTTTAGAGCTCTTTCACGGACCTTCTTTGGCATTCAAAGATTTTGGTGCGCGCTTTATGGCGCAACTGATGAGCTATTTTCTAAAAAATGAAGACAAAAAGCTAACGATTCTGGTCGCTACTTCTGGTGACACGGGTGGCGCAGTTGCTTCGGGCTTCTATGAAACGGAAGGCATTGAAGTGGTCATCCTCTACCCTTCTGGCAAGGTCAGTGATTTGCAGGAAAAGCAACTCACTACATTGGGCAAGAATATAACCGCATTGGAGGTTAATGGTACTTTTGATGATTGCCAAGCCCTAGTCAAGCAAGCCTTCTTAGATAAAGATTTGAATGAAAAATACAATCTTAGTTCTGCTAACTCAATCAATATCGCTCGACTGATTCCTCAATCTTTTTATTACCTTGAAGCCTACAAGCAACTACCGAATCATGAACTGCCTACGGTTTTTTGTATTCCTAGCGGTAACTTTGGTAATCTAACCGCAGGTCTGCTAGTACAGCGAATGGGTCTAACTGTTGAGAAATTCATAGCTGCAACGAATATAAATGATGTGGTTCCTAATTATTTGAATTCAGGTGAGTTTCATCCAAGACCTTCCGAGAGAACAATTTCCAATGCAATGGATGTTGGGAATCCTTCTAACTTTGTTCGTATGTTAGATTTGTATGGTTCCACGTGGAACATAGTGAAAGATCATATTGTAGGTTATTCTTTCGACGATGCAACTACACGAAAGACCATTAAAGAGGTTTACGAACAAAAAAGCTATGTACTTTGCCCACATACAGCAGTTGGCTATCATGCTGCAAAACGATTTCAAAAAGATTATTTTAGGGCAAACATCATTACATTAGCCACGGCACATCCTTCTAAATTTGTTGATGTCGTGGAAGAAGCAATTCAAGATAAGGTCGTCATTTCTGAACGTCTGGCTAGGCTAGCAGAAAGAGAAAAAGTGAGTATCGAAATGGATATTACATTTGATAACTTCAAAGCTTGGCTTACAGAACGATAAAGAAAGATAGTATTGTTCCACGTGGAACAACGATATTCTGAAAAAACGTAGCTTGACATTGAATCCAAAAACCATTATATTGCTGTAAAACTTTTGTAAGAATGGCGAACGCATTATCATCTCAAAAAGAAAGAGCATTTCTAGTCGTAGAGAAAGAGAGCAGGCGCACTTCCTTAGAAGAATTTATGCGCGTTTATGCAGATAAAGAAGATGAATATAAATACGAATGGAATGCAGGGATTATTGAAAAAACCAAACGAATAAATCAACAACAAGCGATCATACAAGCCGTACTGTTTCGTACATTTGCTACAACTAAAGTATTTAAAGAAGGAGGATTGCTCACAGCAGAAACAGATATGCACACGTCCAGCGAACAATTGCGCCGACCTGATTTGGCAATTTATACAAAGGCGCAGTTAGATAAAATGAAAGTAGGGGAGTATCAAATCGCGAAATGGACGGCTGAAGTAATCTCAGAAAATGACAACATCAACCATGTGCAATCAAAATTGCAAGAATATTTCGATGCAGGAGTAGAGGTGGTTTGGCAAATTTTTCCCAATTTTAAACACGTTTACGTCTATACAGCAGTAAATCAAGTCCAAATCTGCTCAGGTGATATGATTTGTAGTACAAAGTCTGCTTTTCCTGATTTTGAGATAAAGGCGAAACTAATTTTTGAGCAACTTGGTTTATCTATATTTAGTAGATAATTTGAACGAACTTGTTAATGTATAATACGACTCAAAATGAATTACTAATTAATAGCGTTCCGAATTTCTACTTCTATTAATTCAATTCATATAACAAATAGTGATTCATGGAAAACGTACTAGTCAATCGCTATATGCGACTTCTTGCGCCACTTACTGTAGATGTTAAATTGGCATTGCTCTCAAAGATTTCAGAGAGCTTAAGGAAAGAATATAAAGCACCAGCTAGCAAAGAAATTCTGCTAGAAGAATTGTCGGGAGCATGGAAAAATACAAGTCCTACCTTAGCGCAAGAAATTATCAATGCAAGAACAACTGGTAGGGAAATAAGCCTATAAAATGAAAGAATACCTGCTTGATACGGATATCTGTATTTTCCTTTTACAGGAAAGGTTTAAGATTAAAGAAAAAGTGGAAGATGTCGGGATTCAAAAATGTTATATCTCTGAAATTACTATTTCAGAACTCACTTATGGAGCTGTTAAAAGTGAACAGTTTGAAAAGCAGATTCAAGATGTCATAAAGATTGAATCCTTATTTTCTCTCTTGCCAATATACGAGTCTATTCGGTCTTATGCAGAAGAGAGAAATAGATTGAGAAAGTTGGGCATACTTATACCTGATTTTGATCTTATTATAGGAACAACCGCCGTTCATCATGACATGATTATGGTCACAAATAATGAGAAGCATTTGGGAAGAATTGATTCTATACAAATTGAAACCTGGACTAAGCCACCATTTAATCACTATCTATGATTTTCTAAACTTGTTCGGCAAAAGGTGTTGCTATGCGATGAACAAGAAACCTTGATGCGTTTTTATGAAGAAAATGGATTTGTACAAGCCAAGCAGAGTGAATTAGTGTGCTTTGTACACTTATCAAACAGTCATTGATGCAGAAAGAAGTATAAAGCCACAATTGATTCTAGAAAGAAGGAGTAGGGTAGAGGGTTCAGATTTAAGCGAATTTAGGTTGAAGTGAATCCTTGTGATTACGTCTTATT